>NZ_FMCI01000373.1 GCF_900091845.1 Streptomyces sp. SolWspMP-5a-2
CCGCTGCTGGAGCTGGCCGTGGTGGCGGTCGCCGGGTACCTGCTCACCCGGGGCGAGGTGTCGGTGGGCGACCTGCTCGCCGCGTCCCGTTACGCGGTCCTCGCGACCGGCGTCGGGGTCCTGGTCGGCAGGCTCGCGGCGCTGGCCAGGGCGCGGGCGGCGACCCGCAGGCTGGCCGAGGTCCTCGCCGAGCCCGCGCCCGCGCCCGGTACCCGCCCGCTGCCGCCGGGGCCGGGACGTCTCGAACTGCGCGGGGTGACGGTACGGCGCGGCGGGCGGACCGTCCTCGACGGCCTCGACCTGGTGGTCCCCGGCGGCACCGCCCTCGCGGTGGTGGGCCGCTCCGGCACCGGCAAGTCCCTGCTCGCCGCGCTGGCCGGACGGCTCACCGACCCCGACGCGGGCGAGGTGCTCCTGGACGGCGTACCGGTGGCGGACGTGCGCCACGCCGACCTTCGGCACGCGGTCGCCTTCGCCTTCGCCCGGCCCGCGCTGCTCGGGACGACGATCGAGGACGCGGTCTCCTTCGGCGCCGCCGCCCCGACACAGGACCGGGTGCGCTCCGCGGCCCGCGAGGCCCGCGCCGACACCTTCGTCGAACGGCTCCCGCGGGGCTGGGACACCCTCTGCGCGGACGCCCCGCGCTCCGGCGGCGAGTCCCAACGCCTCGGCCTGGCACGGGCGTTCGCGCACGGCGGGCGGCTGCTGATCCTGGACGACGCGCTGTCGAGCCTCGACACCGTCACCGAACACCACGTCACCCGGGCGCTGTTCGGCCCCGGCGGCGGCCGCACCCGGCTGCTGATCGCCCACCGCGCGACCACGGCCGCCCGCGCGGACTCGGTCGCCTGGCTGGAGGGGGGCCGGGTCAGGGCCGTCGCCCCGCACGAGGTGCTGTGGCGCGACCCCGACTACCGCGCGGTGTTCGGGGAGGAGACACCACGGTGAACGAACCGGCGGCACGGGGACGGCGGTCACGGCGACGCCCGCGCGGCACGGCACCGCCCGGGTCACGGCCCCGGCTCCTGCGCCCCCTCGGCCCGTTGCGCACCAGGTGGCGGGTGCTGGCCCGGCTCGCCGCCTGGTCGGCCCTGGAGACCGGGCAGACGTTCCTGCTCGGGTACGCGCTGGCACGGGCGCTGGACGGCGGGTTCCTCGCCGGGGACGCCAGGACCGGGCTGCTCTGGCTGGCGGCGGCCGCGGCGGGCGTGGTCGTGGGGGCGTACGGCACCGGGCGGGTCTACCGGGCCGTCGCGGACCTGGTCGAGCCGGTGCGGGACCGGCTGGTGGAGACCATCGTCGCGCGCGGGGTGCGGGAGGCCGACGACGGCGCGGTGTCCGGACTCACCCAGCAGGTGGAGATCGCCAGGGACGCGCTGGCCGGGCTGGTGATGGTGTCCCGCTCGTTCGTGTTCACGGCGGCCGGTGCCCTCGTCGGCCTGCTCTCCCTCGCCCCGGCGCTCCTGCTGGTGGTCGCGCCGCCGCTGCTGGCCGGGGTGCTGCTGTTCGCGCTCTCCCTGCGCCCGCTGGCCAGGCGGCAGGAGGCGTTCCTGGTCGCGGACGAGGCGCTCGCCCGTGAGTGGGGCGCGGTCTGCCCCGGGCTGCGGGACATCACCGCGACCGGCGCGGAGGAGCGGGTCGCCCGGGACGTCGGGGCGCGGGTGGACGCGGAGCTGGCCGCGGCCAGGTCGCTGGCCCGCTGGAGCGTGCCGCGGGTGGCGGCGCTCGCGGTCGGCGGCCAGCTCCCGATCGTCCTGCTGCTGGTGTCGGCGCCCTGGCTGCTCGCCCGCGGGGTGACGCCCGGCGCCCTGGTGGGAGCGCTCGCGTACGTGACGCAGTCGCTGCTCCCGGCGCTCCAGAACCTGATCCACGGCCTGGGCGCGGGCGGCTCACGCCTGACGGTGGTCCTGCGCCGCATCGGCCCCCGCCCCGGCGACCCCACCCACGAGCCCCCGTCCGACGACACCGGCGCAACGACCACCAGCTCCCCCACCCGCCCCCCGGCCGACACCCCGACACCCGACCGTCCCACTCCACAACGACCCTCCGGCCCACACCGACGGCCCACGACGCAGACCGACCGACCTGAGACCTCACGCGCCCCCGGGTCGCACCAACGGCCCCTCACCATCGACGGCTCGCCGACCGACCGACCTGAGACCCCACACGTCCCCGGCCCACACCGACGCCCCATCACAGGCGTCGACGACGGCGACGGCACCGGCTCCCCGGCCCGCCTACCCGTCTACGGGCCGCACGGGAAGCCCGGCACGGACCCCGGCGACGGCGACGACGGCGACGGCACCGGCATCCCAGCCCCGGCGGCCGCCCCCGGGGCACACCGGAAGCCCATCACGGCACCCGCCGAAGGCAGCGGCACCGGCTCCCCGGCCACCGAGTCCCCGGCCCGTGCCGAGGGGGTTGTCCTCCCCCGGGCCGCTCATCCCGCCCTCTTGCTCCGCGGGGTGTCCTTCGCCTACGGGGCCGCCGCCACCCCCGTGCTGGACGGGCTCGACCTGGTCGTGCCCGACGGGGGGCATCTGGCCGTCGTCGGGGCCAGCGGGATCGGCAAGTCGACGCTCACCGCGCTGGTCGCGGGGCTGCTGACCCCCGCGCGGGGGTCCGTCCTGGTGTGCGGGCATCCGGTGCCCGGGGTCCGCGCCGCCGCGCTGCGGGTGCTGATCCCGCAGGAGGCGTACGTCCACACCGGCACCCTCGCCGAGAACCTCGGGCACCTGCGGTCCGACCCGGTGCCCGAGGGCGAACTGCGGGCGGCCGCCGAGGCGGTCGGGCTCGGGCCGCTCATGGCCGCCCTCGGCGGACCCGGGGGGCGGGTCGACCCCGCCGCCCTGTCGGCCGGTGAGCGCCAGCTCGTCGCGCTGACCCGCGCCTACCTCTCCCCCGCGCCGCTCGCCCTGCTCGACGAGGCCACCTGCCATCTCGACCCGGAGGCCGAGGCGCGCGCCGAGCGGGCCTTCGCCGCCCGGCCCGGCGGCACCCTGGTGGTCGTCGCCCACCGGATCAGCTCGGCGTACCGCGCCGACCGGGTGCTGGTGATGGACGGCCCGAGGACCGCGTACGGCACGCACGAGGAGCTGCTGCGCGGCTCGGCGCCGTACCGCGATCTGGTGGGCGGCTGGAGCGTCCCGGCCGAGCGGTCCTGATTCCTCCCCGGTCAGGCGGCCGCGCGGCCCGGTGGCGGGTCCCGGCGCGGGGTCAGAGCCAGCCTTCCCCCTGGGAGATGCGGATCGCGTCGATCCGGTTGCGGGCCCCCGTCTTGCGGGTGATGGCCGCCATGTAGTTGCGCACGGTCCCGTGGGACAGGTGCAGACTGCCCGCTATCTCGGCGATCGAGGCGCCGCCCGCCGCGAGCCCCAGCACGGTCAGCTCGCGGCGGGTCAGGGGTATCTGCGCGGCCTTCAGGAAGCCGAAGCCCAGCGAGTCGTCGACGAAACGTTCACCCTCGGCCACCGCGCGAATGGCCCGCACTAATCGCTCGGGCGCCCCCTCCTTGTCGACGTAGCCGAGGGCCCCCGCCTCGGCCGCCCGCTTCAGCATCCCCGGTCTCTTCGCGCTGGCGAGCACCACGAGCCGGGCCGACGGCCCGCGCGGATCCGACTGCCGCAGATCGGAGAGGGTCGCCACGCCCTGCGCGTCGGACCCGTCGAGGTCGGCCGCGCACACGTCGGGCTCGACCGACCGCATCCGTGCCGTCGCCTTGTGCCACGGCGTGTCGTACACGCCGAGCCCCGGCTCCCGGCGCAGCCATTCCGCCAGCACCGATCTCACCAGACACGCGTCATGGACCAGAAGAACCCGGATCACTGCCACCCCGTCCTTTTGTGTTCGCCGTACTCGCCCCACTCCGGTTCCCGGTTTTGAGCGCGTGCCTCATTCTTGGGCGCTTCGCCCCGTCCTGTACGCGAAGAATCGGCCATCGGGATGCGTGGGGGCGCATAACGGGCGCCCGTACACTTCCGCGCGCATCGATTGCGGGGGTATGAGCGCACGTCGAACGGGTAAGGAGGCCCCTTTCCGGCGGGTCAGGGGGCCGCTGCCGGCGGTGCGGGAGACCGCTCGCCGTGCGCGGGAGGCCGCCTCGGGAGAGTCTTGGTCCCGAAGGAGAGACCGCGCGGCCGTAGGAGGAGGTGGTCCGGCGTGTCCGACGGGCAGCCGTCGACGGCCACCGGACCCGCAGCGGGTCGGCCACTGCTGTCACTGGCCCTGGCCTCGATGCTGGAGGAGGTCCACGCGCACGCGGGCGCGGTCTACCTCCTGAACGCCGACGAACCGGTGCTGGAGATGGCCGTGATGGCCGGTCTGCCCCGGGCCTTCGCGGCGCCCTGGGAGCGGGTGGGGATGAGCGCTCCGGTGCCGGTGGCCGAGGCGGCGCGCGACCGGCGGGTCGTGTGGGTCGGCGGCGAGGAGGAGATGGCCCGCAGGTACCCGCGGATCGCGGTGGTGCTGCCGTACCCGTTCGCGCTGGCCGCGGTGCCGGTGGCGACGGCGGAACGGGTCTACGGCGCGGTCTTCGTGACCTGGCCCGGATCGCACGCCGACGAGCTGCCCGCCACCGAGCGGCAGCGGCTGCTGACCGCCTGCGACCGGCTCGCCGCCGAGCTGCGCCGGGCCACCGAGGAGTGCGTGCCGTCGGTCCGGGAGGCGGATCTGCTGGCGACCCCCGTTCTGGCGGTCGCGGGCACCCTGGGCACGGTCGAGGCGGCGCGGATGGTGGAGCGGCTGCCGTTCGGGATGCTCTCGCTCGACCTGCACGGGCGGGTCAGCTACGCCAACGACGCCGCCGTCGACCTGCTCGGCAGACCGGTGGAGGAGCTGCTGGGCACGGCGCCCTGGACGTCGGTGCCCTGGCTGAACGACCCGATGTACGAGGACCGTTACCGGGCCGCGCTGATCGGGCAGCACACCACCTCGTTCGTGGCGCTGAGGCCGCCGGGCGACTGGCTGTCGTTCCGGCTGTACCCGAGCAGGGACGGGCTGAGCATGCGGGTCGGCAGGGCCAGGGAGGTGGCCCGGATGACCGGCGGGACGCCGCACGCGGGGACCGGCCCCAAGCGGCTGGTGGGGATCTCGCAGGTACTCAGCCTGACCGGCGCGCTGACCGAGGCGGCGGGGGTGCAGGACGTGGTGCAGCTGGTGGCGGACGAGGTGGTTCCGGCGGTCGGCGCGCAGGCCGTGGTGCTGCTCGGCTCGCAGGGCGGGCGGCTGCACGTGCTGGGGCACCGGGGGTACGGCGATCCGCACATCGTGGAGCGGTTCGACGGGCTGCCGCTGACCCAGCGGACCCCGGGCACCCAGGCCCTGAACAGCGGGGTGCCGGCGTTCTTCGACTCCACGCGGCACCTGGAGCGGCTGTACCCGGACCGGCAGGCGACGCCGGACGGCTACGCGGCCTGGGCGTACGTGCCGCTCATCGCGTCCGGGCGGCCGGTCGGCACCTGTGTCATCGCCTACGCGGAGGAGCGGAACTTCGCGGCCGACGAACGGGCCGTGCTCACCAGTCTGGGCGGCCTGATCGCGCAGGCCCTGGAGCGGGCGCTGCTGTACGACGCGAAGAACCAGCTCGCGCACGGGCTCCAGGAGGCGCTGCTGCCGCGCACCCTGGCCGTGCTGCCCGGTCTCGAGGCGGCGGCCCGTTACCTCCCGGCGACCCACGGCATGGAGATCGGCGGGGACTTCTACGACCTGGTGCCCGCCCGGCCGCTGGCGGCGGCGGTGATCGGCGACGTGCAGGGCCACAACGTGACGGCGGCCGGTCTGATGGGGCAGGTCAGGACCGGGGTGCGGGCGTACACGACGGTGGGGCAGGCGCCGCAGGAGGTGATGCGCAGCACCAACCGGCTGCTCATCGACCTCGGGGCCGACCTGTTCGCGAGCTGCCTCTACCTGCGGCTCGACCCGGCGCGCGGACGGGCGGTGATGGCGCGGGCGGGGCATCCGCCGCCCCTGCTGAGACGGCCGGACGGCTCGGTGCGGGTGCTGGACCTGGCGGGCGGTCCGCTGCTGGGCATCGACGCGTCGGCGACGTACCCGACGACGGAGGTGGCGCTGGCGCCGGGCTCGGTGCTGGCCCTGTACACGGACGGTCTGGTGGAGTCGCCCGGGGTGGACATCGAGGACTCGCTCATCGAACTCGGGGCGCTGCTGCGGGAGATCGGGGACCTGCCGCTGGAGCGGCTCGCCGACGAACTGGTGCGGCACAGCGCCGCCGCCCGCCAACGCGCGGACGACGTGGCCCTGTTGCTGCTGCGGGCGACCGGCTGAGCCGTCGGCGCGGACCGCCCCCGCCCCGTGGCCGGGTTCAGCGGCCGCCCCGGTCGGCCGTCGTCCAACTGGCCATGATGTGCAGCGCGTCCTGCTCCGCCGAGCCGGGGGCCGCGCTGTACATGAGGAGGGTCTGGCCGGGGTCGGCGGCCAGCGGGGTGGACTCGAAGGGCAGGGTGAGACGGCCGACCAGCGGGTGTGCGATCCGGCGGGTGCCGGTGCGCGCGACGTGGAGGTCGTGCCGGTCCCAGCGGGAGGCGAACTCCGTGCTGCGCGCGGCCAGTTCCGCGGTCAGTTCGCCCAGGCCGCGGTCGCACGGATTGCTGCCGGACGCGGCCCGCAGGGCGTTCGCGGTGTCGTCCGCGATCACGTCCCAGTCGGGCCAGAAGCTCCGCGCGGCGGGGTCGGTGAAGACGAACCGGGCGACGCTCGCGTTGCCGCAGGCGCCGTACATCGGCTGGTAGAGGGCCCGGCCCAGCGCGTTGGCGCCGACGACGGCCAGGCGTCCGTCGAGGACCAGGGCGGGTGTGGTGGTCATGGAGTCGAGGATGCGCCGCACGGAGGGGCGCAGCACGGCGGCCCCGGCGACCGGACGGCACGGCCGTGCGCCGTCACCGGCGCGCACGAGGTCCAGCAGATGGGCGTGTTCGGTCTCGTCGAGGCGCAGGGCGCGGCCGACGTTGCGCAGGACGCCGTCGGACACCCCGCGCGCGTCCCCGCGTTCGAGGCGGATGTAGTAGTCGACGCTGATGCCCGCGAGGGCGGCCACCTCCTCCCGGCGCAGCCCCCGGACCCGCCGGTTCGCCCGCACGGCGGGCAGGCCGACGTCACCGGGCGTGAGCCGCGCCCGCCGCCCGGTGAGGAAGTCCCGGACCTGGCGGCGCGTCTGCGTCCTGGCGTGCGCGCTGTCTCCCATGCGGCGCACTCTACGGCGCCGCGGGTGGCCGAGGGAGTCACCCCCAGTACCCCCTTCGCGGACTCTGCCCCAGCCGTCCGAAAGGTGTTTCGCTCGATGCCGGGCGGCCCCGTGGCCGCTCGTCCACCGTCCTGACCCGCGCTTTTCTGGAGAACACCGTGCGTACACCACAGCAGCCCATCGGTTCCGGTTTCGGGGAGCGGTCCACGACCGCGGAGGTGCTGGCGGGCGTCGACCTCGCCGGGCGGACCGCGTTGGTCACCGGGGGTTACTCCGGGGTCGGTCTGGCCACCACGCTGGCACTGGCCGGTGCCGGGGCCCGGGTGATCGTGCCCGCGCGCCGTCCGGACGTCGCCCACGCCGCCCTCGACGGGCTGGACGGCGTCGGGGTCGAGGCGCTCGACCTCGGGGACCTGGCGAGCGTCGCGGCGTTCGCCGACCGGTACCTCGCCACGGGGGACGGTCTCGACCTGCTGATCGCCTCGGCCGGCATCATGGCGGCGCCGCTGCGGCGCGTGGGCCGGGGCTGGGAGTCCCAGTTCGCCGTCAACCACCTGGGCCACTTCGCGCTGGTCGACCGCCTGTGGCCGGCGCTGGCGGCGGGGCCGGGGGCGCGGGTGGTGGCGGTCTCCTCCCGTGGGCACCGCTTCACCGGGATCCGCTGGGAGGACCCGCACTTCACGTCCGGGCCGTACGACAAGTGGGCCGCCTACGGCCAGTCCAAGACGGCCAACGCCCTGTTCGCGCTGCACCTCGACGCCCTGGGCCGGGACGCGGGCGTCCGCGCGTTCTCGGTCCACCCCGGGGTCATCGACACCAACCTCCAGCGTCACATCCCGTTGGCGGAGCAGGTCGCCATGGGCTGGACGAACGAGGACGGGACTCCCGCTGACCCGGACGCGGCCAAGTCGCCGCAGCAGGGTGCCGCCACCTCCGTGTGGGCCGCCACCTCGCCCCGGCTGGCCGGTCTCGGCGGCGTCTACCTGGAGGACTGCGAGGTGGCGGGGATCGCCGCGGACCCGTTGGACATGGCGACCGGAGGCGTCGCCCGGCACGCGGCCGACCCGGACGAGGCGGCCCGCCTGTGGGAGCTTTCGGCCCGGCTGACCGGCGTCGACGCCTTCTGACCGGGACGGCCGGGCACCCGTCCCGGGCACTGTCCGGCCGGTCGGTGCCGGCCGTGGTGCCCGGTTCGGCCGGGAGACGGGTGGTCCGGCCCTCCCGCCGGAGGGCCGGACCGTCCACCGCCGGCCGGAACCGCAGGAGGCCGGACGGTGGGTGCGACGCGGGACCGGTCAGGGGTCCCGCGGAACCTGGGGGCGCCGTCGCGCGGCGCCCTGCGCTCCGGGCGATCGGCCCGGGGCCTGGACCTTCCGGCGGATCGCCGGGGAGGTGCTAGTGGCGGCGCCCGGAGGAGTGGTGGCCGCTGCCGGTTTCCGTACCGGCGCCCTCCTGGCCGTCGCCCGCGGCCTGCGACGGGTCGACCGCCCCGGCGCTCGCGTCGCCGCCGATCGAGTCGCCGCCCTCTTCGGCGCCGCCCTGCTGGTCGCCCGCGCCGCCCGCCTGGTCGCCCGCGCCGAGGGTGGCGCCGGTGGCCGCGAGCGCGGTGGTGACGGGCTGGAAGAACGTCTCGCCGCCCTGGGTGCAGTCGCCGCTGCCGCCCGAGGTGAGGCCGATCGCGCCGCCCTCCCGGGTGAACAGGGAGCCGCCGCTGTCGCCGGGTTCGGCGCAGACGTCGGTCTGGATCAGCCCGGTGACGGTGTCGACGCCGCTGGGGTCGGTCTCGCTCTGGAAGTTGACGGTGGCGTCGAGGCCGGTGACCGTGCCGTCGTTGAGGCCGGTGGTGCTGCCCATCCGGAAGACCTGGGTGCCGACGGTGGCTTCCTCGGCCTGGACGATCTGGACGGTCTGGCCGTTGCCGACGTTGACCTCGCTGGGCGCCTCGGTGGCGGCGTCGTCGTACTTGACCAGGGAGAAGTCGCCCACGCCGGGGAAGGTCGCCTGGTCGACGGTGGCGATCGGCTGGCCGGTCTGCGAGTCGGACCACTGGTCCGCAGCGACCCCGCAGTGACCGGCGGTCAGGAAGGCGGGGGTGCCGTCGCCCGCGGTGACGTTGAAGCCGAGGGAGCAGCGGACGCCGCCCGCGTCGGTCTGGGAGAAGATCGCGTCGCCGCCGGAGACGAAGGTCTTGAAGGTGCCCGCGGACTTCTTCAGGGTGGCCCTGGCCGCGCCGAGGCCGTCGACCGTGGACTCCAGCCGGTTCCAGGCCGAGCCGGTGACGGTGCTGTCGGCGGTGACGACGATCTTGTTGGTGCGGGGGTCGACGGCCCAGGCGGTGCCCGGGATGGTGGCGTCGGCCTTGAGCGTCTGGGCGCCCGTCTTGAGGGTGGCGAGGCTGTTGGCGACCTCGCGGACCTTGCCGCCCGCCTGCTCCACCCGCGCGACCGCGGTGTCGTCGCCGTTCACGACGTTGACGACGAGCTGCTTGCTGCCGGAGTCCCAGTAGGAACCGGCGAAGGTGTCGCCGAGCAGGCCCGGGAGCCGCGAGGCGAGGTCCGAGGCGTCCGTCGCCCTGAGGGTCTTGGGGGCGGCCGTGGCGGGGGATCCGCCGTCCTGGGACGCGTTCGCCTGGGGCAGCAGGATCGCGGCCGCGCCGAGCGCCACGACGCCACCCGCCGCCATCGCGGCCTTGCGCTTCGGAATTCGCTTGTGACTCAAACTTCTCGACCTCCTGGGGGACCGGAGTCCGTGCTGTCGTGCGACATCTGTTCGGGGCGCCTGGATGGCTGTTGGTACGCACGGGTCGCGCGGCGCGTTCAATCGCGTTCGCCAACTCCCGCCGGGCGCGGGCGAATCGGCCATGCCTCCGCTCCGGTCGGCGGTGCGCGGGAGCAATCCCCCATATGCCGATGACGACCGCCGAAGCCGACAGGACCGTCCCGGCCCGTCCGGGCGCCTCCCCGGGGTCGCCGCCGCGGTCGCCCGCGCGGCCGGTCGCGACGGTGAACTCCCAGGTGGGGCAGGTCGCGCGGGGGTGGTCGCGGCGGGAGGCCGCGAGCAGCCGCCGACGGCGTCTCCCGGGACGCGGGGCGGTCGGGCGCGAGCCGGGCAGTCCGGGCGCGGCGGAGCGCGGGGCCGGGCGGCGCCGGGGCCGCCGATGTCCTGAACTCGGCGGTCGCCGGGGCGCCTTCCCGTCCGCCTCCGGGCACCGGACCCGTCGGCGGGGTCGGCCGGGCCGGACGCGCGAGCCTCGAACCGGCACGCTGCGCTACCGGTTCACGACCCTGCGTCCCGGCCGGGAAGCGGAATGATGGCTTCAGCGAATCTGCACATCGACTGCCCACCGGCGTCACGGCGGTCGGGGCATCTGCACAGGACGGCGGGGACCGTCACCGCGTCGCGGTGAGGGTGCCGGACGCGGACGGGGGGCGGCAAGGCCGGGCGTGGGCCGATTGGGTGACGCATGTGAAGACCTCGCCCCCGAGACGTGCCCGACCCTGCACGTCTTGTGCCCGCTGAGGCTCAAGTCCCCTTCTGTGGCTGGTGGTTGATTGGAGACCCGGCAGCGCCGCGTGCTTTGATCCATCGCACCGCAGGGTCCGTACGGCTTCCGGGAACGGGAGCCCGGTGCCCGCGGTCGCGGCCGTCATCTGTCCCCGCAGCGACGGTCGCTCCCCCCTTGATGAGTCATCCACACGAAGGGAAGTTCCCCCATGAACTCCACCCCGCAGGTCGACACCGTCGAGATCTCCGACGCCGAGCTGGACAACGTCTCCGGCGGCCTCTCCCTGAACGCGGTCGGCACCGTCACCGGCCTGGTCGACGGCGTCGTCCCGGTCTCCGGCGTGGTGGACACGGCCGTCGGCACCGTCGAGGGTGTCACGGGCCTCAGCACCGCCCCGGTCACGAACCTGGTCGCCGGTCTCTGATCGCGTCCTCGTCACCGGAGAGTCCCGGAGCCGTCCCCCGGCTCCGGGGCTCTCGGACGTCCAGAAGCGGGGTGGCACCGTGCAGTTCCGTCAGCAGGCCCTCGCCAAGCTCCAGGCGCCGGACGACCTGGACCTCCCGGTCCGGTTCGCGCGCCCGCAGGGCTGGCTCGCGCTCTGCGTCGCCGTGGTGGCGATCGCCGCCGCGTCCGTGTGGGCCGTGACCGGCTCGGTCGCCTCCACCGTGGACGCGCCCGCCGTCCTCACCTACGGGCAGGGCAGTTACCTCCTCCAGAGCCCCGTCGCGGGCCAGGTCACCGAGGTCCTCGCCGAGCAGGGCGAGCGGCTGCCCGCCGACTCCCCCGTCCTGAAGGTCCGCACCGCCCGGGGCGAGACGGTCGTCCGCACGCTCGCCGCGGGGAGGATCACCGCCCTCGCCGCCACGCTCGGCCAGATCGTGTCCACCGGCGCGAACATCGCCGCCGTCGAGAAGGTCGCCCACACCGGGGACCCGCTGCGCGCCGTGGTGTACGTGCCCGCCCAGAACGCCGCGTCCCTGCCGGCCGGCACCGCCGTCGACCTCACCGTCTCCTCGGTGCCCACCCAGCGGTACGGGGTGCTGCGCGGCCGGGTGCAGTCCGTCGACCGGTCGGCGCAGTCGGCCGGGCAGATCGCCGCGTTCCTCGGCGACGACCAGCTCGGCACCCAGCTGACCCGGGACGGCAGGCCGGTGGCGGTCGTGGTCCGCCTCGACCCGTCGTCCGCCACCCGCAGCGGCTACCGATGGTCGTCCGCCGGCGGGCCGCCCTTCTCCCTCACCTCCATGACCATGGCCTCGGGCTCGATCCGGCTGGCCGACGAACGCCCTGTCGATTGGCTGCTGCCGTGACCACCGCACCCACCCGCGGCGGACGCCGCGCGGCACCCTCCGGGCGGTCGCGGACCCGCGCACCGAAGGCCGTCCGCACCCCGACCGTCCTGCAGATGGAGGCCGTCGAGTGCGGCGCCGCCTCGCTGGCGATGGTGCTCGCCCACTACGGCAGGCACGTGCCGCTGGAGGAGCTGCGGATCGCCTGCGGGGTCTCCCGCGACGGCTCGCGCGCCAGCAACCTGCTGAAGGCGGCCCGCAGTTACGGCCTGAGCGCCAAGGGCATGCAGATGGACACGGCCGCCCTCGCCGGGGTGCGCGCGCCCGCCGTGCTGTTCTGGGAGTTCAACCACTACGTCGTCTACGACGGCACGGGCCGCAGGTTCGGACGGCGCGGGGTCTTCGTCAACGACCCGGGCAAGGGCCGCCGGTTCGTCGCCATGGAGGACTTCGACGGCAGCTTCACCGGGGTCGTGCTGGTGCTGGAGCCCGGCGAGGACTTCACCCGGGGCGGTCGCAGGCCCGGGGTGTGGGGCGCGATGCCCGCCCGGCTGCGCGGCACGGCGGGCACCCTCCCGGCCGCCGTCCTCGCGTCGCTGCTGCTGGTGCTGGTCGGCGCGGCGGTGCCCGCGCTCAGCCGCACCTACATCGACATGTTTCTGATCGGCCGTCAGACATCGCTGCTGGGCACGCTGTTCGCGGCGATGGGCGCGTGCGTGCTGCTGACCGTGGTGCTGACCTGGCTCCAGCAGGCGAACCTGCTGCACGGCCGGATCATCTCCTCCACCCTCTCCAGCGCCCGGTTCCTGCGCCATCTGCTGCGGCTGCCGGTGACGTTCTTCTCCCAGCGCAGCCCCGCCGACCTCGTGCAGCGGCTGCAGTCCAACGACCAGGTCGCCGAGACCCTCGCCCGCGACCTCGCGGCGGCGGGCGTCGACGCGGTGGTCGTCGTGCTGTACGCGGCGCTGCTCTACACCTACGACCCGCAGCTCACCGCCGTCGGGGTCGGTGTGGCGCTGCTGAACGTCGTCGCGATGCGGGTGGTGGTGCGGCTGCGCGCGACCCGGACGGCGAAGCTGCGCGCGGACAGCGCCCGGCTCACCAACACGGCTTACACCGGGCTCCAGTTGATCGAGACGATGAAGGCGACCGGCGGTGAGGACGGCTACTTCCGCAAGTGGGCGGGGCAGCACGCGACCACCCTGGAGGAGCAGCAGCGGCTCGGGGTGCCGAGCGCCTGGCTGGGCGTGGTGGCACCGGCGCTGGCCTCGCTGAACAGCGCGCTGATCCTGTGGATCGGCGGCCTGCGGGCGGTGGAGGGCGGGATCTCGGTCGGTCTGCTGGTCGCCTTCCAGGCGCTGGTCACCCGGTTCACCGCGCCGATCACCCGGCTCAACGGGGTCGCGGGCCGCATCCAGGACTTCGCCGCCGACGTGGCCCGGCTGAAGGACGTGGAGAACTTCCGGGCCGATCCGCTCTACACCCGGGCCGACGCGGGCGACTCCACCCGCAGGCTCAGCGGCCACATCGAGCTGGAGAACATCGGGTTCGGCTACAACCCGCTGGACAAGCCGCTGCTCTCCGGGTTCGACCTGAGCGTGGGGCCCGGCCGCCAGGTCGCGCTGGTCGGCGGCTCGGGCAGCGGCAAGTCGACGGTCTCCCGGCTGATCTCGGGCCTGTACACGCCGTGGGAGGGCGTCATCCGCATCGACGGGCGGCGGCTCGACGACATTCCGCGCGGCGCGCTCGCCGCCTCGGTCTCCTTCGTCGACCAGGAGGTGTTCCTGTTCGAGGGGTCGGTGCGCGACAACGTGGCGCTGTGGGACCCGTCGATCCCGGAGGACGCGGTCGTGGAGGCGCTGCGGGACGCGGCCCTGTACGACGTCGTGGCGCGCAGGCCGGGCGGCATCCACAGCCGGGTCGAGCAGGACGGGCGCAACTTCTCCGGCGGTCAGCGCCAACGCCTGGAGATCGCGCGGGCGTTGGTGCGCGGGCCGAGCATCCTGGTGCTCGACGAGGTGACGAGCGCGCTGGACGCGGAGACCGAGCAGGTGGTGATGGACAACCTGCGCAGGCGCGGCTGCGCCTGTGTGGTGATCGCGCACCGGCTGAGCACCGTGCGGGACAGCGACGAGATCGTCGTCCTGGAGCACGGCACGGTCGTGGAGCGCGGGCGGCACGAGGAGCTGGTGGCGCGCGGCGGCGCGTACGCGGCACTGGTCAGGGAGTACTGAGATGACGTCCCCGGTCCCCGACGAGGATCTGGTGCTGGGCGCGCTCGGCGCGCTGGGCACACCGGTCGACTGCGCCGGTACCGGCCGCCTCGACCTCGAAGGGCCGCAGGTGCTGTGGCTGGTGACGGCGGGCGCGGTGGACCTGTTCGCGGTGGACGCCGCGCGGCAGGGGCACTGGCACCACCTGGGCCGTCTGGAGGCCGGGTCGCTGCTGCTGGGTCCGGTCTCCGGGCCGCGGCACACGCTGGTGGCGCGGCCGCTGCGCGACTGCGCGGTGCGCCGGATCGGGCTGCGCGAGCTGTACCAGGGGGCGGCGACCGAGAGCTGGTCCTACGACCAGTACGGCAACCCGCAGTTCGTGCCGCCGACGACGAGCCCGCTGGAGTACGCCCTCGCGCTCGGCGTGGGCCGCAGTCTCTCGGTGCTGTTCCAGGCGCCGATGGCGACGGAGGCACCCGTCGAGGCGACCGACGACGACGTGTTCTGGATGCGGGTGCCGCCCGGCAGCGTCCAGTACGGCTCGCTGTACGGCGCCGAGGCCGCCGCCGACCTGCTGATGGACCCGGCGGTGTGGCAGAGCATGGTCGACCAGCAGTTCCGGCTGCTGACCACGCTGGACCGCTGGATCGAGCGGCTGGAGCGCGGGCACGAGAGCCGGACCGCCGCCGGTATCAAGGCCGGTGAGGCGGTGCGCGCCCAGGCGGACCGCGCGCTGCTGGCGTCGATCGGCGGGCGGGGCGGGCGGTCCACCACCGGCGCCGACGCGGACGCCACCTGGGCGGCCTGCGCGCTGGTCGCGCGGGCGGCCGGGATCACCCTGGCCGAGCCCGCCCGGGGTGCGGAGGGCGGCGAGCGGCTCGACCCGGTGGAGCGGGTGGCGCTCGCCTCCCGGGTGCGGGTGCGGGCGGTGCGGCTGGACGGTGCCTGGTGGCGGGACGACGTGGGCCCGCTGGTCGGGCACCGCGCCCTGTCGGGTGCGCCGGTGGCGCTGCTGTGGCGGCGGGGCGGCTATGTCGCCGTCCATCCGGCGAGCGGCCGGGAGACCCCGGTGGAGAGGGCGAACGCCGAGGAGTTCGAGCCGCGCGCGGTGATGTTCTACCGGCCGCTGCCGGACCGGGCGCTGAGTCCGCTGCGGCTGCTGCGGTTCAGTCTGCGGGGCACCGGCGGGGATCTCGGGACGCTGCTGGTCGCGGGTCTGGTGACGGTGGCGATCGGGGCGCTGGTGCCGATCGCCACCGGCAAGGTGCTGGGCGAGTTCGTGCCGAGGGCGCAGACCGGGCTGATCGCGCAGGTCTGTCTCGCGGTGATGCTGAGCAGCGTGGTGGCGGCGGCGTTCACGCTGCTGGAGAACCTGACCATCCTGCGGCTCGAGGGCCGGATCGAGGCGACGCTGCAACCGGCGGTCTGGGACCGGCTGTTGCGGTTGCCGACGCGGTTCTTCACGGAGCGTTCGACGGGTGAGCTGGCGAGCGCGGCGATGGGGATCAGCGCGATGCGGCGGCTGCTGGCGGGCGTCGGCCCGGTGGTCGCGCAGTCGGCGACCGTCGGCGTGATGAACCTGGCGCTGCTGTTCTGGTTCAGCGTGCCGATGGCGTGCGCGGCGCTCGGCATGCTGGTGGTGATCGCCTCGGTGTTCCTGGGCCTCGGCCTGTGGCAGGTGCGCTGGCAGCGGCGGCTCGTGGTGCTCGGCAACAAGCTGAACAACCAGGCGTTCCAGACCCTGCGCGGGCTGCCCAAGCTGCGGGTGGCGGCGGCCGAGAACTACGCGTACGCGGCCTGGGCCGGGGAGTTCGCGCGCAGCCGTGAGCTGCAGCGGCGGGCGGGCCGGGTGAAGAACCTGACGTCGGTGCTGGGCGCGGTGTATCTGCCGCTGTGCACGCTGCTGATGTTCATGCTGCTCGCGGGTCCGGCGCGCGGGACGATGTCGGCGGCGGCGTTCCTCACCTTCAGCACCTCGGTGACGATGCTGCTGACCTCGGTCACCCAGCTGACCGGGGCGTTCGTGTCGGCGGTGGCGGCGCTGCCGCTCTTCGAGCAGATCAGGCCGGTGCTGGAGGCGACCCCCGAGGTGCGCACGGCGAGCACCAGGCCGGGGCCGCTGACCGGGGCGATCGAGGCGCGGCGGCTCTCCTTCCGGTACGCCGAGGACGGGCCGCTGGTGCTGGACGACGTCTCCCTGCGGGTGCGGGCGGGCGAGTTCGTGGCGATCGTCGGACCGAGCGGCTGCGGGAAGTCGACGCTGCTGCGGCTGCTGATCGGCTTCGACCGTCCGCTGTCGGGAAGCGTCCTGTACGACGGCCAGGACCTGGCGGCGCTCGACCAGTCGGCGGTGCGGCGGCAGTGCGGGGTGGTGCTCCAGCACGCGCAGCCGTTCACCGGTTCGATCATGGACGTGATCTGCGGCACCGAGCCGTACACGCCGGAGGAGGCGATGGCGGCGGCGGAGATGGCGGGGCTGGCGCGGGACATCGAGCGGATGCCGATGGGTCTGCACACGCTGGTCTCCGGCAGCGGGGCGGTCTCCGGCGGCCAGCGGCAGCGGCTGATGATCGCGCAGGCGCTGATCAGGCGGCCGCGCATCCTCTTCTTCGACGAGGCGACGAGCGCCCTCGACAACGCGACGCAGCGCACGGTGATCGAGTCGACGAAGGCGCTGGACGCCACCCGGGTCGTCATCGCGCACCGGCTCTCCACGGTGCTGGACGCGGACCGGGTGATCGTGCTGGAGGACGGCAGGATCGCCCAGGAGGGTCCGCCCGCGCAGCTCCTCGCGGAGACCGGCGGACGCCTGCACGAGCTGGTGCGGCGCCAGCTCGCCTGACCGCCCCGCCCCACCGCCTCGTCCAGGGGGAACCTCAGCGACAGCCCGTGAACTAGCGAAACGTTGCCGTTTCGCTAGATCGTGGGCTACTCTCCATGTGTACGAAACGGTTTCGTTTACGGATTCTTTGCCTCAAGGTCCGCACGACTTTCCCTGGATGGTTCCCCATGTCCCAGAAGACCCTGGCCGAGGACGCCCGCTCGGGCGACCCGGCGGCGGTCGAGCCCGCCGCGCCGGCCGCCAAGCGGTGGTGGATCCTCGCGGTCGTCGCCGTCGCGCAGCTCATGGTGGTGCTGGACGCCACCATCGTGAACATCGCCCTGCCGTCGGCCCAGGCCGACCTCGGCTTCTCCGACGGCAACCGGCAGTGGATCGTCACCGCCTACGCGCTGGCGTTCGCCTCGCTGCTGCTGCTCGGCGGCCGGATAGCCGACCTCTTCGGCCGCAAGACCGCCTTCCTCGTGGGCGTCGTCGGCTTCGCCGCCGTCTCCGCGCTGGGCGGCGCCGCCAACGGCTTCGGCATGCTCGTCACCGCGCGCGCCCTCCAGGGCGTCTTCGGCGCGCTGCTCGCGCCCGCCGCGCTGTCGATCCTCAACACCACGTTCACCGACGTCCGCGAGAAGGCCAAGGCGTTCAGCGTCTACGGCGCCATCGCCGGCGCGGGCGGCGCGGTGGGCCTGCTGCTCGGCGGTGTCCTCACGGACGCGCTCGACTGGCGCTGGACCCTCTACGTGAACGTCGTCATCGCGGTCGTCGCCTTCGCGGGCGGCTGGCTGCTGCTCTCCAACCACCGCGACGCGGGCAACTCCAAGCTGGACGTGCCGGGCACGCTGCTGGTCGCGGGCGGTCTCTTCGGTGTCGTCTACGGCTTCTCCAACGCCGAGACCCACGACTGGGGCTCGCCGCTGACCTGGGGCTTCCTGATCGCCGGCGGACTGCTGCTGGCCGCCTTCGGCTGGTGGCAGACCCGGGCCGCGCACCCGCTGCTGCCGCTGCGCATCCTGCTGGACCGCAACCGGGCCGCCTCGTTCCTGGCCGTGCTCATCTCCGGTTCGGGCATGTTCGGTGTCTTCCTCTTCCTGACCTACTACCTCCAGCTCAACCTCGGTTTCAGCCCGACCAAGACCGGTGTGGCGTTCCTGCCGATGGTCGCGGCGCTGATGGTGGCCGCGCAGGTGGGCACCACGGTCCTGGTGCCGCGCATCGGCCCGAAGGTCATCGTCCCGCTCGGCTTCGCGATCGCCGCGGTCGGCATGACCTGGCTGACCGGGATCGACACCGGCTCGCAGTACGCGAGCGCGGTCCTGCCGCAACTGCTCGTGATCGGCTTCGGCCTCGGCATGGTCATGCCCCCGACGATGCAGCTCGCGACCGGCGGAGTCGCCGCCGAGGACGCGGGCGTGGCCTCCGCCACCGTCAACGCCATGCAGCAGGTCGGCGGTTCGATCGGCACGGCGCTGCTGAACACGCTGGCCGCCAGCGCGGCCACCGCCTACCTCGTGGGCCGGGACCCGCGGGACCGGCTGGTCAGGGCGCAGGCCACGATCGAGAGCTACACCACCGCCTTCGCCTGGTCGGCCGGCCTGTTCGCGGCCGGCGCCGTGATCACCTTCCTGCTGTTCCGCCGGGGCGTGCAGCGGCAGGATCCGGACGCCGCCCCGGTCGTCCACATGTGATCGGTGCGATCACATGTGATCAGCCCGATGTGAGCCGCAGGGATCCGAGGGGTCACCGTCCGCAGGGAGACGGTGGCCCCTTCTCACGGTCACGACTCGGACACGGTGGGGAGTCGACGCGCGTGGATCGGGGTAGCGAGCCCGTCATGCGTATCAGTGTGGTGGATGTGGGCTCGAAGACGGTCCGGCTCGTGGTGGCGGACGCCCAGGGCGGGGTGGCGCTGCCGGTGCACACGGCGAAATGGCCGCTGCGGCT
The DNA here is from genome assembly GCF_900091845.1 of Streptomyces sp. SolWspMP-5a-2. Taxonomy (GTDB): domain Bacteria; phylum Actinomycetota; class Actinomycetes; order Streptomycetales; family Streptomycetaceae; genus Streptomyces; species Streptomyces doudnae. The sequence continues at coordinate 18,980 of NZ_FMCI01000373.1, forward strand.
TTCGGAGCACCTGACGGCGGACGGTTCCATCGACGGCGCGGCCGTCGAACGCATCGTCGCGTCGGTCGCCGAGGCGAGACGGACGGCGTGCCGCTGGGGCGCCACCGCCCCGCTCGCCTTCGCGACCACCGTGGTGCGCAGCGCCACCAACCGCCGGGAGGTGCTGGACGCCGTCCGCGACGGGGCGGGCGTCGACCTGTGCACCCTGCCGGGCGAGGTGGAGGCGGAGCTGACGTTCCTCGCGGCGCGGCGCTGGATGGGCTGGCGGTCGGGGCCGCTGGCGATGCTGGACATCGGCGGCGGCTCCCTGGAGGTCGCCTTCGGGCGGGGCAGGCTGCCGGACTTCGTGGCCTCGCTGCCGCTGGGCGCGGGACGGCTGACCGAGGAGTTCTTCACCGCCGACGACCCGCCGGGCCCCGAGGTGGTGCGGGAGCTGCGCCGCCGGGTGCGCCATCAACTCAGGGACGCGGCGGCCCGGATCCGCTGGGAGGGGCCGCGTACGGCGGTGGCCACGTCCAGGACGTTCCAGCAGTTGGGGCGGTTGTGCGGGGCGGAGCCCGGTCGGCACGGTCCGTTCGTGGAGCGGCGGCTGCGCCGCCCCGACCTGCGGGCCGGGATGGAACGGCTGGCGGAGCTGCCCGCGGCCGAGCGGGCGGAACTCCCCGGCATCTCGGCGCCGCGCTCCGCGCAGAGCCTGGCCGGTGCCGTCGTGGCGCACACCGCGATGAAGCTGACCGGCCTCAAGGAGGTCACGATCTGCCCGTGGGCGATCCGCGAGGGCATCCTGCTGCGGCACATAGAGGACGGCCCCGACTGGTGGGGCGAGATCAGCAGCCGCCTGGACCCGGTGCCGCCGCCCCGGCGCGCGCTCGCGATCGAGGGCGCCGGACGGGAACCGGCCGGGCAGCCGGGACGCCGTTCCGCGGAGCGGCCGGGCGAGGGCCCGGGTGCCGGGGCGGGCGAACGCCTCGGCGGGAAGCTGGAGAAGAAGGCGGGGCGGGCCCTGGAGAAGAAGTCCGGGCGGCCGGCGGAGAAGGGGCGGCCGGTCCCCGCGGGCGCCTGACCGGCAACGGTTGACTCAAGCCACACCCGAGAATGTCAAGCCATTCCTGCTCGATTCACCAGGTTGAGTGAACCAGATCTTGTCTGCGGCGCGTCGGGGGTGGCCGGCGTCGGCACGGGGTAACTACCGGGATCAAATGCGCCCCTGCCGAGGTGGAGCGGCCATGACCCCTGATCCGGACGAGCCGAGACCCGAACCGCCCGCGCCGAACGCGCACGCCCGCACCCGTGCGTCCGGCGCGTTCACCGTCGTCGAGGTCACCGGCGAGATCGACCTGGCGACCGCGGACCTGGTCGCCGAACACCTCAGCGCCGCGGCCCTGGGGCCCGCCCCCGACATCCTCGTGGACCTGCGGCGGGTGACGTTCCTCGACTGCTCGTGCCTGCGGGTGCTGTGCCGGGCGGAGACCAGGGCCAGGGAGCAGGGCGGACGGCTGCGCCTGGTCGCCGACGCCCCCCGGGTGCGCCGTCTGCTGCTCGGCGCCGGGCTGATGCGCCGCTTCCCGCCGCTCCCCGGGATTCCCGGGGAGCGGCGGGGGTGAAGCCGGGCGACGGCGGGCGGCCCCACACCGTCCGCCGTCCCCGGCGCGAGATCGCCGGGCCCCGCCGCGAGGGCGCGCACTCCCCATCTGCGGGCCACTCCGGTCGCGCACGGATCCCGTGCGATCCCGGTCTCAGAAGGCGAAGAGGCTACGCCCGTAGGAGCTCTTCACGCACTCGTTGGCGAAGGTCCGCTCGTAGGCGACCCGCTTGCCCTGCCAGACCCCGCCCACGGTGACGACGACCGGGTCGTACGCCTTGGTGCACAGGGCGCCGCTGCGCGCCGTCAGGGCGTTGATGTCGCCGTTCGCCGAGCGCAGTTCGGCGCAGGCCTCGGCAGCCGACGGGTGGCTGCCCGAGGCGGTCGGGGCGCAGGTCAGGGTGACCGCGCGCTGCGGGGTGACGAGGGCCGCGCTCTCCCCGTGGCCCAGTGTCATCACCAGGTCCGAGGGGGCGTAGAGCGAGGCGGGCGAGGGGAGCGGGCTGGCGAGGGCCGTCCCGGCGACGGGGCCGAGGACGGAGGCGGCCGTGAGGGTGAGGGCCGCTGCCCAGCGCGCGGTGTTCCGCATCGTGTGCATCCTTCCGCTGACGATCGAGGGTGTGCCGGAGCCGACTCGGTCGGTGCCGGACCGGCGAGCGTGAGTCTGCCGAGTCCGGAGCCGAATCTCATCTCGACCCCATGCGTTTCAGTAACCTTGCGTATTGAATCAGTGGCGCGAAGTCACGGAATTCGAACGTGCGGGGCCAGGAACTGAGCGGATCTAGATCATCCGGAAGGGCCGTTTGGCCGGTTCTGAGCGCTTGGTCAATAGTCCTGAAACATTCCGGCGGACGGTGCGCGGCGCGCGTCGGCGCCCGCGGGCGGTGGCCGATTCATCCAGCTCAGGGGCCGAAAATGGAGGAAACGTCGGCTGGCCCGGGGGGTTGCGGACGCCCTACCTTCGGCTGATCCCCCGAGGAGGGCGTCCGCGGCACCGCACACCCCGCGGCCGGACGGCCCCGCCCGCACGGTCCCCGCGCCACCCCGCGCTCCACCGCCGTCCCCAGCCGGAGCCCCCCGTGACGTCCCAGCCCGTCCCCTCCCCCGCCGACTCCGCCGACCCCGCCGACCCGCCGTCCCTGACCGAGGTCGAGACGCACGGTGTCGAGCGCATCCCCGACGCGGACCGCACCGCCCGCCCGCTCGACCTGTTCCGCCTCGCCTTCGGCGGCGCCAACACCTTCGCCACCTGCGTCCTGGGCGCCTTCCCGATCCTCTTCGGGCTGTCCTTCTGGCAGGGCCTGGCCGCCACCCTCCTCGGTGTCGTCACCGGCGCCCTGATCCTGGCCCCGATGGCCGTGTTCGGGCCGGTCAACGGCACCAACAACGCCGTCTCCTCGTCCGCGCACCTCGGCGTGCACGGGCGCGTGGTCGGCTCGTTCCTCTCGCTGCTGACCGCCGTCGCGTTCTTCTCCCTCTCCGTGTGGAGCTCGGGCGACGCTCTCGTCGGCGGCGCGCACCGGCTCTTCGGCCTGCCCCGCGGGAACCTGTCGTACGGAGTCGCGTACGCCCTCTTCGCCGGTCTGGTGCTCGCGGTGTGCGTGTACGGCTTCCGCTTCATGCTGTTCGTCAACAAGGTCGCGGTGGCCTCCGCGACGGTGCTGTTCCTGCTCGGCGCGATCGCCTTCGCCGGGGACTTCGACCCGTCCTACGCCGGGGTCTTCACCGACTCCGCCGACCCGGCGACGAGCGGCATGTTCTGGCCGTCGTTCATCGGGGCGGCGCTGATCGTGCTCTCCAACCCGGTCTCCTTCGGCGCCTTCCTCGGCGACTGGTCGCGGTACATCCCGGCGGGCACCCCGCGCCGCCGGGTGATGGGCGCCGCCTTCCTCTCCCAGCTCGCGACGCTGCTCCCGTTCGGGTTCGGCCTGGTGACGGCGAGCATCATCGCGTCGAAGGCGCCCCGGTACGTCGACCCGGCGACCCCCGACTTCGTCGGCGGGCTGCTCGCGATCTCGCCCGCCTGGTACTTCCTGCCGGTCTGCCTGCTCGCCCTGATCGGCGGGATGTCGACGGGCACCACCGCGCTCTACGGCACCGGCCTCGACTTCTCCTCCGTCTTCCCCCGGCTCTCCCGGGTGCGGGCGACGGTCCTGGTCGGCGTGGTGTCGATCGGGTTCATCTTCGCCGGGCGGTTCGGGTTCGACCTGGTGCGGTCCATCTCGACGTTCGCGACGATGATCGTCACCTGCACCACCCCGTGGATGGTCGTGATGATGCTGGGCTTCCTGGTGCGCCGCGGCTGGTACGACCCGGAGGCGCTCCAGGTCTTCAACCGCCGCCAGCGCGGCGGGCGTTACTGGTTCACCCACGGCTGGAACTGGCGCGGCATGACCGCCTGGTGGGTCTCCGCCCTGGTCGGTGTCCTGTTCACGAACATCCCCGGCCAGTTCGTCGGCCCGCTCGGAGACCTGGCGCACGGCGTCGACATCGGCCTGCCGCTGTCGCTCGCGGTCGCCGCCGTCCTCTACCTGGCGCTGCTGCGGCTGTTCCCCGAACCGCGCGCCGCCTACGGGCCCGAGGGCGCGCGGCTGGTGCGCACCGCCGAGACGCCCGTCCCGCCGATATCCGGCCCCGGCGCACCGGCCTCCCCCGCCCCCGTCACCCCCCTCGCCTGAGCGGCGGGTGTGCCGGTCACCCCGGGGCCCGGCACACCCCCGGCCGCCCGTATCGTCGGCGTACTGCGCGCGATCTCAGCGACGAGGAGCGGACGAGCCATGGCCAAGCACTGGGCTGACTTCCAGTACGAGATCTACCTCAACGGCATGACCGGAGCGGTCCCCCGGCTGCCGACCGATCTGACCCGGCTGGAGGAGCTGGCGGAGCGGCGGCTCGGGCCCGGCCCGGTCGGTTACGTGGCGGGCAGCGCGGGCGACGGCAGCACGGCACGCGCCAACCGGGCCGCCCTGGAGCGCCGCAGGATCGTGCCGCGCATGCTGCGGGACGTGCACGAGCGCGATCTGTCGGTCGAGCTGCTGGGCCGCGCGCTGCCCGCCCCGCTGGCCCTGGCCCCGGTCGGCGTGCTGTCGATCATGCACCCGGACGCGGAACCGGCCGCCGCGCGGGCCGCCGCGGCCCAGGGCGTGCCCTTCGTCCTCTCCTCGGCGTCCAGCACCCCGATGGAGGAGGTCGCTGAGGCCATGGGCGACGGGGAGCGCTGGTTCCAGCTCTACTGGGCCAAGGACCGCGAGGTGACCCGGAGTTTCCTCGGCCGGGCCAGGGCCGCCGGGTTCACCGCGCTGTTCGTCACCCTGGACACCCCGCTGCTCGCCTGGCGCCCGCGCGACCTCGACCAGGCGTACCTGCCGTTCCTGCACGGCGTGGGCACCGCGAACTACTTCACCGACCCGGCCTTCCGCGCGGGCCTCGCCAAGCCCGTCCACGAGGACCCGAACGCGGCGGTGCTGCACTTCGTCGGGATGTTCGCCGACCCCGCCAAGACCTGGCCCGACCTGGCGTTCCTGCGGGAGAACTGGGACGGACCGATCGTCCTCAAGGGCGTCCTGCACCCGGACGACGCCCGGCTCGCCGCCGACGCCGGGATGGACGGCGTCGTCGTCTCCAACCACGGCGGCAGGCAGGTCGCCGGGTCGGTCGCGGCGGCGGACGCGCTGCCCCGGGTGGCGGAGGCCGTCGGCGACCGGCTCACCGTGCTGTTCGACAGCGGGGTGCGCACCGGCGACGACCTGTTCAAGGCGCTGGCGCTCGGCGCGCGCGGGGTCCTCCTCGGCCGCCCCTACGCCTACGGTCTCGGCCTGGACGGGCAGGCGGGCGTGGAGCACGTGATCCGCTGCCTGCTGGCCGAGTTCGACCTCACCCTCGCGCTCTCGGGGCACGCGGGACCCGGTTCGCCCACCGCCGCCGACCTGGTCGAGGAGTCCGCGTGAGCGCCGGGCGGAACGTCCTCGCCGTCATCCCGCCGCACATCGGCGGCCGGGCCGCGGGGGCCGGGCTCGCCGGGCTGTTCCCGGCCGGGGTGCGCGTCACCGTCGTCGAGACGGCCGACGAGGACCCGGCGGCGCTGCGCGGGGCGCACGCGATCGTCACCGCGCTGGCACCGGTGACGGCCGGTCATCTCGCGGCGGCGCGGGAGCTGGAGCTGGTGCAGTGCGCGAGCCACGGCTTCGACTACGTGGACCTCGCGGCGGCCCGTGAGCGCGGGGTGCGGGTGTGCACCATCGGCTCCAGCGGCGCCGAGGGCCAGAACGTCGCCGAGCAGACGTTCGCGCTGATGCTCGCCCTGGCCAAGCGGCTGATCCCGGCGCACACCGCGCTCGTCGAGGGGGACTGGGCGCTGCCGCGCCTGCAGGGCTCGCTCACCGAGCTGTCCGGCAAGACCCTCGGCGTCGTCGGGCTCGGCACCATCGGGCAGCAGGTCGCGCGGCGCGCCGTCGCCTTCGACATGGAGGTCGTGTACGCGGGCAGGCACCGGGTCCCTGCGGCGACGGAGGAGCGCCTCGGGGGCGCCCGGCACCTGCCGCTCGACGCACTGCTGGGCACCGCCGACTACGTCACCCTGCACGCCCCGCTGACCGACGCGACCCGGGGGATGCTCGACGCGCGGCGGCTGGCGCTGCTGAAGCCGACCGCGTTCGTCGTCAACACCGCGCGGGGCGCCCTGATCGACCAGGAGGCGCTGGCGGACGCGCTGGAGCGGGGCGCGCTGGCCGGGGCGGGGCTCGACGTCTTCGACCCGGAGCCGCCGTCGCCCGCGCTGCGGCTGCTGAAGGCGCCGAACGTGGTCCTCTCGCCGCACGCCGGGGGCGTCACCCGGGAGACGCTGGTGCGGATCGCGCTGGCCGCGGTGGGCAACGTGACGGCGTACCTCACCGGGGGCGGGATCCGGGACGAGGTCGGCTGAGGAGGCGTGCCCGGCCGTCCGCGCCCCGTGTGAACCGGACGCCCGCGCCGGGGCGTCGCGCACGCTCCCGGTGCGCGCCCCCGCGCGGTGGACTGGGGCCCGGCCCTTCCCCGGAGGCCCGCGCGGGACGCGGCTCTCCCGTGCCGGTCCGGGCCGCCGGCCGGGTGCTCCTCCCGCCCCCGGCCGGCGGTCCCGGGCACCGGCTCCCGCCGCCGGGGCGGGAGTTCAGATCTGCCAGGAGCGCAGCCGGTCGGCGGCGCCGAAGACGTCGGTCTTGCCGGAGATCAGGTCGCGGGCGAGGTCGACGAGAGCGCCGTAGGGCGGGTCGATGCCGACGTCGCTGACGAACATGTAGGCCACGGCGGTGGCGCAGGCGAAGCGGGCGTTGGCGGCCGGAAGCGGCTTGAGCAGCGCCAGGGTGTGCAGCAGGGCGGCGGCCCGCCAGGCCGGGTCGGAGTCCACGCCGAGCCGCGGCGGGTCGACCCGGTGCCGGGCGACGGCGGCGACCAGCGCGGAGAAGTCGTTGATGGTGGGCTGGTCGGGCAGCACCTCTTCATGGCGCTGGAGCAGCCAGGGGACGTCGATGTGGATGACGGGTACGGGTGCCGGTGCCATCGGTCAGGCGGCCCGCCCCTCGTTCCCGCCGTGGGGTTCGTCGTCGGGGAAGGCGGCGGCGAACTCGTCGGCGTGCGAGGCGAAGAAGCGCCGGAAGGCCTCCGCGCCCTCCTGGAGCGCCCGGTGCCTGGCTATGTCGGCGGCGGCCGCCTCCCGGACGAGCGCCTTCATCGACGTACCGCGTTCCTTGGCGATCTGCCGCAGGTCCTCTAGCTCGCGGTCGCTGAACTCCACATTCAGAGCTGGCATGCGCTCACGGTACCTCTGGGGTACTTACTCGTAAATAGTGCCTGCTCACAGCGCCCGCCCGACGGTACCGGGCGGGCCGCGAGCCCCGTCGCCGCCCGCTCCCCCGGGCCGCGGCGGCGGACGTCGGCGGGCCTCCCCCGCAGGTCCGCGCGGGGAAGGCCCGGTGAGGCGTAGGTCACATTCTCCGTTCAGGCGTCACATTTTCCGGTCCCGGTCCCGTCACCACCATGACCCCGTCACCGAGGAGGACCGCGCACCTCGGTCGCCGGGAGCCGCGCACCGGCTCCCGGCCCCCGGACACCTGGTCGTCGAGTACGGGGGTGCCGACGACCGGGCTGCGCGCCGCGCGTCCGCCCGGTGGCGGGGTGGGCTCAGCCCTGGTCCGCCACGAAGGACGCCAGCCGGGCCAGGGCCGCGTTCCAGTTGATCGCGGTCTCGTTGGTCGACCAGGACTGGATGTCGTCGATGTAGCAGAACTGGCCCGTGCAGCCCTGGAGTCTGGCCTGCGCGTAGGGGTCCTGGATGCCGGAGTTCGGGCCGCCCGCCAGCGTCCCGGGCGGCGGCGCGGGCAGGCGCGGGTCGAGCTGGCGGGCGTACCAGCGGCTGTGCTGGTTGTGCGCGGCGACCTCGCCGTACCCGGTGACGTAGGACGTGTTCAGGGCGTTGCGGCCGAGCAGGTAGTCCATGCTCTGCACCGCGCCGTCGCGGTACCTGGCGGCGCCGGTGAGGTCGAAGGCGGTGGCGAGGACGACGGCGTTGTTGAGCACCTGCGCGTTGGAGCCCCAGTCGTAGAGGTTGCCGGGCGGCGCGTACGGCATGCCGTAGGGCTGGGCGGCGAGGGTGGCGAGGTAGCGGTCGGCGCCCCTGACCACCGAGCGGCGCACGGCGTCGCGGCCCGGCAGGGCGCTCGGCACGGTTGCCAGGTCGAGGCGTCCGGCGGCGGCGGTGCGGCCCCAGTCGAAGCCGAGGCCGCCGAAGAGGTCGGCCGTGTGGGCGGGCGAGGTGCGGACGTGGTCGGCGAACCGCTTCTCCCCGGTGGTCAGATACAGCTCGGCGGCGGCCCAGTAGAACTCGTCGGTGGCGTCGTCGTCGGCGTAGGTGCCGCCGCCGACGCCGTCGTCCGGGGAGGCGTGGAGGGCCGGGTGGGCGAGGGCCGCGTCCCAGGCCGTGCGGGCGGCGGCGAGCGCGCGGGCGGCGAACGCCCGGTCGTAGGGCCGGTAGAGGCGGGCCGCCTGGGCGGCGGTCGCGGCGAGGTTCAGGGTGGCCTCGGTGGACGGCGGGTGCAGTTCGCGCGGCTGGGGGTCGTCGGAGGGCAGCAGCGGCAGGCCGGTCCACTGCTCGTCGTGGATCTTGTGGTGGGCCATGCCCGCGAGCGGCTGCCCGGCGGGCACCTGCATCTTCAGCAGGAACTCCAGCTCCCAGCGGGCCTCGTCCAGGATGTCGGGCACCTTGTTGCCGCTCTCCGGGAGGGCGAGGGTGCCGTCGCCGAGGCGGCCGGGACGGCCGGTGCGCGCGAGCAGGGAGCGTTCGTAGGTGCTGAGCAGTTCCCAGGTGGTGATGCCGCCGTTGACGACGTACTTGCCGTGGTCGCCCGCGTCGTACCAGCCGCCGGTCACGTCCAGCGTGTAGGCGCAGACGCCGGGCCGGCAGGGGACGGCGCCGTCACCGCGGTTGGGGGCGGTGCCGAGGTGTCCGGCGGGGCGGCCGTAGCCGGGGCGCAGGTCGTCGCGGATCGCGATGCCGCTGCGCTGCGTGTAGTAGTACTTCAGCGCGTCGAGGCGCAGCCTCTCGTAGGCGTCGGCGCCGATGTCGAAGGGGCGGCTGGTCTCGCCGTCGGCCACCAGCGTGAGCCCCCGGCCCCGGCCCCGGTAGGCGCCGAAGTCGATGGAGTGGACGTTCTGCCCGGAGGAGACGTCGGTGCCGCGCGGCCGGGTCAGGCCGTGGGCGACGGTGGCCCCGCCCGCGTCGCGCAGCCGCCAGGGCAGTCTGCCGGTGGCGTCGGTGACGAGGGTGGCGTTCTTCGGCCCCTCCGGCAGGTAGGCGACCTGGTTGACGCGCACCCGGGGCCCGGTGTCGGGCTCGTACACCTCGGGCGGCACGCCGCCGAGCAGGGAGACGTCGTCCACGCACAGCCGCCAGGGGTCGGCGCTGCCGCCCGCCTGGAAGGCGACCTGGCCCTGGGTGGTGTCGACGGGCGCGGTGAAGGTGTACGAGTACACGTCACCGGCGGGGCCGGGCTGCGGGCTCACCTCGAAGTAGGTGTCGTAGGGCGCCGTGGACAGGCCGACGATCGCGCGCACCACGTGCCCCTCGGGGGTGCCGCTCGCGCGGAAGGAGAACCGGTACGACTCCCCCGCGACGAGGGTGAGGTCGTTCTGGCCGACGGACGCGTCCCAGCGGTTGGTGGTGCCGCCGGGCACCTGGGCGCAGAGCTGCCCGTCGGAGACCGCGGCGGTCACGTTCGCGGACGCCCACCAGGGCTCGGTGGTGGTGTCGAAGGTGCCGTTGCGCACCTGCTCGACCTCGTCGGCAGCGGCCGGTGCGGCGGGCAGCGCGGTGAGCACGGCGCCGAGCAGGGCCGTGAGGGTGAGCAGGGCGGTTCTGCGTCGTTTCACGTCTGGGCTCCTCGTGCGGGAGGTGCGGGGGACGCTCCTCGGGGTGCGATTCGCCCGTGGGAGCGCTCCCAGATGCGGACACGGGCCATGCTTGTTCGGCTCATGACACCCCGTCAACGGTCCGGACGGGACGGGATTTCCCGCCCGGACCCGTCGGCGCCCCTTCCGCCCGGTCGGCCCCGGTCAGCCCGCCGGTGCCTCCAGGGCGACGACCCGGATCGCGCCCGCGGCCTCGCCCGGGTGCGCGCTGGTCAGGGTGAGCCGCAGCCCGGTGCCGCGCACGGCGTCGAAGGTGACGACCGTCGGGGCGCCCGAGGCGGTGGCCCAGTCGATCCGCGCGCCGGTGACCGGCACCCGGCGGCGGCCGTCGCACACCTCGACCCGCACGGCGGACGGCAGGCTGTGGCCGGCGTCCACGGTGAACGAGACCTCGACCCGGTCGAGGACGCGGACCCGGCCGAAGTCGACGGAGATCCAGTCCTCGGGCCGCACCCCGCTGAACGCGGGCAGCAGCGCGGTGGCCGCCTTGGTGAAGCCGTTGGACCAGCCGGTGGCCGGGTCGCCGTCGAGCATCGCGGCGGGCAGGGTGTCCGGGCGTCCCGAGTACCCGGCGTCCGCGCGCGGGACCGCGGGTGCCGCGGGCGGGTCGGGCGCGAGGACGGGGGCCGGAGTGGTCGCGGGCGCTGCGGCCCGGGTGGTGCGCGCGGCGACCGTCCCGGCGCGCAGCCCGTCCGCGCGGGCGGTCACCGTGAGGGTCCCGGGACGCACCCCGGAGCGGACGATCGCGAGGGCCCTGCCGTGGAAGGCGGTCCTGGTGCTGGCCTGGTAGCGCTCGGCGCTCTCCTGGCGGCCGTTGTCGAGCCCGGCGAGCGAGCCGCCCCGCACGGCGAAGGTGATCAGGTCCTCGGCGTCGGGCAGGACCACCCCCCGCGCGTCGACGACCTCGGCGGTCACGAAGAGCAGGGACCGCCCGTCGGCCGCGAGGGAGGCGCGGTCGGCGGTGAGGCGGACCGCGTGCGGGGCGCCCGCGGTGCGCAGCACGTCGGTGGCGACCACTCGGCCGTCCCTGCGGGCCACCGCCTTCAGCTCGCCCGGCCGGAACGGGACCCGCCAGGTCAGGTGCAGCTTGCCCGCGCCGCCGTTGGGGCTGGTGTAACTCCCGGGCCAGGGACCGCCGGTGACGGTCTTGTCGTCGCCGGTGGCCTCGGTGGTCTCCAGGTAGGCGCGGCCGTCGGTGGTCCGCTTGGTGTCGAAGACGCGGGTGCCGAGGGAGGTCCCGTCGAGGAACAGCTCGACGGTGTCCACGGTGCTGTAGGCCCACACCTCGACCGTGTCGCCGTCCGCGTGGTTCCAGCTCATCGGCACCAGGTGGACCATCGGCTCGCCGGTCCACTGGCTGCGGAAGAGGTGGAACATGTCCTTCGGGAAGCCCGCCGTGTCCATCGCGCCGAAGAAGGACGCCTTGACCGGGAAGACGTTGTACGGGGTGGGCTCGCCGATGTAGTCGATGCCGGACCAGAGGAACTGCCCGGCGAACCACTTCCGGTCGCGGTCCTTCTTGTGGCCGTACTCGCCGCTCATCGTCCAGGAGGCGAGGTTGTTGTCGTAGGACGAGGTGGCCCGCCTGCCCGGGGTGTGGTTCTCCCCGGTGTTGAGGTGCTGCGGCTCCTGGTAGGCGCCCCGGGCCGAGGTCTCCGAGGACGACTCGGACTCGAAGAGGAACAGGCGCGGGTAGGCCGCGTGCAGGGCGTCCACCGACGCGGCGGTGTTGTAGTTGAGGCCCAGGCCGTCGAGCCTGCCCAGCATCAGATCGGCCGCCGAACCCTTGGCGGGCACGCCCCGGTACTTGTCCGAGCCGATGACCAGCGGGCGGGAGTCGTCGGCTGCGCGGATCGCGCCGATGATCCGGTCGGCCATGGCGAGACCGGCGGTGGAGGTCGAGTCGGGGATCTCGTTGCCGATCGACCAGAGCACCACCGCTGGCGAGTTGCGGGCGGCGAGGACCATCTCGGTGGCGTCCCGCTCGCACCACTCGTCGAAGAAGCGTCCGTAGTCGTAACGGGTCTTGCCGGTGCGCCAGCAGTCGAACGCCTCCACCATCATCACGATGCCCAGCTCCTCGCAGACGTCGATCATCTCCGGGGAGGGCGGATTGTGGGAGGTGCGCAGGGCGTTGACGCCCATCGACTTCATGAGGGTCATCTGGCGCAGCACGGCGTCCCTGCTGATCGCCGCGCCGAGGGCGCCCTGGTCGTGGTGGAGGTCGACGCCCCTGATCTTGGTGTGGACGCCGTTGAGGTGGAAGCCCTCGTCGGGGTCGAAGGCGTAGTCGCGGACGCCGAAGACGGTGCGGTAGGTGTCCACCACCCGCCCGTCCACCCGCAGTTCGGTCTCCAGGGTGTAGCGGTGCGGGTCCGCGAAGTCCCACAACCTGGGCTTGGCGAAGGTGAGTTCATGGGTCTCCTCGACCCGGTCGGTGACGTCGACGGTGCTGCTCGCGCGGGCCACGGTCCGGCCGCCCGGCTCCCTGACCGCCGATCCGATCTCCACCCGCGCCCCGCTGCGGGCCGCGTCGGCCACCGCGGTCCGCACCCGCACCACGGCCCGTTCGGGACCGGCCTCGGGCGTGGTCACCCGGGTGCCCCAGCGCTCCACGTGCACCGGGTCGGTGACCACGAGACGGGCCTCGCGGTAGATGCCGCTGCCCGAGTACCAGCGACTGCTGGGCAGTTGGTTGCGCACCCGGACGGCGATGACGTTCACCGTGCGGCCGTCGGTGCGCAGGTCGTCGCTCAGGTCGAGGGCGAACCCCGTGTAGCCGTAGGGGTGGTGGCCGATCTCGCGTCCGTTGCAGTACACGGTGGAGTCCATGTACACGCCGTCGAACTCCACCGAGATCCGGCGGCCGGTGTACCCGCGCGGCAGGGTCAGCGCGAGGCGGTACCAGCCGAGGCCGCCGGGCAGGAAGCCGGTGCCCGCGGTGGTGCCGTGGTCGGTGGTGGGCGTCTGCTCGATGCTCCAGTCGTGCGGCACCGCGACCTCCCGCCACGCCGAGTCGTCGTAGCCGGGGTCGGCGGCCCGCGCCCAGGCGCCGGTGGGATCGTCGACGCCGCCCGGGTCGGCCAGGGCGAACCGCCAGCCGTCACGGAGGGCGACCGTGTGTCTGCCCGCCCGGGTTCCGGCCGTCTCGGCGGCACCGGCCGCCGGGGTGCCGAGCGCCCCGGCCGCCGGTGCGGCGGCGGAGGCGATCAGGAGCGATCTGCGAGTGACCGTCATGGCGGCTCTCCCTTGTCAGGGACCAGAAGTACGCACGACCGAACACGTCCGCGACCAGATTCTTCCGGGGTGGCGCACAGGCCCGTCAAGGGGCGCGTCCGCCTCTTGTGCACCGGGTCCCGCATCGGCCGGATCGGGCCCTGCCGCGAGCCGCCGTGCCCCCTGGGGTTCGGGTCCACGGACGGGCCTGACGCACTAGGCTGGAACGCAAGTGACGCGGTTGCTCACTGTGAGTGCGCGCGATGGAGTGGCGACGATGAGCCCCGAGTACCCGTTCGACGAAGCCGCGACGGCACGGGCCGCCGTCGACGACTCGGGCGTGCTCGTCGGATGGAACGCGGGCGCGGAACGGCTGCTCGGCTGGCCGGGCGGCGAGGTGCTCGGCCGCCCCGCCGCCCGCCTGCTGGCCGGTGCGGGACCGCCGCGGCCCGACGGGATCCGCTGGCACGGCACCGTCACCCTGCGTCACCGGGACGGGCGGGAGATCCCGCGCTGGCTGGTCGCCCACCACCGGGAGCCGCAGGCGGACCGGCCGGGGCGCTGGCTGCTCTTCAGCCCCCTCGACGACGGGACGCCGCCGCCCGGCACCGACGACCCGCTGGCCACCGCCGCGCTGGTCCAGTCGCCCTGCGCGGTCGCCGTCTACGACGACCGGCTGCGGCTGCGCCGGGTCAACGCCGCGATGGCCGACGTCATAGGGCTCCCCGAGGAGCGGGTCCGGGGGCTGCGGCTGGCCGAGATCGGCGGGCGCCCGCAGAGCGAGGAGCTGGAGCGGCGGATGCTCCAGGTGCTCACCACCGGCCGCCCCGCCGACGTGCAGACGTACCTGCGCACCGGCGGCGAGGAGCGGGCGCACGCCTGGCTGGCCCGGATGGCGCCGGTCACCGACGACCGGGGCCGGGTGCGCGGGGTGTGCCTCGCCGCCCACGACATCACCGAGAACGTCCTCGCCAGGGAACGCCTCCAGATCGTCAACGAGGCGAGCGTCCGCATCGGCACCACCCTCGACGTCACCCGGACGGCGCAGGAGCTGGCCGACGTCTTCGTGCCCGCCCTCGCCGACATCGTCAGCGTCGACCTGCTCGACCCGCAGGAGCACGGCGAACCCCCCTCCCCGCTGACCGCGCCGGTGCGGCTGCGCCGGTCGGCGCACCGGTCGGTGAGCCCCGGCACGCCCGAGGCCGTCGTCGAGCCGGGTGCGCAGGAGCCCTACCCGGAGGGCTCCCCGCAGGCCGACTCGCTGATCACCGGGCGCACCATCCTGGCCGCGCCCGCCACCGCCGGGATGGAGGCGTGGCTGGCCGGGGACGCGGCCCGCGCCCGGCGGGTCCGCGAGTTCGGCATCCACTCCACGATGTCGGTGCCGATCCAGGCTCGCGGGCTGACCCTCGGGGTCGCCGTGCTGCGCAGGTTCCGCCGCCAGGACCCGTTCACGCCGGACGACGTGCTCCTCGCCGAGGAGGTCACCGCCCGCGCGGCCGTCTGCATCGACAACGCCCGCCGCTACTCCCGCGAACGGGACACCGCGCTCGCCCTCCAGCGCAGCCTGCTGCCGCGCACGCTGCCCCGCACCGCCGCCGTGGACGCCGCCTCCCGCTACCTCCCGGCGGCGCGCGCCGGGGTGGGCGGCGACTGGTTCGACGTCATCCCGCTCTCCGGGATGCGGGTCGCGCTGGTCGTCGGGGACGTCGTCGGCCAGGGCATCCAGGCGTCCGCCACCATGGGCAGGCTGCGCACCGCCGTGCGCACCCTCGCCGACATCGACCTCGCCCCCGACGAACTGCTCACCCACCTGGACGACCTGGTGGTCAGGCTCTCCGCCGAGGCGGGCGGCGACGGCAGCCCCGGCGAGGTCGGCGCGACCTGCCTGTACGCGGTCTACGATCCGGTCTCCCGGTGCTGCGCGCTGGCCAGGGCCGGTCATCCGCCGCCCATGGTGATGGAGCCGGGCGGCACGCCCCGGCAGATCACGATGCCCGCGGGACCGCCGCTCGGGGTGGGCGGACTGCCCTTCGAGTCGACGGAGCTGCAGCTTCCCGAGGGCAGTGTCCTGGCCTTCTACACGGACGGTCTGACCGAGAGCAGGGAACGGGACACCGAGACGGGACGTCGGCTGCTGCGGGAGTCGATGGCGGCCTGCGCCGAGCGCGCCCCGGGCGCCGGGCAGGGGGCGGACGGCGCCTCCCTGGACGAGACGTGCGACCGGGTGCTGCGCGCCCTGCTGCCGGTCGGCGGGGTCGCCGACGACGTGGCGCTGCTGCTGGCCCGCACCCGGGGGCTGCCCGCCTCGCAGGTGGAGACCTGGCACATCCCGCCCGACCCGGCGCTGGTGGCCCCGATCCGCAAGCAGGTCGTCGACCAGTTGGACGCCTGGGGCCTTCAGGAGGCC
Source organism: Streptomyces sp. SolWspMP-5a-2 (assembly GCF_900091845.1). Classification (GTDB taxonomy): domain Bacteria; phylum Actinomycetota; class Actinomycetes; order Streptomycetales; family Streptomycetaceae; genus Streptomyces; species Streptomyces doudnae. Next base: position 34,627 of record NZ_FMCI01000373.1, read on the forward strand.
GCGTTCACCGCGGAGCTGGTGGTCAGCGAGCTGGTCACCAACGCGATCCGGTACGGCGCCCACCCGATCAGGCTGCGGCTGATCCACGACGAGGTGACGCTGATCTGCGAGGTCTCCGACACCAGCCACACCGCCCCGCACCTGCGCCGCGCCAAGTCCTGGGACGAGGGCGGCCGGGGGCTGCTGCTGGTCGCCCAGCTCACCCAGCGCTGGGGCAGCAGGCACACCTCGGAGGGCAAGACGATCTGGGCCGAGATCGACCTGCTGGCCCAGCTGTAGCGCCCGGGTCAGGCCCTGTCTAGGAGCCGTCCGCGAGCCAGGGTCTGACCTGCCGACGGGCCTCGTGCAGCCGGGACTTAAGGGTGCCCAGCGGAACGCCGGCGCGTTCGGCGGCCTCGGCGTAGTCGAGCTGGCAGATGTCCCGGTAGACCAACGGCCCGACCAGGTGCGGGCGTTCGCGCTCCAGCCGGTCGAGCGCCTCCAGCAGGTCCAGGCGGGACCCGGCGATGACGCTGGTGGTGCGCGGGTCGGCCCGGCGGTCGAGGTCGAGGTCGGCGGGCGCGGGCTGCTCGGCGGCCCTGCGGCGCAGTTCGCGGTACTTCTGCCGGGAGCAGTTCGCCACCACCGTGTAGAGCCAGGTGCTGAAGCGGCTGCGGCCCTCGAAGGTGCCGATCCGGCGGGCGACCTGGAGCAGGACGTCCTGCGCGGCCTCCTCGGCGTCCTCGCGGCAGGGCAGGAAGCGCCCGCAGCGCCGGACCACCTCGGGGCGGATCTCGCGCAGCAGCAGGTCCAGGGCGCCGGCGTCCCCGGCGGCGGCGTCGCGGGCGAGGTCCTCGGTGGGTGCCGGGTCCGGCACGGGGTCTCCCTTCCCAGGTGATCGGGCGCAGGCATGATAGCTGTATGCACTCTCTCGAGCGGATCGGCCGCTACCGTCTGGGACGGCGTCTGGGCTCCGGCGCGTTCGGCACGGTCTGGCTGGCCCACGACGACGACCTGGACGCGCCGGTGGCCGTCAAGGTCCTCGCCGACAACTGGAGCCACCGGCTCGATGTCCGCGAGCGGTTCCTGACCGAGGCGCGGATGCTGCGCAAGGCCGGTTCGGACCGGGTGGTGCAGGTGTACGACATCGGTGAACTCCCGGACGGGCGGCCGTACTTCGTCATGGAGTACGCCGACGGCGGCACCCTCGCGGAGCTGGCGGAGGCGGGCCCGCTGCCGGTGGCCGAGGCGCTGCGGCTGACGGCGGGGGCCGCCCGGGGCGCGCAGGCGCTGCACGCGGCGGGGATCGTGCACCGGGACATCAAGCCGTCCAACGTGCTGCTGCGCTCCTCCCCCGGCGGCGCGCCCCGGGTGCTGCTGGCCGATCTGGGGCTGGCCAAGAGTCTGGCGCAGGCGTCCGGTCTGACGCTGGCCGCGGGGTCGGCCGGGTACCGGCCGCCGGAGCAGGCGGCGCCGGGCGCGGGCATAGACGCGCGGGCCGACGTGTACGCCCTGGGCGCGGTCGGCTACCGCCTGGTCACCGGGGAGGTGCCGGGCGATCCCGGCCGGGTGG
>NZ_FMCI01000185.1 GCF_900091845.1 Streptomyces sp. SolWspMP-5a-2
GCGGGGCGGCGAACGCGGGCGGCGCGAAGCCCGGGACCGCGCCGGTCTGCGGCGGGGGCGCGGGCTGCGGCGCCTCGGGCGCCTCCTCCTCCAGCACCTCGCCGCCGAAGTTCTTCAGCAGCGCCTCCAGACCACCGTCGAACCCCTGTCCGACGGCCGCGAACCGCCACACGTCCTTCAGGTAGAAGTCGCCGAGCATCACGGCGCGCTCGGTGGAGAACTCCGAGCCGTCGAACGCGTACCGGGCCACCTCCTCGCCGCCCGCGACGATCCGGAGGTAGCCGGGGCCGATCTGCGACATCTGCCCGGCGCCGTCGAGGGTCGCCGTGAAGGACAGCTTCTGGATCTTCGCCGGGATCCGGTCGAGGGTGACCCGGAAGGACTCCGTGTCGCCCGCCTGCGCGCCGAGGAGCTGGATGGACTCCTCGGGGGACTTCGGCTGGTTGAAGAAGACGAAGTAGCTGTCGTCCGAGAGCCGTTCGTCGGCGTCGAGTCCGAAGCAGCTGATGTCGAAGGTCAGCCCCGGACCGTTGATCTGCACACCGACGTACAGATCGGTGCCCGCGGTGAGGTCACTGATCCTGGCCTTGTGGCCGCGTTGGAATTCCCTGGCCATGCGTAACGACCGTCCCCCATCCCGATACGAGTGCGTCGCGTCAGGCTAACGGCAAAGTCGGACACCGCGAACGGTCGGTACAGACCCGGTACACAACGCCCACGTGCCGCGGAACGCCGCTCACACGTCGCGGGCGCCCGGCGCGTGCGGCAGCCGGTCGGCGGCGACGACGCCCTCCAGGTACCCCCGCGCCCGCTCGGTGCGCGGGTAGCCGTCGAGGAGCCGCCAGAACCGGGGGCCGTGGCCGGGCACCAGCAGATGGGCCAGTTCGTGCAGGAGCACGTAGTCGACGACGTACTCGGGCATGCCCTGGAGCCGGTGCGAGAGCCGGATGCTGCCCTCGGAGGGGGTGCAGGAGCCCCAGCGGGTGTTCTGGTTGGTGACCCAGCGCACCGAGGCGGGCCGGGCGCGGCCCTGGAAGTACTGCTCGGAGAGGCGCCCGGCGCGCTCCGCCAGCTCGTCGTCGCCGAGGACCCGTCTGCTCTCCTGCGCGGCGAGCTTGTCGAGCATGACGCTCACCCAGCGCTCCTCCTCGGCCGCGGACATCCGGGCGGGGATGAGCACGATGGTGCGGTCGCCGTCGCGGTACGCGGAGACCGTGCGGCGTCGGCGGTCGCTCCTGCGCACCTCGATCGCGCTCGCCCCTGAGCCGCTCGGCGGCTGGCTCTTCGTGCTGCGCTGCGGTGCTCCGGCGCGGTGCAGTGGGTCGGCGGACACGCCCCGACGTTACCCGCTGCACACGCGGGAAGTCCCGACCCCGGGACGGTTCGGTGTCGCCGCCCCGCCATGCGCTTGATTCGTACGACGAATACCCACCGCCTGTGGACAACTTTCGGCACGGACCGGCGGGGCCGGGCATGCTGGCAGTCGCCGGCGGAGCCTGGACCGACTCCGCGGACGACGGGGAGCCCCGTCGGGCGATGTCCCCGCGGCAGACTCGCGGGGGTCGTCGGACGCGGGGCACGAGCGGTGACGGGGGCCTGGCATGGACGCTGACACGAACGTCTCGGAACGGATGGTTCCGCAGATGAAGACCGCGCTCAGGCGCGGCTGGCGCGACCTCAACACCGTGCAGTTCGGGATGGCCCCGGCGCACGCGCTGACGCTGGGCCCGGTGGACACGGCCACCGGCAGCTTCCTCGACCTGCTCAACGGCACCCGGGGGCTGGTGCTGCTGCGGGAGGAGGGCCGCCGGATGGGCCTGCCGGACGGCCACGTCGACCGGCTGGTGGCCCGGCTGACCAGGGCCGGTCTGCTGGACGACGCCCGGGGCGGCGGTCCGGCCGCCGACCGGCTGCGCCGGAAGGAGGCGGTCATGGAGCGGCTGCGGCCCGACCTCGCCTCCCTGTCGCTGCTGGCCACCGGGCCGGGCGAGGCGATCGGACGGCTGGCCGCCCGCGGCTCGCTGCGGGTGCGGGTGAACGGCGCCGGGCGGGTGGGCACGCTCGTCGCCTCCCTGCTCACGGCGGCGGGCGTCGGCGAGGTCGACGTCTGCGACAGCGGCCGGGTCGCTCCCGGGGACGTGGCGCCCGGCGGCCACCCGGCCGACTCGGTGGGCGAGCGGCGGGCCGAGTCCGCGCGTCGCTCGGCCCGCCGCCACGCGCCCGGCCGCCCGTCGCGGCGCGGCCCGAAGGACACTCCGGACGCCTCCCCGGCCGCTGCCGCCGGGATCGACGGTCCCGGTCTGTCCCTGGTGATCATGGCTCCGCGCGACGACGTCGCCGTCCACGCGCCCGACCCCGCGGGCGCCGCCGCGCTGCTCGCCTCGGGCACCCCCCACCTGTACGCGGGCGTGGTGGAGGCGACCGGGGTGGTCGGCCCGCTGGTGCTTCCCGGGGAGACGGGCTGCGCGGGCTGTCTCCAGGAGACCCGCGCCGACCGGGACCCGACCTGGCCCCGGCTGGTCGCCCAGTGGCGCTCGGGCGCGCCGCGTACGGCACGGGCCTGCGACCTGACGCTGGCCACGACCGTCGCCGGGCTGACCGCCGCGCACGCGCTCACGTTCCTGGACGGCCGGACGCCGGCCAGCGCGGGCGCCCGCTGGGAGGTGTCGCTGCCCGCCCTGCACTGGCACGCGCGGCCGGTCGCCCCGCATCCGGCCTGCCCGTGCGGGGCCGCGGAGAGAACCGGGGACGGGGACACCGTCGACGCCGGGGAGGGGCGCGCGACAATGGCGGTGCAAGGGCCGTCGAAGGAGTCACGCCGCGAGGCGGACGCGGCGCGGCCGGCTGGGACTTGGAGGGCGCATGTCTGATCTTCCCCGCAAGGCGGTCACCCGGACCGCCAGGCTCGCGACGCTCCCGCTCGGCTTCGCCGGACGGGCGACCTGGGGCCTGGGCAAGCGGATCGTCGGCGAGTCCGCGGAGATCGTCGGCCGCGAGCTGCAGCAGCGCACGGCGGAGCAGCTGTTCAAGGTGCTCGGCGAGCTGAAGGGCGGCGCCATGAAGTTCGGCCAGGCCCTCTCGGTCTTCGAGTCGGCGCTGCCCGAGGAGGTCGCGGGCCCCTACCGGGCGGCCCTGACCAAGCTCCAGGAGGCGGCCCCTCCGATGCCGACGCGCACCGTGCACGCGGTGCTCCGGGAGCGGCTCGGCGAGGACTGGCAGCGGTTGTTCCTGGAGTTCGAGGAGCAGCCGTCGGCGGCGGCCTCGATCGGTCAGGTCCACCGCGGGGTGTGGCACGACGGCCGCGCGGTGGCGGTCAAGGTGCAGTACCCGGGAGCGGGCGAGGCCCTGCTGTCCGACCTGACGCAGCTCAGCCGCTTCGCCCGGCTGCTCGGTCCGCTGATCCCCGGCATGGACATCAAGCCCCTGATCACGGAGTTGAAGGACCGGGTCGCCGAGGAGCTGGACTACGGTCTGGAGGCCGAGGCGCAGCGGACGCATGCCGAGGAGTTCAGCGGCGACCCGGACGTGGTGGTGCCGGGGGTGGTCCACCAGTGCGAGCAGGTGCTGGTCACCGAGTGGATCGACGGCGTCCCGCTGTCGGAGGTCATCGCGGACGGCACCCCGGAACAGCGCGACCGGGCCGGACAGCTGCTGGCCCGCTTCCTCTTCTCCGGCCCGGCCCGCACCGGCCTCCTGCACGCCGACCCGCACCCGGGCAACTTCCGGCTGCTGCCCGGCGGCCCGCGGGGCGCGGACGACTGGCGGCTCGGTGTCCTCGACTTCGGCACCGTCGACCGGCTCCCGGAGGGGCTGCCCGCCTCGATCGGCGAGTCCCTGCGGATGACCCTGGACGGTGACGCGGAGGCGGTCTACGACCACCTCTGCGCGGAGGGGTTCGTCAAGGAGTCGATAGAGCTGGATCCCGTCGCCGTCCTGGACTACCTGCTGCCGATCATCGAACCGGCCCGGGTCGACGCGTTCACCTTCACCCGGAGCTGGCTGCGCAACCAGGCGGCCAGCATCGCCGACCCCCGCTCCCCCGCGCACCAGTTGGGGCGGCAGCTGAACCTTCCGCCCTCGTACCTGCTGATCCACCGGGTCACCCTCAGCACCATCGGTGTGCTGTGCCAACTGGGGGCGACGGTCCGGCTGAGGGACGAACTGGAGTCGTGGCTGCCGGGGTTCGTCCCGGAGGACGAGGCGTACGAGGAGCAGGAAGAGGCGGAGGCGGCCGAGGGGGCCTGACCCCCGGCCGCCCGGACAGCGCAGGGGGCCGGTCCGTCGGAACGGACCGGCCCCCTGGAAGAGTCAGCGCCTCCCGGAACATCCGGGTGGCCGCGCCTGGGTGCGGATCGCCTACTGCATCACGGCCATGGCGAGCGCGCGGCGGGCGCGCATCGACGCGCGCTCGGCCCGGCGCTGCATGCGGCGCGCGGTGGCCAGGCTCGCGGCCCGGCGCTCCCGTTGCGCCTCCGCCAGGCGGTCGTGCATATGCGCACGCGCCAGGGCTTCTGGGATGAGTTGCATCTCACGGGTCCTGTTCTGGCGCGAACCGGTCGCGCCGGTGGTGGTGAAGTCTTCGATCGCTGAGCCGGTGGGCTCGCTGGTGGACGGCATCATCGGGGCCTGCTTCTTGGGGTCGTGCGTGAGGGGACGGTCGATCGTTCCGAGGGTGTTCATGCTGTGACCGGGTTCTTGCGCGGGCGACCGCGCGGCCGCTTGCGGGCGACGACGACGCCCTGGACGAACAGCTCGCCACCCCAGACGCCCCACGGCTCACGCCGCTCCTTGGCCCCGGCGAGGCAGGCCTCGACCAGCGGGCAGGTGCGGCAGAGCGACTTGGCGTACTCGACATCGGCCGGCGACTCGGCGAAGAAGACCTCCGGGTCGTAGGAACGGCAGGGGACGGGCACGCCGAGGTTCTCGATGGCGTCGTCGAGCGCGGTGAGCGCCGTGAGCGGGGTCAAGGTGGGGTCCTCCGTGGAGCCGGGCGGCGGGATCGTTTCGGAAGGCGGTACGGACGGGGCGTGCGCTTCGAGTTGCACGGCTGGTGTTCCTCGTCTGGTCGTGCCGGTCGGGTCGACCGGTTGGCGGCTGGTACCGGGTGGTGCTCGTGCCCGAGGCTCCTTCGTCCTGCCGTCCCTGGTCGGGGACAAACAAAAGGGCCGCGGATCCCGGGTGGGGTTCCGCGGCCCTGAAGGCGCCGGCCTGATCGACGATCAGGCTGGATCACTCCAGGGTTCTGGCCCACGGAAGGCCCACATCTGGTGGTGCGTCGTCTGCTTGCGGCTTCCGGCACCGGCCGCCGCAAAGGCATAGGCCTGCGCCTGTGCCGCTACTGCTTCCAGTGCCTCGGTCGGTCGCTCATTGCGCTCGCCCCGGTCGCGGACGGCGAGATCCGCGACGGACAGGGAGGAGACCGGCAGGGCGGCACGAATGCCGGACAGACCGGTGCCCTTGTTCGAGGTGCCGAGAACGCACAGGGAAGCGACGGCCGAGTGATCGGTCAGTTTGACGGCGCTGGTGGAAATCGTGTTGATGCTGATCACTGGTCTCGCCTCCTCTCGGCGTCTCAAGGGGTCGGGACGAACCAACCCAGGGGTATGTAAGTAGAACACGGTTCCGGGGCCTTCGAGAAGGCCTCCATCCCCGTGGAAAAGAACCTATGGGGATTCCCGGGGCATGCGCAAACTATTTTCTCGACGAGTTTCGCTCACCCCTCGCCGTCGTCCTCCTCGACCTCCTGGCCTGCGCAGATGGCCAGGACATCGGCTCCGTAGCGCTGGAGCTTGCGCGCCCCGACGCCGGGGATGCGGGCCAGCTCGCCGCCGGCGTCGGGCACCGCCTCGGCGATCGCCATCAGGGTCCTGTCGGTGAAGACGCAGAAGGCCGGCTGACCGCTGCGCCGGGCCTGGACCGCCCGCCACTCCCGCAGCCGCTCGTACAGGCCCTCGTCCATGTCGGAAGGGCAGTCGTCGCAGCGCATCAGCTTCATCTCGCCCGCGTCGGTGAGCGTGCGCCCGCAGACCCGGCAGCGGGCCACCGTGCGCCGGGTGCGCCGGGGCACCGCGTCCGGCCGGGTGGTGAAGCCCCGCTCGACGCCCCCGGGCCCGCCCGACGCGGCCCGCCCGGCGGCACCGGTGGACCCGGGGCGCAGCCCGTCGAGGAAGCGGCTGGGCCTGCGGCCCGCGCGGCCGCCGGGCGAGCGGGACAGCGCCCAGGAGACGTGGAGGCGTTCACGGGCGCGGGTGACCCCGACATAGAGGAGCCGCCGCTCCTCCTCGATCTGTTCGTCGGTCTTCGCGTAGGTGATCGGCATCATGCCCTCGGCGACACCGACCAGGAAGACGGCGTCCCACTCCAGACCCTTGGCGGAGTGCAGGGAGGCCAGGGTGACGCCCTGGACGGTGGGGGCGTGCTGGGCCCCGGCCCGTTCGTCCAGTTCGGCGACCAGGTCGCCGAGGGTGGCGCCGGGCCTGGCGGCGGCGAAGTCGTGCGCCAGGTTCACCAGCGCGGCCAGCGACTCCCAGCGCTCCCGGACGGCGCCGGAACCGGCCGGGGGCTGGGAGGTCCAGCCCTCGCCCGAGAGCACGGCCCGCACCTGGGAGGGGAGGTCGACGACCTCGTCCAGCAGGGCGTCGTTGCCGCCGAAGCGTGCCGCGCCGCGCAGCGCGACGCCCGCCTTGCGCACCTCCGGCCGGTCGAAGAAGCGCTCGGCGCCGCGCAGTTGGTAGGGGATCCCGGCGTCCGCGAGGGCCTGTTCGTAGGTCTCGGACTGGGAGTTCGTGCGGAACAGGATGGCGATCTCGCTGGCCCGCACGCCCGCGTCGAGGAGTTCGCGGATGCGGCGGGCGGCGCCCTCGGCCTCGGCGGGTTCGTCCGGGTACTCGGTGTAGGCGGGTTCGGGGCCCGCGGCGCGCTGCGAGACCAGTTCGAGGCGGTGGTCGGCGGCGCGGCCGCTGGCCTGGGAGAGCAGCCCGTTGGCGAGGTGGACGACCTGGGGGGTGGAGCGGTAGTCGCGGACCAGCTTGACGACGGTGGCGCCGGGGTGGCGGTGACGGAAGTCGAGGAGGTGGTCGGGGGTGGCGCCGGTGAAGGAGTAGATGGTCTGGCTGGCGTCGCCGACCACGCAGAGGCTGTCCCGCTCGCCGAGCCACAGCTCAAGCAGCCGCTGCTGGAGAGGGCTGACGTCCTGGTACTCGTCGACCACGAAGTGCTGGTACTGGGAGCGGACCTGCTCGGCGACGTCCTGCCGGTCCTGGAGGACGGCGACGGTGAGCAGCAGGACGTCCTCGAAGTCGATGACGGAGCGGTCCCGCTTGAGGTCCTCGTAGACGGAGTAGAGCTGGGCGATCTCGGCCGGGTCGCGGGGGGCGTCACGGCCGGCCTTGGCGGCCGCGAGGGCGTAGTCGGCGGGGACGGTCTGGGTGACCTTGCACCACTCGATCTCCCCGGTGACGTCCCGCAGCTCACCGCGGTCGAGGCGGATGCGGCAGGCCGCGGCGGCGTCGGCGACGAGCTGGATCTTGCGGTCGACGAGCCGGGGCATGGAGCCGCCGATCGCCTTGGGCCAGAAGTACTGGAGCTGGCGCAGGGCGGCCGAGTGGAAGGTCCGGGCCTGGACACCGGCGGCGCCGAGCTGGCGCAGCCTGCCGCGCATCTCGCCCGCCGCGCGGTTGGTGAAGGTGACGGCGAGGACGGTGGAGGGCTGGAGGATGCCCGCGCGCACCCCGTAGGCGATCCGGTGGGTGATCGCCCGGGTCTTGCCGGTACCGGCGCCCGCCAGCACGCACACCGGTCCGTGCAGGGCGGTGGCGACCTCGCGCTGCTCCGGGTCGAGCCCGTCGAGCACCGCGTCGGCCGAGTCCGGTACCCGCGGGAAGAGGGAGGAGTGCGTTGCTGCTGTCACACCGCCATGCTGCCAGGTCGGCCGTGACGGGTGAGCCGGTTGTCCACAGGCACACCCTCGCGGTCGTACTAATGCGGCGGGCGTCACCCTCGCAGGCGGTGGTGGGCGGGGGTGCGGGTGCCGGTGACCGGGCGGGGAATGGCGGCGGTGTGCCGTACGTTTCCTCCACGCGAGGACTCATCCCCGACCAGCCGAGGAGCGCGAGAGACATGCCGGGCACTGTGACGATGTACAGCACCACGTGGTGCGGCTACTGCCGTCGGCTCAAGAGCCAGATGGACCGCGAGGGCATCACGTACGAGGAGATCAACATCGAGCACGACCCGGAGTCCGCGGCGTTCGTGGAGAAGGCGAACGGCGGCAACCAGACGGTGCCGACCGTGCGCTTCCCGGACGGCTCCACGCTGACCAACCCGTCGCTCGCGCAGGTGAAGCAGAAGATCGGCGCGTGATCGGCCGCACCCGGCCGGAAGGCGGTCCCCGAGAGGTCTTCGGGGGCCGCCTTCCGCTGTCACGGGCCGGGTCGGGTCACACGCTCCTGGTGGGCAGCGGCTTGCCGTACCAGAGCTCGATCAACCGGGCGGCGATGGAGATGCCGTAGGGCGGCAGGACCTCGCCCGACTCGAAGGCGGCGCCCAGCTCGTCGCGGGAGAACCAGCGGGCCTCGTGGATCTCGTCGCCGTCGACGTTGATCTCCGTCGAGGTGGCGCGGGCCATGAAGCCGAGCATCAGGCTGGACGGGAACGGCCAGGGCTGGCTGGCGACGTACTCGGCGCGGCCGACGGTGACCCCGGCCTCCTCGAAGACCTCGCGGCGGACCGTCTGCTCGATGGACTCGCCGGGCTCCACGAACCCGGCGAGGGTGGAGAAGCGCCCCTCTGGCCAGTGGACCTGGCGGCCGAGGAGGATGCGGTCGTCGTCGTCGGTGACCGCCATGATCACCGCGGGGTCGGTGCGCGGGTAGTGCTCGGCGCCGCAGGCGGAGCAGCGGCGGATGTGTCCGGCCGCGGCGATGTTGGTGCGCTCGCCGCAGCGGGAGCAGAAGCGGTGGGTGCGCTGCCAGTTCTCCAGGCCGACCGCGTGCACCATGAGACCGGCGTCACGCGCGGAGAGCAGCAGCCCGGCCTCGCGCAGGCCCGCGGGGCGCGCGGACTGGTCGATGCGGCCGGGCAGCGAGTCCTTCTGGAGGGCGAAATAGCTGACGCCGTCCTCGTCGGTGCCCAGGAAGTAGCGGTGCGCCTCGGTGAGGGGCGCCTCGAAGGACGGGGTCATGACGAGTTCGGTGCGGCCGTCGGCCGTCTCGTCGATGAGGACCTGACCGCCGGAGACCACGAAGCAGCGGGTCGTGGGGTGGCTCCATGCCGCCGCGAGCCAGGCCTCGTCGAGGCGGTGGTGCGCGGCGCGGTCGATGCCGCTGGGGGCGGTGAGCGAGATGGGGCGGTCGGCGGTGTGGTCGGTCCAGGTGGTCACGGGTACTTCCAACTCCCCCGGTGGAACGGATTGTTTCGGCGGGACGCAGGGTGGGTGGCCGCGTCCGGCGGGGCTGGACGGCGCGGGGCGGTTCTCCCAGTGTGCCCCCGCGCCGGTGCCGCTCGGGACCGCGCGGGGTGGTCAGGGCGCACGGCGCCAGGTCTCCGCGAGGTCGCCCCAGAGGTACGCGGTGGCCTCGACGCCCTTCAGCAGGAGGTCGATCTCGACCTTCTCGTCAGGTGCGTGCCAGCCGTCGGAGGGGACCGAGATGCCCAGGAAGAGGACGGGTGCCTCCAGGACGTCCTGGAGGTCGGCGGCGGGTCCCGAGCCGCCCTCGCGGGTGTAGAGGACCTCGGTGTTGAAGGCGCGGCCCATGGCGCGGGCCACGGACCCGAGCGCAGGGTGGTCGAGCGGGGTCAGGCAGGGGCGGGTGGCGGCGCCGAAGGTGATCTCGCACCGGACACCGGCGGGGACCCGGTCGGCGGCCCAGGCGCGGACGGCCGTCTCGACGTGGTCGGGGTCCTGTCCGGCGACGAGGCGGAAGGAGAGCTTCGCCATGGCCGAGGACGGGACGATCGTCTTGCTGCCGGGGCCCTGGTAGCCGCCGCCGATGCCGTTGACCTCGGCGGTCGGGCGGGCCCAGACGCGCTCCAGGGTGGTGTGCCCCGCCTCCCCGGCGGCCGCGTGCGAGGAGGCCGTGCGCAGCCACCGCGCCTCGTCGAAGGGCAGCCGCGCGAAGAGGTCGCGCTCGCGGTCGGTGAGGTCGGTGACGCCGTCGTAGAAGCCGGGGACCGCCACGCGCCCGTGCTCGTCGTGCAGGGCGGCGACCAGGCGGGCGATCTCGGTGGCCGGGTTGGGGACGGCTCCGCCGAAGGATCCGGAGTGGATGTCCTGGTCGGGGCCGTGGAGGGTGATCTCGCACTCCGCGAGGCCGCGCATGCCGGTGCAGACGGTGGGGGTGTCCTCGGCCCACATGCCGGTGTCGGAGACGATCACGGCGTCGGCGGCGAGCCGTCCGGCGCGCTCCTCGACGAGCGCGCGGAAGTGCGGGGAGCCCGACTCCTCCTCGCCCTCGACGAGCAGCTTCAGGTGGACGGCGGGGGCGGTGCGGCCGGTGGCGGCGAGGTGCGCGCGGAGGCCGAGTGTGTGGAAGAACACCTGCCCCTTGTCGTCGGCGGCCCCGCGCGCGTAGAGGCGGCCGTCCCGGACGACGGGTTCGAAGGGGTCGCTGTGCCAGCCGTCCTCGCGGGCGGCGGGCTGGACGTCGTGGTGGCCGTAGACGAGGACGGTGGGCGCGGCCGGGTCCTCGGCGGGCCAGGAGGCGAAGACGGCGGGGGCGCCGGGCGTCTCCCAGACCTCGACGGCCGGGAACCCGGTGTCCTTGAGGGTGGCGGCGAGCCAGTCGGCGCTGCGGCGTACGTCGGGCGCGTGGTCGGGCCGGGCCGACACCGACGGGATGCGCAGCCACTCGGCGAGGTCGTCGAGGAAGGCGGCGCGGTGCTGTTCGATGTACGAACGGACGGCGCTGTCCGGGGTCTGGCTCATGGTCACGAGCCTATCGGCCCGCACGGACATCCTCGGGGGGCGGTTCGTCACACCCGTCCTCCGCCAGGAGCAGCCTCTCCAGGGCGGCCCGTCCCGGCAGGTCCGCGGGCCTGACGATCTCGCCGTCGCGCACGTAGACGAAGGCGGCGGCGACGGACTCGGCCTCGATGCCGTGCTGCTCGGCCCAGGCGAGCCGGTACAGGGCGAGCTGGAGCGGGTCGGCGCTGTGCGTCCTGGCCGTCTTCCAGTCGACGATCTCGTAGCGCGCCTCGTCGCCCTCGCCGTCCTTGTAGACGGCGTCGATGCGGCCCCGGACGACGCGTCCGGCGATGGCGATCTGGAAGGGCGCCTCGACGCGGTGAGGGGTGCGGTGGGCGTAGGCGGTGCGTTCGAAGGCGTCCTTGAGGGTCTCCAGGTCGTGCTCGTCGGCGATCTCGGCCTCGGCGCCCGGCAGCTCGTCGGGTTCGAGGAAGGGCAGCGTCAGCGCTTCGAAGCGGGCCTCGATCCAGGCGTGGAAGCGGGTGCCGCGGCGGGCCGCGGGCTGCGGCGGGCGGGGCATGGGGCGGGCGAGTTCCTGGGCGAAGCCGTCCGGGTCGGCGGCCATCCGCAGCACCTGGGAGACGGTGAGCGAGGCGGGCAGCGGGACGTCGGTGACGGCCTCCCTGGCGCGCAGCAGCTCCCCGGTGAGGGAGTCGAGGTCGCGGTCCCAGGAGGCGATGGCGCGGGCCTCCTCGGGGGTGGGGCGCACGCGCGGGCGGTCCCCGGCGGGCCCGCTCTCCGGACGCA
>NZ_FMCI01000154.1 GCF_900091845.1 Streptomyces sp. SolWspMP-5a-2
GCGTCCTGCCCACCGAGACCGTCACCGGACTCGCCGCCCGACTCGGCGCCGACCAGGTGCGCACCGCACCCGTCACCCCGCCCACCGCCCCGCCCCGGGAGACCGGCGTCCCGCACGCCGCGCCGCCCGCCCGGCAGGCACCGGCCGTCGGACCGGTGCTGCCGACCGCCACCCCCGTGGTCTTCGACGCCACCTCCACCACCCTGGACGAGCGGCAGGAGACCGCCCTCGGACGGCTGGCCCTGCGCACCGCCGAGACCGGCCTGCGCCACCGCCTCGCGGGCCTGCCCCTGCCCCAGGTCACCCTGACCGCCGCCGCCGGCACGACCGCGGGACAGCGCGCCGACACGGTCGCCGCCGCCTTCCGGCGCCACCTCGACCACGCCCTCACCTCCCTCGGCGCCGACACCGCCGACCTGTCGGGCGACGACTTCGGCCTCACCGTCACCCGGAGCACCGCGCCCCGCGCCACCGCCGTCACCGTCCGCATCTCCACCCACCGGCTCGCCGCCCCCGTGCTGCGCCTGCAACGGCTCGCGCGGGCCGAACTCGGCGCGTCCGCCCACACGTTCCGCCCCGAGCGCCTCACCAGGCGGGTGCTGGGCCTGCCCGCACGGCAGCACACTCGGGCCCAGGCAATCGACCTGTACACGCTCACCGGCCTCGCGATGCGGGACGGCCGGGCCGGGTCCCTGGCCGAACTGGCCGCCTACCACGCCGAGAAGCGCGACGCCCTGTACACGGACCGCCGCTTCCCCGCCACGGAGACCACCCCGGCCCCCGGCCTCAACTGGACGGACCTGCCCGCGGGGCGGCTCTACACCGGCACCGTCGGCGTCCTCGCCGAACGGCCCGGCACCACCCCCGAGATCCTCGACTCCCACAAGCCCCCGTGGGCCGAGGGACCCACGCCCTACCTGCTCGCCGCCACCATGAAGGGCGACCGGGTGACGGTCCCCTGGACGGACGGCACCACCCGCGACCTCACCCAGGACAGGTTCGTCCGCCGGGTCCTGGAGGACCCGGAGCTGGCCGCGCTCCCGCCCGAGGTGCCGATCGTGCTGGCCGTCCCCTTCGGCGGCGCCCACGAGCAGCACGTGGCACGGCTGCTGGCCGAGCTGACCGGCCGCACGGTCTGGGCGCACAGCGGCGACCTGCGGCTGGTCGTCGCCCCCGACGGCGAGCGGCTCGCCCTCGCCGTCCACCGCGAACCCGGCCGCCCGCTCGGCGACTGGTTCCCGGTGCCCCCGGGGCTGCTGCCCGACACCAGCTCCGAATCCGACTCCGACTCCGAGTCCGACGACCACTGGCACGACCAGGTGCTGTCCTTCCCGCTGGCCGGATCGCGCACCGGCCTCCAGATCGGCCGCGCCTCCTTCCAGCCCGACGAGATGGCCGTCAGGGAGGTGCCCTACCGCCACCTCGACCAGGTGACGACGTACGTCCACCACAACTTCGCCGCCGGCACCTACTCCCGCCCCTTCACCCTGGAACCGGCCGCCCGCGGACAGCTGAAGGCGTTCTTCGCCGCCCACGGCGGCCTGGACTCCACCACGTTCGCCACCGCCGACGGAACCTCCCACGAGGCACGGGGCGACGCGGGCGCCAAGTGGCTCAAGAAGCGCAAGAGCTTCGACGGACTGCTGCGCACCAAGGACGACTGGCTCGGCCTGGTCACCTGCCTCTCGGCGTCCTCACGGGACAGCTCCCTGCCCCGCCGCCCCGCCTACGGCCGCGACGGCTTCGTGCCCAACCCGCTGCGCCAGGTGCCCCAGGGCCAGCACTACGCCAACGAGATGCGGCACAAGGTCAGCGCCGCCACCGTCCGCTCCGGCGTCGCCCGGCGCGACGGGACCTACGTCCGCGCGCTGGTCACCGACCCGCAGGGCCGCTGGGGCACCTACGCCGAGTTCTTCCCCGAACCCGACCGGGCCGAGCTGGAACGCCGCGCCGGCCTCCTCGGCCTCACCGGCCCCGACGCGGCCGTGCGCACCCTCGACCTGGTGCGCGCGCTGCGCCAGACCCTCGGCAACGAGATCGACGACGACGTCCTCGTCGACAGCGACCCCGACTACGCGCGCCTGCTGCGCGGCGCGGGCGCCCTGGAGCGGATGTGGCGCGCCGACGGCCGCTTCGCCCAGGCGGGCCCGTTCACCCTCGACCTGCTGCGCCGCGCCGCCACCGCCCGGCTCCCGGAGGGCGGCACCGCACCGGGACCGGCCGACGTCCGCGCGCTGCTCACCGCCGCCGCCGACGCCCCCGCCGGCACCACCCTGCGCGACTTCGTGACGCTGCCCGCCTCCCTGGACCGGGCCGCGGACTGGCTCGGCGGCCCGCACGCGGACCGGGAGACCGCCGACCTGCTGCGCCTGCCCGGCCCCGACCGGGTCGACGAGGACAGCCGCTCCCTGATGTTCTGGGCCCGCGTCAAGGCGTACGAGGCGCTCGGCACCGTCCCCGGAGGACCGGACGCGTACACCGCGCGCGTGCTCCACCTGGACCCGGACTCCGTCGACGACGCGCGGCGCGAGCAGGCGCTGACCCTGACCGCCCACGCCTACGCCGTCGGCCGCGACGGGGCCCGCGCCGACGAGGTCGCCGCCCACCACCTGGAGACCGACGGCGCGCTCGACGACAGCACGCTGGCACCGCCCGCCGCCACCGGCGGCCCGGCGACCGGCCGCAACCTCCTGGGCCCCGCCCGGGACACCCCCGTCGACCTCTCGTCGGTGCACACCCCGGCCGGCCCCGCCGACGCCCCCTGGCACGGCACCACCGCCCGGGGCAAGGACCGCCCGCACCCCTACGTCGTCCACGCCGAGATCGACCGCACGGACCCCACCCACCTCCTCGTGGCGTACGGCACCACCACCCGGCGGATCCCCACCGGGGAACTCGTCGAACTCCTCGCCAACGACCCCGAACTGACCGCCAGGGACGCCCACGACCCGGTCCTGCTCGCCGTCTCCGAACTCGACCGGTTCGCCCCCGGCCTCGCCCAGGACCTCGCCCAGCGCGTCGGCCGCGGCGTGTACTCCACCGCCTTCCCGCTCGGCCCGCACACCGCCGACGCCACCCGGGACACCCCGGTGCTCGCGCTGCGCCCCTCACCCGCGACCGGCGCCGTCCCCACCGTCGCCGACCTGCGCCTGTCCACCCCGCGCGCGCTCGACACGGTCAGCTCACCCGCGCCGCAGGCGCTGCCGCCGGTCGACGCCGACGCCACCACCACGGCCCCGGCCCCCGGCACGACCGCGCCCGGCCTCCGCCTGCCCGACGTGGCCGGTACCGTCACCGACCCGCTGACCGCGGTCGTCCCCGTCGTCCCGCCGCCGCCGTCCGGGCCGCCGTCGTCCCTCGGCACCACCCCGCCCCCGGCCAGAACCCCGGCCCCGGGCGGCCGGGGTGCGCATCGACGAGGAGCTGGACGAACGCCGCCCGGCCCGGCTGGACGCGGACATGCTGCCGCCGCCCCGGGTGCACCGGCCCAGCGCCTTCACCGACGAGAGCCGACTGCCCGGCTACGTCGACGGCTTCCTGCCGCTGCCCGGCGACGAGTCCGACGACACCGCCATGCCGCTCGCCTTCGGCCAGAGCGACGTGCACATCCGCAACGTCGAGCAGATCACCGATCACCTCGACGCCGAGATGCGGCGCGACGGCGACCGGACCGCCGCGGGCCCGGAGCGGTCCCAGGGGCTGCGGGTGCGCGGCGGCGGCATCGAGGAGTCCGTCTTCCGCCGCATCCAGCGCGCCATGCGCGAACGCCCCCAGACCTTCGCCGGGGACGGCCGCGAGTTCGTCTACCGCACCGAGTCGGGCCGCCTGCGCAAGATGCACATCACCCTGCGCAACTACGGCGAGTGGACCAAGTTCACCGACGGGGGCGCGCTGACCAAGGTCGACAACGTCTACCGCGCCCAGGCGACCGTCGGCGGCTCCAAGACCATCGGCCAGACCCGGCAGTTCGCCCCGACGGCCCCCCTCGGCCCGCAGTCGGGACCCGTCTCGGTCTGGGGCCGCATCGGCATGCGCATCGGCCGCATCCGGGAGGTCACCTACTCCGCCCAGGACCGCGTCCTCAACGTGGGCGAGAGCCGCGGACTCGACACCTCGCACCCCTACCTCGACGACGCCTACCTCGACGTCAGCATCACCGACGCGGAGCCGCCGCGCCCCGCCAAACCCGGTGTCCTGCACACCCGTTGGCGCGCCGAGGCCGCCCGCGAGGCCGCCCCGGACGTGCGGATCACCTTCGGGGTGCGCAACGGACTGCTGGCCCGCCTCACCGACGGCGCCACCCGGCAGGCCACCCCAGGCCGCACCCCCGCCACCCTCCAGCTCGGCCCCGAGTCCGACTACCGGCTCGTCATCACCGAGGACTTCGGGCCGGTCGCCGCGATCCGCGACTGGGCGGTGGACCGCATCGGCGCGGCGCCCGACTCCTCGGCCTACCGCGAGCTGGACCGCTTCCTGTCCTCGCAGAACTTCCACAAGCTCTCCGGGCGGCTCGCCAAGTCCGCGGTCCCCGGCCGCCCGCTGTTCGCCGACGACAAGAAGAACACCCCGCTGGGCGCCTTCGTCATCGAACGCGTCGTCCCCGGCCGCGCCGTGCTGGCCGTGGAGACCGACAAGACGGAGATGCGGGAGTCCGCCTTCCTGACCGTCCAGAACACCCGCAAGCAGACCAAGGCGTACTCCAAGGACTTCACCCTCGCCGTCGGACCGACCTTCACGCTGCCCTCCTTCGGGTTCATCTCCGACTGGATGAACACCGTCAGGCCCCGGCTCCAGTTCGGCGCCAGCGCCAGGCTCGGACACGTCAGGGGCCGCTCCGCGATGACCGGCGGCTCGGGCGCCGTGCGCTCCGTGGGCCGCGCCAAGAACGTCACCACCGACCTCTACCGGGTCGAGAAGACCGTCTGGATCCGCAAGACCGGCGACGCCCGCCCCACCCCGTTCACCACCTGGAGCCTGGACCGGATGACGCGCTCCGAGGCGCGCAGGCTGGCCGGCATGGAGGACGAGAACGTCTTCGGCAGCACCGAACCGTTCGCCCCCGCCTACCTCACCGAGAACCACCCGCCGACCCTCGGCATGTCCCGGCCCGTGCAGTTCACCTACGCCAACGGCCGCTACAGCCGCCGCTTCCCCGACGGCGTCGACCGCAGGGACACGCCCGTCACCGAGCGGGACACCGCGACCGCCGCGGACACCCCGCGGGTCACCTTCGCCGAGCGCACCCGCCTCGACTCGTTCACCCGGCAGGTGCTCACCGCCGTCGCCGCCAAGTACCCCACCATGGTCGCCCGCCTGGAGGACCTCGGGGACCCCAGCGGCGGCCGGTGGCGCAACCACGCCCACTACCAGATGGTCCTGCACAACACGCTGACCGTCATCAACGCGCTCTCGCACCACAGCATGGGCGGCAACCTGGAGTCGATGAGCCGCACCGGCCTGCGCGTCGGCCTCGTCGACCCCGGCCGGTTCACCCGCGGCTACCACTACATCTGGATCGACGCCGAACTGACCAACCGCACCTGGGTGTCGCCCACCGACACCATCCTGCGGCACAGCGCGCCCGGCGCCACCGACCTGGACGAGAGCCAGTACGGCGTGCAGGGCATGGAGGCCGGTTTCGAGGGCGTCGCCGCGCTGCGCGACACCGCCACCGACAACATCGGGTTCGCCGCGCACGCCCTCACCGCCCAGTTCGGCTACTCGGCCGGACGGCAGGCCCGCGACGAGTCCGGCTACGGCTCGACCGCCACCTTCGACCAGATGGCGATCACCACCAAGCCGGGCAACATCTTCGCCTACGACCTCTCCCTCACCGTCAGCACCGGCGGCTACTGGCGCCCCCGCAGCCTCCTGCGCGGCCTGGTCAGCTTCGGCGTCCTCGGCACCCAGCTGTTCGTGATGGGCCCCAAGGGCCGCGGCGACATCATCGGCGGCGACGCCGACATCCCCGCCATCAAGGGCAAGGTCCTGCTCAGCGTCCCCAGCGACCACTCCCCGGCGACCGACCCGCACGCCCCCGGCGCCGACAACCCCTACCTCGACCCGGAGCCGGTCACCTCCGCCCCGATGACCCGCGGCGACGCCAGGAAACTCCTCGACGCCTCCACCGAGGACAGCCACACCCCCGGCCCGCTCGACGGACTGCCCCACCAGACCCTCTCCGTGGTCGCCCCCCGCCAGGACCGGGGGATCGTCGACCGGGTCCTGGAGAAGGCCAGCCACAACCGGTGGCAGCTCACCCGCGAGGGCGCCCCCGCCCACGACGCCGCCGTCCGCCCGCAGCAGCCGCAGTTCCTCACCGCCAACGCCGACCAGAACGCGAGCGCCACCGGATCCCGCACCACCGGCCTCTTCGGCAAGGGCCCCTACATCGACTGGCTGGCCACCGTCGTGCACCGGATGCGGATCACCGAGGTGCGCGCGCTGACCCGGCCGCAGCCGATGGAGACCGAGATGACCCTCGGCGGCTCCACCAAGGCGGCGGGCGCGCAGAGCAGGACGGTCGTCCAGCAGGCCGGAGTCACCGCCGTCTACGGCCACTCGCACCCCGGCGGCCCCGGCGTGACCGGCAGCTACGGCCTGAGCTGGCGGCCCTGGTGGCGCAGCCGGGGCGTCAGCGGCACCGTCGTGCGCACCGTCACCTCGGACATCAACCGCGTCGACCAGGGCTACCAGGTGCTGGCCACCGGCGACGCCGAGCACGAGGTCGCCGCCGAGACCCGCTCCTCCGGCGTCCTCGCCCCGCTCGGCAAGGTCGTCCGCAAGCTGTACGACTGGGCCGGTGAACGCCAGACCGTCAAGGGCGGCTGGCTCGGCCACCTGCCCGAACGGGTCGCCCACCAGCTCGGCCTCATCGACGGCGACGCCCTCGGCGGCGGCCCCCGCTACACCGGCCGCCGCTGGCTCCAGCCCCGCTGGTTCCGCACCGCGCCCTTCGCCACCTATCCCGTCAACTCCCTGAACACCGGCCCCGTCGTGGAGCGGTTCGTGGAGCGCCTCGACGACCTGGGCCTCGACGAGGACAGCCGCGAGGCCATCCACCGGCTCACCTCCGCCCGCGTCACCCGCGCGCTGCGCCGCGAGATGACCGGCACCGGCTCCTCGGTGACCGCCCGCATCAGCGGCTTCGCCTGGAAGGGCATCCGGGTCGGCGGCCGCAACGTCCGCGTCCGGGTGCGCCTGGAACCCGTCGGCGAGCAGGAGTTCGTGCGGCTGTGGCCGCGCACCGAGCTGGAGGACCACCGCTGGGCGACGGAGACGTTCAGCGAGGCGTCCCCCACCGGCCGCGGCAGCGACGCCGGGACGATGGTCAACGAGGCCGTCCACACCGACTCCGCCGACGCGCCCATGGCGGGCCCCTCACTGACCGAGACCGGCTCCAACCGGCAGACGATCTCCGCGGCCAGCGCCCGCGCCAGCGGCCGCCTGTGGACCTCCTACACCAGCGAACCGCACGCCGAGTACGCCACCCGCTACCGGCTGCACCTCACCATGGAGGTCGGCCGCAAGAAGGGCGAGGAGGGCTGGGGCCGCGGCGCCCGGCGCATCCAGGAGAGCGGCGAGGCCGGACGCCAGCACGAGATCGTCCCGCTCAGCCTGATGCGCCCCGACTCCGACCCCGGCGCCCCCACCGGCCGCCCCGACCCGCTGGCCCCGCCTGAGATCGACGAACCGCCGGCCGCGGTCAACGTCCTCACCGGCGAGGACAGCCCGCTCCACCAGGCGAGCCCCTTCACCGGCGTCCTCGACGCCTGGCGCTCCATCACGCTGCCCGACGGCACGCAGGGCCCGTTCGTCCCGCCCGAGAACGGCTTCCACGTCCGCAACGTCCTCGGCGCGGAGAACGTCCTCGCGGCGAGCACCCTCGCCCTCGGCAAGGCGTACGACAACCGCTTCGGCGCCCTCTCGGGACCGCTCACCGACGCCGCCCTCGACGCCGCCCTGCGCACCGCCCGCGTCACCCCGCTCACCGCCGAGGGCACCGGCTCGGCGCAGGTCCTGGAGGACTCCCACGGGCCCGGCGCGCTCAGCGCGTTCTTCGAACACGCCTCGGGCAACGACGGCTACGTGACCAGCGGCCTCGTCGAGAACGCCCTCGCCGACCACTCCGAGGGCACCCTCCAGGTCTTCTCCCGGCCGGACTTCACCGGCGCGGTCCTCCTCGCCGTCGCCGACGGCGCCCGCATGGAGTCCACGACCCGCACCACCCAGAGCGACACCGCGACCGCCGCCCAGGGCGGCGACCACAACACCGCCATCGGCGGCGCCCCCGCCCTGAAGTCCGACAACGTCGGCGCGGCCAACCCCGGCGCCAGCGGCACCGGCGCCGACACCTCCGACAGCGACGGCCGGATCATCTCCAACGACCAGGCCCGCCAGGTCAACGTCAAGCCCACCACCGGCCGGGTCTTCGCGTTCGCCATCCCGATGGCCTGGCTGAGCGTCGCCGACGTCCACCGCCAGTTCAAGGACATGTCGGGCACCGAGCGGCTGCGCACCAAGCTCCTCGGCTCCCTCGGCGGCAGCAAGCCGGGCCCGCAGACCGTCGAGTCGCAGACCCAGGCGCTGGTCTGGGTGCGCGAGGACGTCGCCCGGCAGCTCGGCCTCATCACCGACGACACCTTCCCCGCGCCGGTCTCCGCCGCCTGGGACAAGGTCAAGGACGCCGCCAAGACCTGGGCCGACGAGGACGGCGCCTACTGGGAGCTGCGCCGCGAACTGCCCGACCTGGGCCACGAGGCCGACGAGACCCGGATCGCCCGCTCCGGGGCCCGCCGCGACCTGCGCGTCGCCAAGGCCGCCGCCAAGGCCGAACGGACCGCGGCACGCGCCCGGTTCACCGCCGCGACGACCGCCGCCGCGGCCGTGCTCACCCAGGCGCCCGCCGACGCCGCCGAGCCCCTCGGCACCCCCCTGCGCTCCGCCGCCGACCTCGCCGTGCAGGCGCAGCGCACCTACCAGGACGCCCTCCTGGAGACCCTGACCGAGGAGACCCCGGCGCCGCAGCGCGCGGCCGTCGAGGCCCGGATCGCCGGTGCCCGGCAGGCCCTGACCGAGGCGAACGACCTCGTCCGCGACCTCAGGCGCCGGGAGCGCGACCGCCTCACCGCCGAGGCGCGGCGCGTCATGGAGACCCGGACGGCCGCCGCGGTCGAGGCCGTGGCGAGCGCCCGGGACGCGGCCGTCGCGGCGGCCCGCACCCACCGGACCGCGCAGCGCGCCCTCGACGACCTCCTCGTCCAGGTGGCGGCCCAGCAGGAGCGGGCCGAGGCCGCCGCCGCCGCGCTGCACACCCTGCGCGCCGAGACCGACCGGCTGACCCGCTGGCACCAGCTCCCCGAGGACGCGCCGACCGCGGGCGGCGACGGCACCCCGACCCGCGGCGGGCTGCCCGAGCCCACCGTCACCGACCCGGCGCCGCTGCCCAAGCTCCCCACCCCGGCCTCCCGCGCGCTGGAGACCATTCCCGAGGAGTCCGAGGAACCCGCGGAGAAGGCCGCGTCCGAGGCGTCCGAGGACAGCCTGTTCAAGGACCCGCCCGCAGCGCCGCCCCGCTACACCCTGGTGACCGACCTCGCCGACAGCGCGCCCGCGCTGAAGACCCCCGAGGGCACCACCCACCGGCTGCGCGACGTCCCCGCCGACAACTCCTTCTACCGCGCGCTCCAGGAGACGCTGCCCGCCGCCCGCCACCGCGCGGACGGCACCGCCCTCGACGCGACGGCCCTGCGCGGCACGTTCGCCGACACCGTGGCCGCGCTGCCGCTCGACTCGCCCCTGCTCGACCGTTTCGCCCCGGACGACGCGGACACCTTCACCTCCGCCGAACTCGCCTCCGCCGCCCTCGACCTGGGCACCGGCACCCCGCAGCGCCGCGAGTTCGACTCCCTCGGCGTCATCCCGCACTCCGCGGGCGACCGGCCGACCCCCGACCGCCGCTACCGGCCGCTGACCCCCGCCCAGCGGCGCGGACTCGCCGCAGCCCAGCTCCGCCGCGACGCGGGCGCCGCCAACGGCACCGGCTGGAACCACGGCACCGCCGACCTCCTGCCCGCGCTCGCCGCCGCCCGCTTCGGCGTGGGCGTCCGGGTCGTCACCGAGGACGGCACCCACCAGGACTTCTCGCCCGACCCGGACAACCCGCTGCCCGACGACGCCGAGCGCGTCGTCCTGTACCTGGCCGACGGGCACTTCCAGGCCCTGGGCACCGACGCCGTGGCCGAGGGGCCGCCGCCCGCGCCAAAGCCCGAACCCCCGGTCGACGAGTCCCTGCTGACCGCGCACGCCACCCGCCCCTGGACCTGGGAGGGGCTCGACGACGCGACCTACGGCGACCAGCCCAAGTTCGACGCCGCCACCGACCCCCGCACGCTCACCGACCCCGACGGCTACCTCTACGACCTGCGCGACGACCTCCACGGCGAGGGCAACCAGTTCTACTCCGCGATCGCCGACGCCCTCGGCGTCGACCGCCAGGACCCGACCGCCTACGCGGCCCTCGTCGACGACCTGGCGGACATCCTCGACACCGCGGAGCTGCCCGCCGGGGCCAGGCTCGACCCGCGGGCCCGCTTCACCGAGGAGGACCTGTACGACGCCGGGTTCAGGAGGCCCCTGCCGCCGCCGCTGCGCCGGGAGTTCGAGCGCGACGGCGGCCGCCTGCCCGACCCGCTGCCCGAGCTGCCCGCCCACGTCCGCGAGGGCCTGATCCGCGCCCATCTGCGGGCCGCCCGGCGCTGGAACCGCGCCACGGCCCTGCTCGCCGCCGCCATGGTCGCCGACGGCAGGGACCTGCACGTGACGCTGGTGCACGAGAACGGCACCATCGACACCTTCGGCACGGTCTCCGAGGACGGCTCCAACGCCATCGTCCTCTACGAGCGCGGCGGCGACTTCCTCGCGGCGGTGCCCCGCGGCTCGGGCAACCCGCGCGGACCCTGGACCTTCCGCACCACCCGCCCCACCCCGCCCTCCACCCCGCCCCCGCCGGTCCCGCTCCCGCTGCCGGCCGGAGTCGACCCGGCGGGCCCGCCCGGCGGCAAGGGCGCCCCCAAGCCCCCGCCGACCGGGGAGGGCACCGGCTCGCCGCTGAACTCCCTGCTGCCGGAGGCGGCCCCCCGCCCGCCCGGCACCCGCGAGGAGCCGTCCGAGGGCCGGACCAGCCTGCGCGACGCCCTGGAACGCCTCGACACCCTGCGCTCTGCCGTTCCCGAGCTGGCCGAGGGGCCCCTCGACCTCGACGCGCTCGCCCGCCACGTGCTGCTGCTCCCGCCCGACACGGTCGTCACCGAGACCCACCGCCGCGCGCTCATCGACACCGCCCGCGCACCGGAGACGGCCGCCGTGCCCAGCCTCGCCGTGCTCGCCGGACACGTCCTGGAACGGCGCGGTCTGACGGCCGTACGGGACTCCGGCCTGGACGTCGACGTCTTCGCCGCCCGCGTCCTGCACCTCCCGGCCCCCGACCCGGCCCGCCGCCCCGACCTGATGCGCCTGGTGGAGCGGGCCGCGAACGCCGGGGTCGCCCTGGACCAGAGCGTCCGGCTCGGCGCGTTTTACTTGGCCACCCGGGGCTCGCTCGCCCCCGACCGGGTCATCCGGCGCACCGACGGCTCCCTGGTCGGCCGCGACCTGGACAACCGGGTCGAGCCCCTCGACGTCTCCCCGAGCGTCGTCACCCTGGTCGGCGTCGACGCCGACGGCTCGCCCACCTTCGACACCACCGACACGGCGCCCTGGCACCGGCCCGACGGCTCCGGACCGTGGGTGGTCCGGATGACGGGAGCCGTCGGCCGAGGGGTGCTCTCCGGGCGCATCCCGGTCGAGGACGTCGCCCACCTGCTGGACATCGACTCCACGCGCCCCGCCGACCGCGACATCGTCCTGCTGCTGCCGACCACCGACCCGGACGCCAGGCCCCCGGCCGTCGAACGGCTCCTGGACGCGGTGTCCCGGCACACCGGTGCCGTGGTGCACACCGCGTACGGCAGGGCCGACTTCCACGCCGGTCCCGACGGCCGCGCCACCATCGCCCTCGGCCGGGACGGCGACGACCGGCGGCGCACCGTCGGCGCCTTCCTCACCGCGGGCCGCGCCCCCGTCAAGCGCACCCGCCCGACCGGCGACGTCGACCTCCCGCGCCCCCTCGCGGGCGCCAAGCGGCGGGCCCTGCCGACCCGGGAGACCACCCTCCCCAAGCGCCCGCGCCTGCTCCCGCCGCCCACGATGCCCGCGCCCCCGGTGACCTCGGACACGACGGCGACCGGCACGACCGCGGCCACGCTCCCGCCCGGCGACGGCACGAAGACCGCCACCACGACCACCTCCGGCACGACGACCGGCACGTCCGGCGTCACCACCACGACCGCGACGCCCGCCACCGGGACCACCGCGACGGCCGCGACCACGGCCACCGTCACCCGCACCGGCGACCCGGCCGGCCCGCCCGGGAGGTCCCCGGCGCCGACCGGGACGGAGACGGCCTCCACGCCGGTCATGACGGCCCCCGCGAGCACCACCCCGGGATGGGCGCGCGGACGGCTGACCCCGGTCCCCAGGGACGGCAACTGCCTCCTGAACGCGTTCCTGGCGAGCGACCCGCTGCTGGTCAGGGACCGGATGTTCGGACCCGCCGACCGCGTCAGGAACGACGCCGAACGCGCCGCGTACACCTGGCTCTCCGACCCCGCGCGGGTCCGCGCCGACCTCGCGTCGAGCGCCGGGGCGGGCGCCACCGGCCGCGCCGTCCTGACCGCCACGCGCGACTTCGTCGCCGACTACCTGGCCGCCCACCAGGACCGGCTGCCCGTCGAGGTCGTCGTCCAGTACCGCGGCTCCGTGACCGGCGGACTCGCCGTGGACGTGGCCCTGATGGAGGAGGCCGACCTCGTCACCCGGCTGACCGGACTCGGCGTCCCGGTGCCCGACCAGACCGACTTCGCCACCCGGGGCGAACTCCTGGGCGAGCTGCGGGACCTGGTGCTGCGCCACACCCCGCTGACCCGGCGGGAGCTGACCGCGCTGCGCACCGCCGTGCTCGACTGGGGCAACCGCTGGAACTCCGACGTCGGCGACGTCTTCCCGCAGGCGCTGGCGCACGCCTTCGGCGTCCGGATGGACATCGCCTGGTCCCGCCTTCTGCCCGGCGGCCGCACCGACCAGCGCGGCCTGACGCGCGGCATCGGACCCGAGGACGCCACCTGGGAGATCGAGCTGTTCTACAGCGCCCGGGTGGAGCGGCCCTCCGGCGCCCCGCGGCACGGCACCGAGCACTACGACGGCAGCGACGCCCGCCCC
>NZ_FMCI01000191.1 GCF_900091845.1 Streptomyces sp. SolWspMP-5a-2
CGGGGACCGCCACCCCGCCCGAGAACGGCGGCGGCGAGGGCAGCGCCCTGAACGACGACGGCGCCGACAGCGAACCGGGGGACCGACCGCGGGGCACGGGCGTGATCCGCGTCCGGGTTCCCGACCCCGACGACGGCGACGCCCTCCGGCAACCCGGGGGCCGCCGACCGCCCGGCACGACCACGATCCCCGTCCGGGGCAGGGGCGCCCGGCTCCCCTTCGACGACGGCGGCGCCCACCCCGGCCCCGGGGTCCGCCCGCCGCCCGCCACGGGCACGACCCGCAGCGGGGCCGGGGGCGCCCGGCCCTCCCTGGGCCCCGCCTTCCGGGGCTTGCCCTCCCTCGGCCCGTCCTCCCGGGGAGCGGCGCCGGGCCCGTGGGTCTCTGACTCCCCGCCACAGGGCGGGAGTCCGGGAGGTGCCGACCGACGGGCGGCGTGGCGCTGGGGCGGGCGGTGCCGGTGTGCGGGCCGCGGTCAGGGCCACCGCCGCGCAGGTGACGAGCGCGCCGAGGGCGGGCGGCAGCAGCACAGGACCGGAGTAGCCGGTCACGGCCATCGCCACCGGCCACAGCGCGGCCAGGGCCAGCAGGACGGCCTGGGCCGCCCGGGGCGCGCGGCGCAGCCACAGCAGGGTGACCGCCTGGGCCGCGGCGAGCAGCGCGAACAGCGCGCCCGCCGAGACCGCCGAACCGGACGACGCGTCGTCGGAGCGCACCAGCAGCACCGGCAGGAGCGGCTGCGCGCACAGGCCGAGGGCGGCGACCACCTGCGCGACCCGGTAGCCGGGCGGCAGGGCCCGGTCGTCCTCGGCCGCCGTGCGGCCCGGCAGGAGCGCGCGCACCTCCCAGCCGCCGTCCGCCGTGGGTCCGGTGCTCAGGGTGCCGCCCGCCTCCCGCGCCCGGGAGCGCAGGAAGCCCTGGCCGCGCCCGCCGCCGAGGCCCGCGCCGTGCGCGGTGACCCCGTCCGGCGGGGCCGCGCTGGTGACGACGACGTCGGTACGGGTGTCGCCGTACCGGCACACCACGGTGGTGGCGGCGCCCTGCGCGTGCCGGGCCACGTTGGTGAGGGCCTCGCGGACGATGCCGAAGACCGCGTCCGCGACGACCCCTTCGGGCAGCGGGTCGATGTCGTCGTCGACCGGCTGGTCGAGTCGGCGGAACCCGGCGACCAGGGACCGCAACCGCTCCTGCGGCGCCGGGAGTTCTTCGCGGGAGGGGGCGGGAGCGCGTACCGCGCCGAGCGCGCGGGTCACCGTGTGCCCGGTCTCGACGGCGAACTCCAGTGCCTGCCGGGCGAGTTCGGGGCGCCGTTCGCCCAGGCCGAGGGCGGCCCCTGCGGTGACGACGACGGCGGTGAGGTGGTGGGCGCTGACGTCGTGCAACTCCCTCTCCATCCGGCGCCGTTCGGCGGCGGGCAGCCGGTGGCGTTCCGACTCGGCCCGTCGCAGGCGCCGTTCGGCGGTGCGGCGCGCGCGTCCGGCCCGCCGGGTCCACAGGCCGGAGCCGCACGCGGTGACGTACAGCAGGGTGGTCAGGACCAGGTCGAGTCCGTCGAGGTCGCGCAGTCCGTGCAGGGTGACGCCCTGGGCGAGTTGCCACAGGGCGAGGGCCGACAGGCACAGCAGCGTGGTGAAGGTGTCGCGTTCGGCGGCCACCGTGAACAGCGCGAGGGCGACCCCGGCGGTGCCGAGCACCGCGTCGCCGCCGACCGGGAGTTGGCCCGCGCCGAGCGCGCACGCGGCGGCGACCAGGACGAGGGCGGCCACGGGCCGGGTGCGCCGCGCGGCCAGCGCGGCGGTGACCGTGCCGCCGACCAGCGCGGCCACCAGGAGCGCGGAGGCGGGCGGCACGGCACCGGCCGCGAGCCGGGCGCCGGGCCACGCGGCGGCCTGGGCGCACAGCAGGAGCAGCGGCAGCGACCGGTCGTCTCGGAGGACACGGGAGAGGGCGTTCATGGTGGATCCAGGCTAGGCGCGGGACCCGGCCGGGCGGCTCGGACCGGGGGCGGAGCCTCGGCGGCCCTCCTCTACCTCTGGTTCGAGACGGCGTTCGTCCGGTCGGCCGAGGACCGGCGGGGGTCCGCCGCCCTAGTGTCGACATCGTCGAAAGGGCGGTCCGCGAAGGCCGCGGCGCTTGCGGCCGGAGAGTCCGGCACGGGACCCGCCGCGTCGCGGACCCGCCCCGGCGACCCCGGCGGGCGCTCTTCTCGTCCGCCGGTCTCTTCCCACCTTCCAGCGTTCCCTGCCCGGAAAGGCACTGCCATGTCCAAGCGCGTTCTCATCACCTCCCTCGTCGGTGTCGCGGTCGTCGGTTCCGTCGCGGGCGGGATGGCCGTCTCCGCCTCCGCCGCGACCGAGTTGGCCGTGGAGGGCGCCGTCGCCCGCTACACCCCCGCGTCCGGCGGGAAGGCGCCGTCCCTCACCTTCACCGCCGACGTGCGCGGCTCCTCCGGCGTCAAGAGCCTCAACGTCGTCGCCTGGCCCAAGAGTTCGAAGCTCGACCCGACCGAGCGGGAGATGGCCGACGTGGACCGGGCGACCTGCAAGAAGGTCAACGCCCAGAAGGCCACCTGCGTCTACGCGCCGCCGATCAGCGAGAAGGAGGCGCGCGAGCTCGCCGAGGGCACCTGGTACGTGTCGGTGCTCGCGACCGCCGGGGACGGCGCCACCCGGTTCGTGCCCCGGGCGGCCTCGTTCGAGGTGACCCGCTGACCCGTCCGGAACCCCGTCGCCCCGCCGGACGTTGGATCACCGGAGGGGCGACGACGGCACCGGAGGGACGGGGAGCGGCGTGAGGACACTGGTCATCGGCGGCGGCATCGCCGGTACGGCGACGGCGCTCGGCCTGCGCCGGGCCGGTCTGGACGTCGAGGTGTACGAGAGCCGTCCGGACGCCGCGCGGGACATCGGCGCGTTCCTGACCCTGGCGAGCAACGGCATGCGGGCGCTGACCCAGCTCGACGCGGCCGGGGCCGTCGGCCGGGCCGGATACCCGCTGACGTCGATGCGGGTGCTGGACGCCGGCGGCGCCGAGATCGCGCACGTGCCGCTGGGCGAGGCGGCCGACCCGGTGCTGCGCTACCGGTGCCTGCGCCGCGGTGAGCTGAGCGCGGTCCTCCGGGCGGAGGCGGTGCGCCGGGGCGTCCCGGTCCGGCACGGCGCCCGGCTCACCGGCGTCGAGCAGGGTCCGGACGGCGTGACCGCGCGCTTCGCCGACGGCACCACCGCCACCGGCGACCTGCTGATCGGCGCCGACGGGCTCAGGTCGGCGGTCCGCGAGGCGCTCGACCCGGGCGTCCGGCCGGTCCACGCGGGCCAGCGGGTCTTCTACGGCTACACGGACACCGCGCCCGCCGCCCCGGGGGACGCGCTGATCACGATGGTCCGCGGCAGCACCGCGGCCTTCGGGTACGCGGTCTCCCCCTTGGGCGAGACGTCCTGGTTCGCGCGGGTCCCCGGTGGCCCGGGGGCCGGTGCCGGTGAGGACACGGCGGCCGACCGGCGGGAGCTGCTGCTGGGGCTGCTGCGCCAGGACCGCACGCCCGCGGCGGGGCTGGTGGAGGCGACGACCGGCGAGCTGATGGTCACCGACGCCACCGAGATCCCCATCGGCACCCGCTGGCGCCACGGCCGCGCTCTGCTGGTCGGGGACGCGGCGCACGCGGCCTCCCCGGCGACCGGGCAGGGTGCCTCGATGGCGCTGGAGGACGCGGTCGTCCTCGCCAAGTGTCTGCGGGACGCGCCGGGTACGGAGGCCGCGCTCGTCCGGTACGAGGCGCTGCGCCGTCCGCGCGTCGAGCACAACGTGACGGCGAGCGGCGCCCTCTCGCGCGGCGGCGCGCCGGGCGCCCGGCGTGACGGCCCGCCACCGCCCCGGCCGGGCGAGGCGGACCTGGTCCGCCACCTGGACTGGACGACCGACCTCTGGGAGACCACCGACGACGCGGGTGCCTAGGGCGTGTCTGACCATGCGCGTCGTTGCCCGGAGGGCGGCCTCGCGGGGTCAGGTGCGTGCTCTCGCCGTGCCGGAGGAGTTCACCGCCGTGCGACGCACCGCGCCGGACACCGCGAGCCGTCCGGCGAACCTCTCCGGTCACGGCACCGGGCCGTGCGGGCCGACGCCGGGAGCGGGGGCACGCGCAACGGCGGCCCGCGTGCGCCGGGGCTCGGCCCGGGGACGTACGGGGACGGATGCGCGGGCCGGGACCCGGCCCCCGCCGGGGACGTGCGCACGGTCCCCGAACGCGGGCCCGCATGGGGGCGGGCGTGCGGGGGCCGTCCCCGTCGGGCGCGGTCCGCGCGGCGCACCGGCGCGGGGGCGGCCATCCGCGTGACAGGACGGCGAACCCTCCGCTGAGCAGCCGCGACTCCCTACGATCGGCACGTGGTCTACTTCCTCCTCGAACGCACCGCGCCGCTCCCTCTCGACGAGGCATGGCGCCGCCTCACCGACTGGCCCCGGCACGGCGAGGTCGTCCCGCTGACCCGGGTCCGGGTCGTCACGCCCGCGCCGACGGGCGAGGGCACCGTCTTCGTGGCCCGCTCGGGCGTGGGACCGCTCGCCTTCGAGGACCCCATGGAGGTGACGGTGTGGCGGCCCCCGGCCGGGGAGACCCCCGGACTGTGCCGACTGGAGAAGCGGGGCCGGGTGGTGACCGGGTGGGCCGAGATCGAGGTGCGGCCGGGGCCGGGCGGGCGCAGCCGGGTGGTGTGGCGGGAGGAGCTGGACGTCCGTCCGCTGCCCGGACTCTTCGACCCGCTGGCCGCGGGGGCGTCCCGGCAGGTGTTCGGACGGGCCGTCAACCGACTGCTGCGGCAGCCCTGACGGACGGCACGGCCCGGCACCCGGGACGGGTGGCACGGGCGGCCCGGCAAAAAACGCCGACAGCCGGGGACGGGCTGCGGGGTCAGGCGCCGATGACGTGCTCGGCCTGTTCGCGGCGGGTGTGCAGGTCCCAGTAGTCGAGGGCGATGTCGTCGGGCGCCCGGTGCGGGACCCCTTCGGGTGCCTGCGCGCCGATCATCAGGTCGATGGCCACGTTGGCCACGTAGACGCCCTGGTCGGCGAGGGTGCGGTGGAGGTTGAGGGCCCAGTTGCGCTGACCGGCCTGGGCGATGTTGACGTCGGCGAGCATCGGGTACGGGCTGATGGCGCCGCCGCCGGTGGTGAACAGCACGGTGCCCGACCGGGCTTCGAGCATCCCGGGGAGCACCGCCCGGACGGCGGCGACCGCGCCGTAGAGGAGGCTGTCGACCTGCGGGCGCAGGGTGTCGGGCGTGACGTCCTCGGGGGCGGTCATGGTCAGGCCCGCGTGCGGCGAGAACTCCAGCACGTCGATCCGCCCGAAGCGGTTTGCGGCGCTGCGCAGCGCGGCGGTGAGCTGGTCCGGGTCGGCGGTGTCGGCGGTGAAGCCCGCGGCGGTGACGCCGGTCCCGGCGAGCCGGGCGACCAGTGCGTCGAGCCGGTCGCGGGAGCGGGCGATCAGGGCTACGTCGTAGCCGTGGCCGCCGAAGACCGTGGCGATGGACAGGCCGAGGCCGGGTCCGGCTCCGACGATGGCGAGGGTGGGCATGGCGAGGCTCCTTGCGGGGGGTACGGGGAGGGTGGAGGACCGGCCGTCGGGCCGGGTGAGGGTGGGGGGCCGGGCTACTCGGCGTGGCCGGGAGGTGCCCAGTCCGTGGGGCGGGGCGCGTCGAGCGCGTCGAGGATGCGCCGGGAGGCGGCGCCGAGCTGGCGCTGCTGCGCCTTGGTGAGCGGGTCGAGGACGAGGCGGCGCACCGCGTCGACGTGGTGGGGGGCCGCGGCGGCGACCTTGCCGGTGCCGTCGTCGGTGAGCTCGGCCAGGGTG
Source organism: Streptomyces sp. SolWspMP-5a-2 (assembly GCF_900091845.1). Classification (GTDB taxonomy): domain Bacteria; phylum Actinomycetota; class Actinomycetes; order Streptomycetales; family Streptomycetaceae; genus Streptomyces; species Streptomyces doudnae. The sequence continues at coordinate 5,849 of NZ_FMCI01000191.1, forward strand.
ACGCGTCCGTCGCGGGGGTCGGGGCGGCGGCGCACCCAGCCGCGCTTCTCCAGGCGGATCACCACGTTCGACAGCCGGGAGAGCGTGCTGCCCGCGTACTGGGCCAGATCGCTCATCCGCAGGGTCCGCTCCGGTGCCATCGACAGGGCGGAGAGCACCACGTACTCGAAGTGGGCGATGCCCGCGTCCTGCTGCATCCGCGCCTCCAAGGCGGCGGGCAGTTGGGTCAACACGTAGGCGAACGCGTACCACTGGCGCTGTTCGTCGGGGTCGAGCCAGCGCGGTCCGGCGCTGTCCTGTGCCTCTTCCATGGCCCCAACATACTCCAAGCGTGAAGTGAAAGCATCGCCGGATCACTTTTAGCTTGAAGTGAATGCGCGGGGCGGCCATCCGGGGTTGAGGGCCGCTTCCCGGGCGGCGGCGGGAGGTTTCCGGCAGGCCCTAGGCTGGTGCGGTGTGCGCGCGCCGTCCGGGCGAGGCAGACGGGGAAGGTGACGGGCTCATGTCGCTGGGCGCCGGCGGGACCGGGTCGACGGGCGGGTGCGTCGGCGACTACACCCTGGTCGACGAACTCGGCAGCGGCGGGATGGGCGTCGTCCACCTGGGGCTCTCCCCCTCCGGACGGCACGTGGCGATCAAGGTCGTGCACCCGCAGTACGCGCGGGACCGGGAGTTCAGGGCGCGCTTCCGGCAGGAGGTGGCGGCGGCCCGGCGGGTCAGCGGCGCGTTCACCGCGCCGGTGGTGGACGCCGACCCGGACGCCGAGCAGCCGTGGATGGCGACCCTGTACGTGCCGGGCCGCACCCTGACCGAGGCGGTCGCGGAGGACGGGCCGCTGACCGGCCGGGCGCTGCGCACGCTGGCCCTCGGCCTGGTCGAGGCGCTGCGGGACATCCACCGGGCGGGCGTGGTGCACCGGGACCTGAAGCCGAGCAACGTCCTGGTCGCCGACGACGGTCCGCGCGTCATCGACTTCGGCATCTCGCGGGCCGCAGACAACGAGGACCTCACGGTCACCGGGCGCCTCATCGGCACCCCGCCGTTCATGTCGCCCGAGCAGTTCGCGGCGCCGCGCGACGTCACGGCCGCCTCGGACGTGTTCTCGCTGGGTTCGGTGCTGGCGTACGCGTCGACCGGCAACCGCCCGTTCGAGGGCGGCAGTCCGTACCTGACCGGGTACCGGGTGATGCACGAGGCCCCGGTCCTCGACGGGGTCCCCGAGCCGCTGCGGGCCGTCGTCGCGCGCTGCCTCGACAAGGACCCGGCGGCCCGGCCCCCGCTCGACGAGGTCCAGGCCATGCTGCTGGCCCTGCCCGAGCGGACGGACGCCGCCGCGCGCCCGGCCCCCGTGTCCGCCGCCGCGCCGACCCCCGCGCCCTCCGGCACCGCGCCG
>NZ_FMCI01000118.1 GCF_900091845.1 Streptomyces sp. SolWspMP-5a-2
CCGAGGCGACGACGGCACCGGTGACCGACGAGACGGCGGGCGGCCGCACCCCGCGTCGCCGTCGCCGCACCCGTGGCGGCGGTGGCGAGCCGGTGGCAGCGCCGGTCGCGGCCGAGACCGCGGTCGCCGCGGTGGAAGCGCCGCCCGTCCAGGACGCCGCCGAGACCGTGGAGACGCCGGCCAGGTCGCGCCGTCGCCGTACCCGCAGGTCCGCCGAGCAGAGCAGGACGGTGCTCGCGGAGACGCCGGCCGTCACCCAGGCCCCCCGCCGCCGAGGCGTCCGCCGTGACGGCACCGGTCGTCGAGGCGCCCGTCGTCACGGCGCCCGTCGCCGAGGTCCCGGTCGCCGTCGAGGCGCCGGAGCCCGAGGCCAAGGCGCGCCGGACCCGCAAGGCGGCGTCCGCCGCGGAGACCGCCGTCGACACGGCCGAGGCCGCCGAGGCGAAGCCCCGCCGCCGGACCCGCAAGGCCGCCGTCGCCCCGGAGACCGCCGAGGTGACCGAATCGGCCGAGGCCGCGGAGGTCAAGCCGCGCCGCACCCGCAAGACGGCCGCAGCCGCCGAGGCCGCCGCCGACACGGCGGAGGGCGCCGAGGCCAAGCCGAAGGCGCGCCGCACCCGCAAGACGGCCGCGTCCGCCGAGATCCCGGCGCAGGCTGCCGAGGAGCCCACCGAGGCGAAGCCCCGGCGGACCCGCAAGGCCGCGGCCACGGTCGCCGCCGAGGGTGCCGAGGAGAAGCCGAAGGTGCGCAGGCCGCGCAAGGCCGCCGCTCCGGTGGAGGCCACGGAGGGCTGATCCTCCGCAGCTCGACGCCGAGGGCCCGGTCCACCCCGTGTGGACCGGGCCCTCGGCGTTGTGCGCCCCTCCCCGGGCGGCACCGGCGGCGGCCGGATAGCCTCACCCCATGAGCACGGCCCCCCAGCTTCGCCCCGCCCCCCGGTGCCCGCGCGCACCCGCTGCCCACCGCGCGCGGCGAGTTCGCCGTCGTCGAGTCGCCGGTGGCCGCCGGGGTGGAGCCGCGAGGGGTCGCGCTGCTGCTGCCGGGGTTCACCGGCAGCAAGGAGGACTTCCACCCGCTGCACGGCGCGCTCGCCGCGCGCGGCTACCGCACGGTCGCCGTCGACGGGCGCGGCCAGTACGAGTCCGACGGCCCCGAGCGCGACGAATCGGCTTACGCGCAGGGCGAGTTGGCGCGGGACGTGCTGGCGCAGGCCGCCGCGCTCGGCAGCGGCCCTGTCCATCTGGTCGGGCACTCGCTCGGCGGGCAGATCGCCCGTGCGGCCGTCCTGCTGGACGCGGCGCCGTTCCGGTCGCTCACCCTGATGTCGTCGGGGCCCGCCGAGATCTCGCCCTCGCAGCGGCAGCGCGTGAAGCTGCTCAGGGACGCGCTCGCCGTGATGACCCTGGCCGAGGTGTGGGAGGCGATGCGGACGCTGGAGGCGCCCGAGGAGACGGCGACGGGCGAACCCGCCGGACTCGACTCGGGACTTGACGACCAGGAGGACCTGCGGCGGCGCTGGCTGGCCAACAAGCCCGCTCAACTCATGGCCACCGGGCACCAGTTGTGCGTCGAGCCGGACCGGGTCGCCGAACTGGCCGCCGTGGCACTGCCGTTGCACGTGCTGTCGGGGGCCCGGGACGACACCTGGCCGGTGCCGCTGCTCGACGACATGGCGCGGCGGCTGGACGCGCGCCGGACGGTCGTCGCGGGCGCGGAGCACTCCCCCAACACCGACCGCCCGGCCGAGACGGCCCGCGCGCTCGCCGACTTCTGGGACGGCACGGCCGGTTGACCTCCGGCACCGCCCCAGGCGGACGGCCGGTTCAGTAGTGGGTCTGGAGGTGTTCCCAGAACCCGTCGCGCAGGGCCCGTCTGAGGTCGGCCTGGCCGCGCAGCGAGTACTGGAGCAGGCCCTCCGCCTCGACCAGCAGGTCCTGGTCCACCGAGCCCGGCAGGTACGGGTGGCCCGGCAGCAGCTCCCCCAGCGTCTCCCGGCCGCGCGACGCGAACCACTTCGCCGCGATCTGGGCGCCGACGAAGCGGACGTTGTCCCGGGTGGGCCGGGTCGCCGTCGGCTCGTAGGCCGGGGCGGCGGTGCGGCGGGAGACGTACGGTTTGAAGAAGTCGAGGTCCAGGGTGCGCTGGCTGTCGACCTCCCAGAGCAGCGGCTCGGCCTGGTTGCGGCCCTCGGGCGCCTCGATGCCCCAGAGGTGGACGCGGGCGCCGTAGCCCTGGGCGGCCTCGACCGCGGAGACCAGGTCCTCGTCGCCGCCGAGCAGGGTCGCGTCGCTGATCGCGCGGTGTCTGGCCAGTGACTCCAGGTCGGTGCGGATGAGCGAGTCGACGCCCTTCTGCTGGTTGTTGGCGTTGAGGTTGCCCAACCTGACCTTGACGTCGGGGAGTTCGGCGATGGACTGCTGCTCGGCGGTGTGGATGCGGCGCCGGGCGCCGTCGTACCAGTAGACCCGCAGCAGCCTGCTGTCGGCGAAGATCGTGCGGGCCTTGTCGATCAGCGCCTCGATCAATCCCTCGGCGTCCAGGTCGAAGGCGCGGCGGTCCTCGGTACCGGCGACGAGGCGTCCCGCGGCGGCGTAGAGGTATCCCGCGTCGACGAAGATCGCATGCGTCGAGGGCGTCTTCGCCACCTCGGCGAGCATGCGCTGGAGCAGCTCGTTCGTGCGGTCGATGCGGGCGTTCAACACCGCGAGTTCGTCGTCGTTCATCACCCCCATTGTCCCGGCGGTCACGCTGCGAACACAACCGGTCCCGGTCAGTCTCACGCGAGTGTCTTACCGGTCAGTAATTAGTCGTTCGAAAATTTTCTTTAGCGTAGGGAATGTTTGTAACGTGCAAGTCGTTGACTGCTACAGAGACAACAGGACGAAGGGAGAGGCCATGCGCTTCGAAATCATGCGACTCGACGAGGTCGACGGCACGCCCGTGGACAGCACCGTCGTGGACGCCGCCTCCGTCAACAGGATCGTGCAGCAGGCGGCCGCCGTAGGACAGCGCCTGTGGATCCGACCGGCACAGACCCCGGCCGCGTGACGCGTCCGGACCTCGGCACACCATCCACCCCCCACGACCGACGACGAAGACGACGACCGCTGACCATCTGACGACGGACGACGAAGACCAGAGCTTCAGGGCCCCGTACGGCACCACGCCGTGCGGGGCCTTCGCGTGCGCGGGGCCTTCGCGCGGGCGCGGCCTCGTGTATACGACATCCGGCGCTCAGGCGCCCTTGATCACCTGGGTCACGCCGTTGATGATCTGCTGGACGGCGATCGCGGAGAGCATCATGCCCGCGAGCCGGGTCACCAGGACCACGCCGCCGTCCTTGATGACCCGGATGATCAGCAGCGAGTACCGCATCACCAGCCAGAGCACGACGTGGATCGCGAGGATCGCCGCCCACACCGACACCTGGGTCGCCACGCTGTGCGCCTTCTGCACGGCCAGGATGACCGAGACGATGGCACCGGGTCCGGCCAGCAGCGGCATGCCGAGCGGGACCAGGGCGACGTTGACGTCCTTGGTCTGCTGGGGCTCGTCGTTCTTGCCGGTGAGCAGGTCGAGGGCGATGAGCAGGAGCAGCAGCCCGCCCGCGATCATCAGCGCGGGCACGGAGACGTGCAGGTAGTCGAGGATCTGGTGGCCGAGCAGCCCGAAGACGGTGATCACACCGCCGGCCACGCAGACGGCCTGCAGGGCCATCCGCTTCTGCACCTTGCCGGGGCGTCCGGCGGTCAGGGCGAGGAAGATCGGCGTGATCCCGGGCGGATCCATGATCACGAAGAGGGTCAGGAAGAGCGAGCCGAAGACGGCGACGTCGAACATCGGTGAAGGGCCTAGCGGGAGTGAGGAGTGTGGTTCGTGCGGGCGGGGCGGGACTCAGGCTCCGCCGGTCCCCGGCACCGGGAACGCCCCGGTGGCCCGGCGGACGATCTCGCCGTAGACCTCGGGGTCGGTGACGTTCTCGCCGAGCACGCACGTCTTGCGGCTGCCGTGGTAATCGCTCGACCCGGTGGCCAGCAGCCCCAGCTCCTTCGCGAGGCCGCGCAGCCGCGCCCGGGTGTCCGGGTCGTGGTCCATGTGGTCGGCCTCGATGCCGTCGAGACCGGCGGCGGCCAGCTCGGCGATCACCGGCTCGGGCACGGTGCGTCCGCGTTTGGCGGCCCCCGGGTGGGCGAAGACGGTGACCCCGCCCGCGGCCTTGACCAGCCGGATCGCCTCGAAGGGGTCGGTCTCGTGCTTGTCCATGTGGGCCCGGCCGCCGTCCGCGAGCCACTCGGCGGTGAAGGCGGCGTCCACGGACGGGACGACGCCCAGCTCGACGAGGGCGGTGGCGATGTGCGGGCGCCCCACCGAGCCGTCCCCCGCGATCCGCCGCACCTGCTCCCAACTGACCGGCACGTCCAGCGCGTTGAGCTTGGCGATCATGCCCTGGGCGCGCGGGACCCGGTCGTCGCGGACCAGTTCGCGCTCGGCGAGCAGCGCGGGCTCGGCGGGGTCGAAGAGGTAGGCGAGCAGGTGCATGGAGATCCCGCCGACCCGGCAGGACAGCTCGGCGCCGGTGACCAGGGTGAGCCCCTCGGGCAGCGCGGCGGCGGCCTCGGCGTGGCCCCGGGTGGTGTCGTGGTCGGTCAGCGCGACGACGTCGAGCCCCGCGGCGGCGGCGTTGCGCACCAGCTCGGCGGGGGTGTCGGTCCCGTCGGACGCCGTGGAGTGGGTGTGCAGGTCGATGCGCACGACGGAACTCCAGGACGGACGGGAGCGAAGGGGGACGCTTCAGCATACCGATCGCTTCCGGCCGCCCCGCCCACTCCCCCGGGCCCTGGCTACGGCGCGAGCAGCCTCGGGGAGAGCGCGCCGCAGGGCACCAGGTCGATCTCCGCGCCCGCGTCCCGCAGGTCGGTCAGGACGAGTTCGTCGTACATCAGCAGCCCCGACTGCTCGGGCCAGACCACGGCCCACACCCACAGGCCGAGCGCCTCACCGGCGAAGACGGCCCGGTCGGCCGGTGCCCCGGCGACGTGCCAGAGCGGGGTGGGCCGTCCGGCGGCGAGCACCTTGGCCTCGGGGGGTTTCTCCACGTCCAGGTAGGGCCCGGGGTCGGGGGCGTCGAGGCCGGCGTAGCGCGCGCCGAGTCCGACGCCCAGCTCCTCGGCGACGAGGATCAGCTCGCCCGCGCCGCCGAGCGGCCCGGGTCCCGAGCAGGCGACCGCGGTGGCGCGTCCGCCGCTGCGGTCGTCGCCCGCGCAGCCGACGCCGGTGAACAGCCAGCCGACCGGCAGGGGCCAGGGCATCCACACGGGCACCTGGGTGCGGCGCACCACGACCTCGAGGGCCTCGACGCTGGGCGGGATCACGGGCTGGAGCGGATGCACCGTCCCGTGCACGGCGCACTGCCAGGAATCGGCGAAGAGTCCGGGAGCCCTGACCCGGCCACCGCACTTCGGGCAACTGGGTTCGCCCCTCATAGAGCCCCACGGTCCTACCCTCGAACCGCCGCGTCAAGGACGATCACCCGTCCGGACCGCCGGGTCACCAACCGGAGCCGACCCCGAGAAAGTAGATGTAGCTTGCATTAGTTAGCTAATCTAATCTACTGTGTGTAATTACCAACCATCCTTGGGGCCGGGGACGGCAGTGACGACGGGAGACAGCGCCATGCGGACAGGAGACGGCACGGAAGACCCCTTCGACGCGGGAGCGGGCGGCATCCTGCGGCAGCCGAAGGCGGTGTGGGCGACGGCCGGGGCCTCCGTCGTCGCCTTCATGGGGATCGGGCTCGTCGACCCGATCCTGCCGTCCATCGCCAAGGGCCTGGACGCCACGGCGAGCCAGGTCTCCCTCCTGTTCACCTCGTACTTCCTGATCACCGCCCTGGCGATGCTGGTCACCGGCTTCGTCTCCAGCCGCATCGGCGGCCGCAGGACCCTGCTGCTCGGGCTCGCCCTGGTGGTCGTCTTCGCCGGACTGGCCGGCACCTCGGGCTCGGTCGGCGAACTCGTCGGCTTCCGGGCGGGCTGGGGCCTGGGCAACGCGCTGTTCGTGTCGACCGCCCTCGCGGTGATCGTCGGCGCGGCGGCCGGGGGCAGCGCGGCGGCGATCCTGCTCTACGAGTCCGCCCTCGGCCTCGGCATGGCCTGCGGACCGCTGCTGGGCGCGCTCCTCGGCGACGCGAGCTGGCGCTACCCCTTCTTCGGCACCGCGTTCCTGATGGCCGTCGGCTTCCTGTGCATCACGGTGTTCCTCAAGGAACAGCCGATGCCCGCGCGCCGCACGGCGCTGCTCGACCCGATCAGGGCGCTCGGCCACGGCGGGCTCGCCTCGGCCGCCGCCTCGTCGTTCTTCTACAACTACACGTTCTTCACGGTCCTGGCCTTCACCCCGTTCGTCCTGGACATGAGCCCCTACCGGTCCGGCGCGGTGTTCTTCGCCTGGGGCGTGCTCCTCGCCGTCTTCTCGGTCTTCGTGGCGCCCCGGCTCCAGGCGCGGTTCGGCTCGCTGAAGGTGCTCGGCGGCTCGCTGCTGCTGCTCGCGGCCGACGTGCTGGTGCTCGGCTACGGCGGCCACACCGCGGCGGTCGTGTGCACGGTCCTGTCCGGCGCCTTCATCGGCGTGAACAACACCGTCTACACCGAGCTGGCCCTGGGCGTCTCGGACGCGCCGCGGCCGGTGGCGAGCGCCGGGTACAACTTCGTGCGCTGGTTCGCCGCGGCCGCCGCGCCGTTCTTCGCGCCGAAGATCGAGGAGTGGAGCGACGTCCACATGCCGTTCGTGGTCGCCGCCGTCACCGCGGTGCTCGGCGCCGCCGTGGTCGTGGTGCGGCGGCGGGCGCTCACCCACCGGGCCGAGGAGCTGGAGCCCCGGCACGCCACCGAGGACGGCGTCACCGTCTTCGCCGGCTGACCCGCGCGGGCGGCGCGCCGGTGAGCTTGCTCACGTCTCATCCGTCGAGCGGGACGGATCTCCTGGCCGGGTCCCGGAGGTCGGTCCCGTGCGTCAGCCAGCGCTCCTGGAGGGCCTGCGCGCCGTGCACCCGCTTCCAGGCGGCCTCGTTCGGGGTCATCGGCAGCAGCGGCAGGAACCGGACCGGGTCCAGGGGCGCGTCCAGCTCCAGGTCCTCGACCAGACCGCCCGGCTCGGCGACCAGGACCGAGGTGAACGGGGCGCCCGGCCACAGCGGTTCGCCGACGTCCAGGGAGGCGCCCGGCGCCACCACCAGACCCTCGACCTGCGGCGAGGCGGCCAGCACGGCGAGCGGACGGAGCGCCTTGTCGGTGTCGGCGACCCCGGCCCTGACCGAGAGGACCAGCTCGGCGCGCGGCCCGGCGACCGGGTCGGCCAGCATCGCGGTGGGGTCCGTCATCGGGTGGGCCGACATGCCGAGGGTGGCGTAGCGGACGACGTCCCGCTCCTGGAAGCGCAGCACCTCGACGCGGTCGGTGCCGAGGAAGGTGACCGCGGCGCGCGCGTCCGGCTCGCCCAGCGCGGTGCGCAGCCGCGCCTCGACCAGGGGAAGAACTTCAACCATGCCGTGAGCATAGAACTCGCCAGTAGCGGGTAAAGCGGCGCCTTGGGTCTCTCTTCGACTGTTACCCTTGCCCGGTGGTTCGGGGCAGCACGCTGAAGCGTCGCGATCAGGCTCCGACGCCGATGGAACTCCCCCACGGGGGACCGGCCGGAGGAGGTGGGGCTGCGATGGATCGAAGTCGATCGTGCAGTACCACCCGATCTTCCGCCCGCTGACACCGCCGCTCCCGCTCGGACCGGCTGCCGCCTCCCGGGTTCGCGCCCCGTCGCGATTCTTCTCTCGGAAGATCCCTTCGTCTCGTTTTGCCTGATCCGCCTGATCCGTTCGATCCGCATCAGTGACGAAGCGCGCCACCGCGACGGTGCGGTGCTCCCCGCTTTGTGGACGTGCCGCACCTCCGCAGTCAGGACGTCCCCATTCCGGGCAGTTCCAGCCGTCGTACCCGGCGTTCGTCGCTTGCCGCTCGCTTCACGAAGGAGCCCGCCATGTCGATGATCCGTGACCTGCGCGCCGCGGTCCGCCCGTCCCGCGCCTCGCTGCGCAAGGACGCCTCCTCCTACGACACCACCCGCGACCCCGGTACGCCGTCGGCGGTGGTCGACTGCGCCGTCTACCGCGACGGCTCCCGTGTCGTGACGGCCGCGCCGCTCACCCCGCGCGAGGCGATGCGCCAGGTGCGCCGGGACGGCGGCTTCGTGTGGATCGGCCTGCACGAGCCCACGGAGGCCGAATTCTCCGGCATCGCGAGCGAGTTCGGGCTGCACCCGCTGGCCGTGGAGGACGCCGTCCAGGCCCACCAGCGGCCCAAGCTGGAGCGCTACGACGACTCCCTCTTCACCGTCTTCAAGACCATCCACTACGTCGAGCACGACCGCCTCACCGCCAACAGCGAGGTCGTCGAGACCGGCGAGGTCATGTGCTTCACCGGCCGGGACTTCTTCATCACCGTCCGGCACGGCGGCCAGGGCTCCCTGCGCGCGCTGCGCCACCGGCTCCAGGACGACCCCGAGCTGCTCGCCAAGGGCCCCTCGGCCGTGCTGCACGCCATCGCCGACCACGTCGTCGACGGTTACATCGCGGTCGCCGACGCCGTCCAGGACGACATCGACGAGGTGGAGACGGAGGTGTTCTCGCCGGGGCGCAGGGGCGGGGTCTCGCGCGGTGTCGACTCGGCGCGGATCTACCAGCTCAAGCGCGAGGTGCTGGAGTTCAAGCGCGCGGTGTCGCCGCTGCTGCGGCCGATGCAGCTGCTGTCGGAGCGGCCGATGCGGCTGGTCGACCCGGACATCCAGAAGTACTTCCGGGACGTCGCCGACCACCTCGCCCGGGTCCAGGAGCAGGTCGTGGGCTTCGACGAACTCCTCAACTCCATCCTGCAGGCCAACCTCGCCCAGGCGTCCGTCGCGCAGAACGAGGACATGCGGAAGATCACCTCGTGGGCCGCGATCATCGCCGTCCCGACGATGGTGTGCGGGGTGTACGGCATGAACTTCGACCACATGCCCGAGCTGCACTGGCGCTACGGCTACCCGGTGGTCATGGGCGTCATGGTCTCCCTCTGCGTCGGCATCCACCGCACCCTCAAGCGCAACGGCTGGCTGTGACGGCGCGTCGGTAGGCTGCCCCTCATGACACCTGCGCTGACCGGCGAGCAGCTTGACCGGGCCCTGGTCGAGGAGGCCGCCAAGAAGTCCGGCCTCGTCTGGGTCACGGGCCCCGCCGGACCGTCCCGGCCGCTGTGGCACGTCTGGCACGAGGGCGCGGTCTGCCTGGTCGGCGACGGCCCCGGCGAACAGCCGCTGCCCGCGCTGACCGACGGCGGCCCCGCCGAGGTGACCGTGCGCAGCAAGGACAAGGGCGGCCGGCTGGTGACCTGGTCGGCGACGGTCGTCGCGCTCACGCCGGGCACGGACGCCTGGGAGGCGACGGTCGCCGAGCTGAAGGGCAAGCGGCTCAACGCGCCGGACGGCGAGGCGATGCCGGGCCGCTGGGCACGCGAGTGCCGGGTGCTGCGCCTGGAGCCGACGGGGGTGACGACGCCGCCGCCCGGCGGATCGCTGGCCGCGCCGCCGCTGCCGTCGCCCGCGACCACCCGCGAGCCGGTCCCGGCGGGACTGCCGCGCCTGCTGCTGAAGCGCGGACGGAAGCGGAAGGGCCGCCGCGGCTGACCGGCCGACCCGCCCGGCGCCCCGTCAGGACGTCGGGAGCTGCTTGCCGTAGTCCACCGTCTCGCTCTCCTTCGGTTCCTCCAGGGCCACCGCGGCGCCCCAGGACGAGAAGGTGAGGGTGCCCGCGTCGCCCGCGCGCTCCAGGCGCAGCGGATACGGCTTGCCCTCCAGGGAGACGTCCAGGGTGCCGCCCGAGCCCTTGTCGCCGGTGACCCGGATGGTGCGGGTGCCCGACTGCTCGTGGTGGCCGTCGGTCGCCAGCGAGCCGTGCAGCGTCAGCAGCCCGTCGAGCAGGACGTCCTTCTCGGTGAAGCCGCTGAACTTCTTGTACGCCGGGTCGCCCTGCGGCACCTTCACGTACTTGCCGTCGAGCTTGCCCGCCGCGTCGGTGTCGCCGCCCTTGCCGTCCTCGGCGTGGCTCCAGAAGCCGGCGTCGGCCTTCACGTAGAGGTGCTCGCCGACCCGCAGGAGCCCGAACGCGACCCCCTTCGAGGTGACCGAGCCGCTCGCGCCCTCCGCCGACAGGCGCATGTCGAGTCGGTAGGTGCGCCCGTTGGTGACGACGTCACCGGCGAGCCGCACGGTGTCCGCGGCCTCGGCGGCGGCCCGCGTCCGGCGCTGGATCTGCTCGGCGGGCAGCTTCCCCACCCCGTTGGTCCCCGCGTCGGGGTCCTCGGCGCACCCCGCCAGCAGCCCCGTCAGGACCAGGGCGCAGACGGCCCCCGTGCGCGCGGTCCTGCGGATACGGCCCAGGGAGATCGCAGACACAGGTACTGCTGCCTTTCCGTCGAATGACCCAAGCGGCGTACGGCAGCGTACCGGGGGCGCACACGCCCGGCGGACCCAGTCCTGGCCGAGCCCCACCTGCGCGGATCCGATCGGGACGGGCTAGCCTGAAGCCCATCCGAGCGGGCAATTCGGAAAAGGAACGCATCACGCAACACCGTCGTACGAGGAGGCGCGGGCATGGCAACGGGCGCCCCTTCCCGGGTCTTCGTCTCGCACCTCTCCGACATCGCCGTCTTCGATCCGAACGGCGACGCGGTGGGCCGGGTCCGTGACGTGGTCGTGGTGCTGCGGGTCGGCAACCGGCCGCCCCGGGTGCTCGGCCTGGTCGTCGAACTGACCAGCCGCCGCCGGATCTTCCTGCCCATGACGCGGGTCACCGGCGTGGAGTCGGGCCAGGTCATCTCCACCGGGGTGCTCAACGTCCGGCGGTTCGAGCAGCGGCCCACCGAGCGGCTGGTCTTCGGCGAGCTGCTCGACCGGCGGGTGGTGCTCGCGGAGAGCGGCGAGGAGGTCACCGTCCTGGACCTGTCCGTGCGCCAGCTCCCGGCCCGCAGGGACTGGGAGGTCGACCGGGTCTTCGTGCGCAAGGGCCGCAAGGGCGGCGCCTTCCGGCGGGCCAAGGGCGAGACGCTGACCGTCGGGTGGTCCGCGGTCAGCGGTTTCTCCCTGGACGAGCACGGGCAGGGCGCCGAGAACCTGCTCGCCACCTTCGAGAAGCTGCGCCCGGCCGACCTCGCCAACGTGCTGCACCACCTCTCCCCCAAGCGCCGCGCCGAGGTCGCCGCCGCCCTCGACGACGACCGGCTGGCGGACGTCCTGGAGGAGCTGCCGGAGGACGACCAGATCGAGGTCCTCGGCAAGCTCAAGGAGGAGCGCGCGGCGGACGTCCTGGAGGCCATGGACCCGGACGACGCGGCCGACCTGCTGCGCGAGCTGCCCGAGGTCGACAAGGAGCGCCTGCTGAGCCTGATGCAGCCCTCCGACGCGGCCGACATGCGGCGGCTGATGTCCTACGAGGAGCACACGGCCGGCGGTCTGATGACGACCGAGCCGATCGTGCTGCGCCCGGACGCCACCGTCGCCGACGCCCTCGCCCGGGTCCGCAACGCCGACCTCTCCCCCGCGCTCGCCGCGCAGGTCTACGTCTGCCGTCCGCCCGACGACACCCCGACCGGCAAGTACCTGGGCACCGTGCACTTCCAGCGGCTGCTGCGCGACCCGCCGTACACGCTGGTCAGCTCGATCCTCGACCAGGACCTCAAGCCGCTGGCGCCGGACGCGGCGCTGCCCGCCGTCGCCGGGTTCTTCGCGACCTACGACATGGTCGCGGCGCCCGTCGTGGACGAGGCGGGGGCGCTGCTCGGCGCGGTGACCGTCGACGACGTCCTCGACCACCTGCTGCCCGACGACTGGCGGGAGACCGAGTTCCACCTCGACGAGGACGACGACGGGCCCGGGGCCGCGTACGACGACGGCGACGGCGACGACCGCGATCCGGTCCGGGACAGCGGCGAGGGGGCGGACACTCATGGCCCCTGAGCGGGAGACCGGCCGCGAGCGCGCTCCGGGCGGGGCCACCGCCACGTCCCGCCCGCGCGCCCGCCTCGACCAGCCGCGCCCGCGCCGCCGCAGGCTGCTGCCGGAGTGGGACCCGGAGGCGTTCGGCCGCATGTCGGAGCGGATCGCGCGGTTCCTGGGCACCGGGCGGTTCATCGTCTGGATGACGGTCGCGATCGTGGTGTGGGTGCTGTGGAACGTGGCCGCGCCCCGCGACCTGCGCTTCGACCAGTACCCGTTCATCTTCCTGACCCTGATGCTCTCCCTCCAGGCGTCCTACGCGGCGCCGCTGATCCTGCTGGCGCAGAACCGGCAGGACGACCGGGACCGGGTCAACCTGGAGCAGGACCGCAAGCAGAACGAGCGCTCGATCGCCGACACCGAGTACCTGACCCGCGAGATCGCCGCGCTCCGCGTCGGCCTGGGCGAGGTGGCCACCCGGGACTGGATCCGCTCCGAGCTCCAGGACCTGGTGAGGGAGCTGGAGGAGGCGCGCGGCGGCGAGCGGGAGGCCGTCGCGCCCTCGGCCGACCGGTCCCGCGGACGTGACGCAGACGACCGCTGACGGACCGCCCGGGGGCGTGGTCCGGCGCCGTACCATCGTCCTTATGGCTACGGAAGACGCGGTGCGCGAGGCGCTGTCGACGGTGAACGACCCCGAGATCAACCGTCCCATCACCGAACTCGGGATGGTCAAATCGGTGGAGATCGGTGCGGACGGAGCGGTCGCGGTCGCCGTGTACCTGACGGTCTCCGGCTGCCCCATGCGGGACACCATCACCCAGCGGGTGACGGACGCGGTCGCCCGGGTCGAGGGCGTCACCCGGGTGGACGTCGAGCTGGACGTGATGAGCGACGAGCAGCGCAAGGAGCTGGCGTCGGCGCTGCGCGGCGGCCAGGCCGAGCGCGAGGTGCCGTTCGCCAAGCCGGGCAGCCTCACCCGCGTCTACGCGGTCGCCTCCGGCAAGGGCGGCGTCGGCAAGTCCTCGGTGACGGTGAACCTGGCGGCGGCGATGGCGGCCGACGGTCTCAAGGTGGGCGTGGTCGACGCCGACATCTACGGCCACAGCGTGCCCCGCATGCTGGGCGCCGAGGGCCGTCCCACCCAGGTCGAGAACATGATCATGCCGCCGTCCGCGCACGGCGTGAAGGTCATCTCGATCGGCATGTTCACGCCGGGCAACGCCCCGGTCGTCTGGCGCGGCCCGATGCTGCACCGGGCGCTCCAGCAGTTCCTCGCGGACGTGTACTGGGGCGACCTGGACGTCCTCCTGCTCGACCTGCCGCCCGGCACCGGCGACATCGCGATCTCGGTCGCCCAGCTCGTCCCGAACGCCGAGATCCTGGTCGTGACGACGCCCCAGCAGGCCGCCGCCGAGGTCGCCGAGCGGGCCGGTTCGATCGCCGTCCAGACCCATCAGAAGATCGTCGGCGTGGTCGAGAACATGTCGGGCCTGCCCTGCCCGCACTGCGACGAGATGGTCGACGTCTTCGGCACCGGCGGCGGCCAGCTCGTCGCCGACGGCCTGTCGCGCACCACCGGCACCTCGGTCCCGGTCCTCGGCGCCATCCCGATCGACCTGCGGCTGCGCGAGGGCGGCGACGACGGCGAGCCGGTCGTCCTGGCGGCCCCCGACTCCCCGGCGGGCGCGGCCCTGCGCGGCATCGCGGGCAAGCTCGGCGGACGGCAGCGGGGCCTCGCGGGGCTGTCGCTGGGGATCACCCCGCGCAACAAGTTCTGACGGGCGCGGCGCGGGAACCCTGTTCCCGCGCCCCGCGGGCGGTACCGCGTCCGTCCGGGGCGCCGTCGGACGGCGCCCCCGGTGGTCCGCTCTACGCCGTGTAGTCGCCGAGGTCCTTGACCACGGCGAACCCGAGCCCGTACACGCTCAGACCGCGCCCGTAGGCGCCCAGGTGCACACCCGCCTGGGTGGACCCGGCGAGGACCCAGCCGAACTCGGACTCGCGGTAGTGGAACGGCGTCGGCACGCCGTCCACCGGCAGCGAGAGGGTGGACCAGTCGGCACCCTCCAGGTCGTCGGCGAGCGCCCACGCCGTCTCGGTCTGCTGGTCGAGCCAGTCGTCGCGCAGGCTGTGGTCCATCTGTCCGGGCCAGGTGGCGGACAGCAGCCCCACCCCGGCCAGCCAGGCGGCCGACGAGACCGACGTGGCCTCCAGCAGCCCGGTGCCGTCGGCGCTGCGCCGGGACGGGTGGGCGGCGACCGTCACGACGACCGCGAACTTCTCCTTGGCGTCGGCGCCGCCCTGGGCCGCGAACTCGTTCTTCACGGACGGTTCGTCGCCGTGGCCGACCGACCCGTGCTCGACGGCCCCGTCGGCCGCCGTGCCGACCTGCATCAGCCACCGCGGCCCGGTGAACGCCTCGTCGAGGCCGTACCAGGAGAAGGGCGCCTCCAGATAACCGTCGACCGTACGCCGGGCGGAGGGGGACGGGCGTCCCCCCTGTCTGCCCTCCGCGGCCGACGCCTGCGCGACTGCACTACTCGTCGTCTCCATGCCCGGACGCCTCCTCGCTCTCGTCGGACCGGGGCGGCCCGCCCCCCTTCGGGCGCACTCGTCCGGTCCGCACAACAACTCGGCAGCATAGCCACCCGGCCGCGCGCAGCAGGGAAACCGCCCGGCGCGTGACTCTCGCGGAGGGCGGGTTCAGGCCGTATGGCGGGCGCCCCGGCGTATGAAACGCGTCACGTACGACGCGTCAGACCCGCGGGGACGTCCGGATCAGGTGGCGTCCAGGTCGTAGGGCGGCCGCTCGTCGGGCTCGGGCTTCTTGGTCATGTCGACGCGGCCGCCGGTGGACCCGGTCGACGGCGGCGCGGCAGGTGACGGCGTGTCGGACTCGCGGCTGTGCACCGCGTCCGTGACCTCGGCCATCTCCTTCTTCAGGTCGAAGCCGTTGCGGATCTCCTTGAGCCCCAGCTCGTCGTTGTCCAGCTGCTTGCGGATGAACGTCTTGGGGTTGAGGTCCTCGAACTCGAAGTCCTTGAACTCCGGGCCGAGTTCCTGCCGTATGTCCTGCTTCGCGCTCTCGGAGAACTCGCGGATCTTGCGGATGGTCCGCGTGACGTCCTGGATGAGCTTCGGGAGCTTGTCCGGACCGAAGATGAGCACGGCGAGGACGACAAGCGTCACCAGCTCGAGCGGTCCTATGTCATTGAACACCTGAAGCTCCTTGCGATGTCCTCGGTCCTCGGCCCTCGGCCCTCTGTGGTCGTGCGGGTCCTCCGTGGTCCGGGCCGGATCCACGGTACCCGGCGATGCGGTGGGACCGGTACCGCCCCGAGGGGGCGGGATACGGCCGTCCGCGGGGGCGGCCCTGTGGCCTCCCCCGGGCGCCGCGGCCACGGCCCCGCCGGGTGGTCAGCCGCCGTGCGACGACCCGAGCACCAGCGTCACCGTGCGCTCCTTCCCGGCCCTGACGACGGTCAGCTCCAGGTGGTCGCCCGGCCGGTGGGCCCGGGTCTTGACGATCAGCTCCTCACCGGTGTGGACGGCGCGGCCGTCGACCTCGGTGATGACGTCGCCCGGCTCGATGCCCGCGCGGGCGCCCGGCCCGTCCTCGGTGACGGCCGGGTCGCCCTCGTTGCCGTGGGCGGCCACCCGGGCGCCGTCGCCGCCGTAGTTCATGTCGAGGGTGACCCCGATCACCGGGTGGGTGGCGCGGCCGGTGTTGATCAGCTCCTCGGCGACCCGCTTGGCCTGGTTGACCGGTATGGCGAAACCGAGCCCGATGGAACCGGACTGCCCGGTCTCCGCGTCGGCGCCGCCGTCCGCCGAGCGGATCGCGGAGTTGATGCCGATCACCCGGGCCCGCGAGTCCAGCAGGGGGCCGCCGGAGTTGCCGGGGTTTATCGGGGCGTCGGTCTGGAGGGCGTCCACGTAGGAGACGTCGCTTCCCGCGCGCTGCGCGCCGGCCGTGATGGGCCGCTCCTTGGCGCTGATGATCCCGGAGGTGACCGTGCCCGCCAGGTCGAAGGGGGCGCCGATGGCCACCACCGGGTCGCCGACCCGCACGTTGTCGGAGTTGCCGAGCGGCAGCGGCTTCATCCCGCGCACGCCGGTCACCTTCACCACGGCGAGGTCGTAGCCGCTGTCCCGGCCGACGACGGTGGCCTTGGCGGTGTCGCCGCTGTTGAACGTCACCGCGATCCGCCCGGAGGAACCGGCCGGTTCGACGACGTGGTTGTTGGTGAGGATGTGACCGCGGTCGTCGAGCACGAACCCGGTCCCGGTGCCGGACTCCTTGGACCCGGCCACGTGCAGCGTGACGACGCTGGGCAGGGCGCGGGCGGAGATCCCGGCGACGCTGTCCGGATCGCGCCCGGCGGGCTCCGCCGACGCCTGCGGCAGCACGATGTCGCCGAGTCCGCCGTTGCGCTCCAGGTACGCGCCGACGATCCCGCCGCCGACGCCGGACACCAGCGCGAGCGCGACGGCCCCGCCGACCAGCGCCCGGCGCACCCTGCGGCGCCGCTGCCCCGTGCTCTCGACGGCCGCGCCGTTCTGCTGGAACGCCCGCCCGGCGGCGGCCTTGGCCCAGGGGTCGTAGGTGCGCCACGGATCGACCGCCCCGCCCGGGGCTCCCGCCTCCCCCTCGGACACGGGGTCGGTGGTCTCCGCGGCCGGGGTGGCCGCGGGCGCGGGAACGGAGGCGGGCTGCGGCGGAGCCGTCGTGCCGCGCTCGGCACCCGGCTGCGCGGGGGCCCAGGGGCCCGGCTGACCGCAGGACGGGGTGCCGTGGGGGTCGGATTCGCGCGAGCCCCCAAAACGCCCGGAGAAGCCCGCAGAAGGGGCAGGAGGGGCCGATGGGGTACCGACCGGGACACCGGCCCCGGCGGACACGGGCTCACCGAGGGGAACGGAGTGAGGGGACTCCGGAGTGACGGGCGGGGTGGGGGCGGGGGGTGCGGGCGTCGTTCCCGGCGAGCTGGAGACAGGAGGCACGGGTGCCGTTCCCGGCGGGGTGGGGGCGGGGGGTGCGTGGTCCGGGCCGGGCACGGAGGCGGTGGGTGCGGTCAGCGACGCGGGCGCGGAGACCGGAGGTGCGGGCGCCGTGGCGGGCACCGCAGCCGGGGGTTCGGGCACCGGCGCGGGCGGGGCAGCCGGAGGTGCGGGCACCGCAGCCGGGGGTTCGAGCGCCGTCGCGGGCGGGG
>NZ_FMCI01000121.1 GCF_900091845.1 Streptomyces sp. SolWspMP-5a-2
GGGCCGGTCCGGCCGGGACCCGCCGGGACCGGCGCGCGCTGCGCGCCGCCCTGCGCTGGACCGCCGCCGCCGTCGTCCTCGCGGCCGTCGGGGCCGGGACCGCCTACGGGATCGGCGCGCTGGAGCGCACCGACGTGCCCGGTCTCGCGACCGCGTCGGACGGCCGGTGGGCGTACCCGGCGCTCACCCTGCCCCCGCTGCCGTCCGGCAGCCCGGGACCGTTCGCCGACTCCAACCCGGCCGAGGCGCACCACGCCGACCTGCGCGCCCTGGTGCTGCCCGCGCCGGAGGGGGCGAAGGAGGACCCCGCCCTGCGCGGCTCCGACGGCTGGCTGCCCACCGGCACCTTCCTCGCCGAGTACTCCGACGCGAGCGAGCGTGACGTGCTGCGGCTGGCGCTCGCGGACCGCGGCCTGCGGCACATCGCGGCCCGCGGCTGGACCATGCCCGACGGCACCCGCACCCGGATCTACCTGCTGCGGTTCGGCTCCGGGGTGGTCGTGCACGACCTGTTCACGGAGAAGGTCGCACCGGCGAGCGCCCCCGGTTTCCGGCTGCGCGGCACGGACGTCTCCCTCTTCGACGACGGCTTCCCGCCGCAGACCGACACCGACCGGGTGCAGCGCTCCGCCTACGACGAGACGGAGCCCTACGGCGCCGAGCAGGTCAGGCACGCCTACCTGTCCGCGGGGGACGTGCTGGCGCTCGTCGTGCAGAGCCGCGAGGGCACCGCGGCGGCCGTCCCGTTCCAGCAGACGGTGGTGCTGCAGAGCCAGCTCCTGGGCTGATCCCGGGCCCGTTCCCTCGCAGGGCCTACCTCACGCGGAGGCGCGGGCCCCGGCCGACTAAGCTGGGGCCCGGCCTTAGTACCGCACCACCACGTCCAAGGAGCACCCCGTGCTTGAGGCATTCTTCGAAGCCCTGCTGGTCCTGGTCTGCGTCGGCGTCCTCGCCTTCGCCGGTCTGACCGTGAAGAAGCTGTACCAGGGCCAGCGCTGACCGCCGTAGAGGAACCGACCAGAAACTGTCGCTCATGATCGAGATTCCGTCCGACCTCCACAAGGACCTGGTCCCCCTCGCCTTCCTCCTCGGCGACTGGGCCGGAGCGGGAGTCCACGACTTCCCCGGCTCCGAGAAGTGCAACTTCGGCCAGGAGGTGTCCTTCAGCCACGACGGGCGAGACTTCCTGGAGTACCGGTCCCACACCTGGGTGCTCGACAACGACGGCAACAAAGTCCGCCCCCTGGAGTCCGAGTCCGGCTTCTGGCGCATCGACGCGGCCCGCAAGGTCGAGGCCACGATGACCCGCGACGACGGTGTCATCGAGATCTGGTACGGCGAGCTGGCCGACAAGAAGCCGCAGATCGACCTGGTCACGGACGCCGTCGCGCGGACCGCCGCCTCCCGCCCCTACACCGGCGGCAAGCGGCTGTACGGCTACGTCAAGAGCGACCTGATGTGGGTCGGCGAGAAGCAGACCCCCGAGGTCGAGCTGCGCCCCTACATGTCGGCGCACCTGAAGAAGGTCGTCACCCCGGAGGACGTCGAGCGCTGGGCGAAGGCCCTCCCCGACGACATGCCGGACGACGGCATCGCCTTCTTCAAGTAACGGCATCGCCTTCTTCAAGCAGGAGTCCCGGGCCCGCCCTCCCGGATCGCGCGGCGGTCGCGCGAGCCGTCCGGGTGCCGTGCCCGGACGCCGCCCGGCCCGGACGACAGGCCCTAGACTCGGGGGTGTGGTGAGCACCGACTGGAAGAGCGACCTCAGACAGCGCGGCTACCGGCTGACGCCGCAGCGGCAACTCGTGCTCGAAGCCGTCGACACCCTCGAACACGCGACCCCCGACGACATCCTGGTGGAGGTCCGCAGGACCGCGTCGGGGGTGAACATCTCCACGGTCTACCGCACCCTTGAGCTGCTGGAGGAGCTGGGCCTGGTCAGCCACGCCCACCTCGGGCACGGTGCGCCGACCTACCACCTCGCCGACCGGCACCACCACATCCACCTCGTCTGCCGCGACTGCGACAACGTCGTCGAGGTCGACGTGTCGGTCGCCGCCGACTTCACCGCGAAGCTCCGCGGCGCCTACGGCTTCGAGACCGACATGAAGCACTTCGCGATCTTCGGCCGCTGCGAGGAGTGCGCGCGGGCCGCCCACGACGGCACCGCCGGCGAGCTGAGGGCCCCCACCGCCGAGTCGTAGGCTTGTGCCCATGAAGAGCCCTCTGCTGTCCCTGCCCGGCGCCGTCCCCGCCGAGGGCGTGGACGAAGGCGTCGCCGCCCACTACGGCGACCTGTTCCGCGAGCAGCGCGCCCTCGCGGACGGCACCGGTTTCGTCGACCTCTCGCACCGCGGCGTCGTCACCGTCACCGGCGAGGACCGGCTGAGCTGGCTGCACCTGCTGCTCACCCAGCACGTCAGCGACCTCCCCGCGGGCCTCGCCACCGAGGCGCTGATCCTCTCCTCGCACGGCCACATCGAGCACGCCCTCTACCTGGTCGACGACGGCACCACCACCTGGGCGCACGTCGAGCCCGGCACCGCCGGTGCCCTCATCGGCTACCTCGACTCGATGAAGTTCTTCTACCGCGTCGAGGTCGCCGACCGGACCGGGGACATCGCCGTCGTGCACCTGCCCGCCGGGTCCATCGCCGAGGTGCCCGAGGGCACGGTCGTGCGCGAGACGGCCTACGGGCGGGACCTCTTCCTGCCCCGCGAGGACCTGGAGGAGTACGCCGCGCGGACCGGTCACCCGGCCGGGCTCCTCGCCTACGAGGCGCTGCGCGTCGAACAGCACCGGCCGCGCCTGGGCTTCGAGACCGACCACCGCACCATCCCGCACGAGCTGGGCTGGATCGGCACCGCCGTGCACCTCCAGAAGGGCTGCTACCGCGGCCAGGAGACGGTCGCCCGGGTGCAGAACCTGGGCAAGCCGCCGCGCCGCCTGGTCTTCCTCCACCTCGACGGCAGCGAGGTCCACCTGCCGGCCGCGGGCACGGAGATCCGGCTCGCGGACGACGGCCCCGACGGCCGCCGGATCGGCTTCGTGACGACCGCCGTGCGCCACCACGAACTCGGCCCGGTCGCCCTGGCCCTGGTGAAGCGCAACGTCGCGACCGACGCCCGCCTGATGGCCGGTGACACGGCCGCCGCGCAGGAGACCGTCGTCGAGCCCTGAGCCCGGCGTCAGACCTCGATCAGCACGGTGAACGGGCCGTCGTTCGTCAGCGAGACCCGCATCTGCGCGCCGAACCGGCCCGTCTCCACCGTCGCGCCCAGCGCCCGCAGCCGCGCCACCACCTCGTCCACCAGCGGTTCGGCGACGGCGCCGGGGGCGGCGGCGTTCCAGGTGGGACGGCGGCCCTTGCGGGCGTCCCCGTAGAGCGTGAACTGGCTGATCACCAGGAGCGGCGCGCCGGTGTCGCTGCACGACCGCTCGTCCTGGAGCACCCGCAGCGACCAGAGCTTGCGGGCCAGCCGCTCCGCCGTCTCCCCGGTGTCCTCGTGCGTCACCCCGACCAGGACGCACAGGCCCTCGCCGCTGATCTCCCCGACCGTCTCGCCGTCGACGACCACGCTCGCACCGTCGACCCGCTGCACCACCGCTCGCATGCGCCCCATCATGCCGGTCCGTTCGAAGCCGTCCGCACACGGGCCGCCCGATGCTCGCCAACCCCCCATCCGGGGCCGTTCGGGGGCACTCGGTCACATAGCGGCCACCGAGGGTGGCACGATGCCTCCTGAAAACGGCGGTCGAGGGAACGGCAGGGGCACATGAGCACACCGAGCACCGGGCGGCAGCCCGGCCCGGTCCCGTTCACCCGCGCGGGGGAGAGCCGGGCGGCGGACGGCCCGACCGGGGACACCCGCGCGGGAGAGGGCCGCGCGGCCGGCCCCCCGCCCAGGCCGCCCGAGCAGCGCACCGACAGCCCGGCGCCCGCCGACCCCGGCGGGCCCGCGCTGCCCGTCGAGCCGCCCGAGCCCGACCTCACCGCCCTGAACCTGCCCGAGCTGCGGGTGCTGCGCCGGGACGCCCAGCGCGACGAGGCCGACCTCAGCTACGTGCGCCGCCTGCTCCAGGGCCGCATCGACATCCTCCGCGCCGAGCTGGCCCGGCGGCGCCCGGTGCGCGACGGCGGGGCGGGCTCCGTCGTCGACCGGCTCTCGCAGATCCTCGCGGACGCCCCGGCCCGGCACCGCTCCTCCGCCCGCCACGTCACCCTCGGCACCCCGCACAGCGCGGAGTACCGGCGGCTCGCCGCCGACATGCTCGCCGAGGTCGAGCTGTCCGACCTCGCCGCCCGCACCGACCAGGAGCTGCACACGGCGATGGGGCGGCTGGTGGGCTACGAGCAGCAGGTGTCCCGGCGCAGGCAGCGGCTGCAGCGGACGGCGGACGGATGCAGCGCCGAGATCACCCGCCGGTACCGTGAGGGCGAAGCCCAGGTGGACGACCTGCTCACGTGAGCGCGCGGCCGTCCCACGGGGAGTCCCGTCACGGAAGGCCGTGCCGATGCCGATGCCCGCGCTGTCGCCCGAGCCGTCGCCCCCGGGGCCGCCCGCCCCGCCCGTCCTCGCCGAGGTGGTCCGCTCCGGGTTCGTGGAGGGCCGCCACCGCGGCAGCCTGGTCCTGCTGGCCGCCGACGGATCCGTCGAGCTGGCCCTCGGAGACGTGACGGCGCCAGTCTTCCCGCGCTCCTCCAACAAGCCGATGCAGGCGGCCGGTGTCCTGCGGGCCGGTCTCGGACTCGGCGGCGAGCGGCTCGCGCTGGCGGCGGCCAGCCACTCGGGGGAGCCCTTCCACCGCGATCTGGTCCGCACCCTGCTCGCCGAACACGGCCTGGAACCGGGCCGGTTGCGGTGCCCGCCCGATCTGCCCCTGGACCCGGTGGAGCGCGAGACCTACCTCGCGGCGGGCGCCGTGCGGGACCGGGTCACCATGAACTGCTCCGGCAAGCACACCGCGATGCTCGCCGCGTGCGCGCTGCGCGGCTGGCCGCTGGAGAGCTACCTCGACCCCGGCCATCCGCTCCAGCGGCTCATCCGCGACGTGATCGAGGAGGCGGCGGGCGAGCCGGTCGCCGCGACGGGCACCGACGGCTGCGGGGCGCCCCTCGCCGCGATCGGCCTGACCGGTCTGGCCCGCGCCTTCCGCTCCTTCGTCCGCGCCGCGCCCGGCTCCGCCGAACGCCGGGTCGCCGACGCGATGCGGGCCCACCCCGAGTACGTCGCGGGGACCAGGCGGCACGACACCTGGCTGATGCGGGAGGTGCCGGGGACGCTCTCCAAGATGGGCGCCGAGGCGGTGCAGGCGGTGGCCCTCGCGGACGGGCGGGCGCTGGCCTTCAAGATGGACGACGGCGGGTCGCGGACCCTGGGTCCGGTCCTCGCGCGGGCCCTGGCCCTGCTGGGGGTGGACTCCCCGGTGCTCGACCGGATCGGCCGCGCCCCCCTGACCGGCGGCGGGCGCGAGGTGGGGGAGGTGCGGGCCGTCTTCTGAGGGGGCACGGCCCGGGGCGGGCGGGGTCCGTGGCCCCGGCCTCGGAAATCTGCGCGACACCTCACCGCCGTCCACATACCGTGAGGTCATGAGCAGCGTGCGCACCGACATCGACGTCCGGCCGATCACCGAGGCCGAGTTCCCCGAGTGGCTGCGTGCCGTGCACGCCGGGTTCCTGCGGGAGCCCGTCGTACCGGCCGAGGAACTGGAGGCGCGGCGGGGCCAGTTCGAGCCCGGCCGGTTCCTGGGGGCGTTCGACGGCGGGCGCTGCGTGGCGACGTTCCGCTCCTTCGACCAGGAGGTGACGGCGGTCGGCGGCCGCCCGGTCGCCGCCGACGCCGTCACCGGGGTCACCGTCACCGCCACGCACCGCAGGCGCGGGCTGCTCACCCGCATGATGGGCCAGGACCTGGCGGCGGCCAAGGAGCGCGGGGACGCCCTGGCCACCCTGATCGCCGCGGAGTACCCGATCTACGGCCGGTTCGGCTTCGGCCCCGCCACCAGCGCGACGGGGTGGAGCGTCGACGTGCCGCGCGCCGGGTTCGACCCGCGGGCACCGCTGGCGGACGGCGGCGGGCGGATCGACCTGCTGGAGCCCGAGGACGTCCGCAAGGCCGGTCCCGAGCTGCACGACCGGGTGCGCCGGAGCGTGCCGGGCACCGTCAGCAGGAAGGACTTCTGGTGGCAGACCGCCACCGGCGCGGCGCGGCTGTCCGCCCGCTGGACCACCCCGTTCTTCGCCGCGTACCGCTCGCCGTCCGGCACGCTCGACGGGCTGGTGGCGTACGAGGTGGACGAGACGTGGGGCGACGGCAAGCAGCCCCAGGAGACGGCGACCGTGCGGTGGCTGCTGGCGGCGACCCCGCAGGCGGAGCGCGCCCTGTGGCACTACCTCTGCTCGATCGACTGGGTCACCCGGATCAAGTCCGACATGCGGGCCCCCGACGATCTGCTGCCGTCGCTGCTGCCCGACCCCAGGGCGGCCCTCGTCACCACGCAGGCGGACTGGCTCTGGGTGCGGATCCTGGACGTCGTGCAGGCCATGGAGGCGCGGACGTACGAGCGGGAGGGCGGCCTGGTGATCGACGTCGCCGATCCGGCCGGACTGACCGGCGGGCGTTACCAGTTGACGGCCTCGCCCGCCGGGGCGACCTGCGTCCCGACCACGCGCAGCGCTGAACTCTCGCTCGGCATCGTCGAGTTGGCGATGCTCTGGCTGGGCGACGAGTCGGCTGTGCGACTCGCGGCGCTGGGCCGGGTGCGGGAGGAGCGGGCGGGCGCCGCCCGATCGGCCGACGCCCTGCTGCGTCCGTCCAGGCGACCGTGGTGCCCGGACATGTTCTGACCCGCGGTTTCTCCTGTTCAGCGGTGCGTACACGCGTGTGCGTGCCTACGCGTGTACGCCGTTGCGCGTGTGGAGCTCGGTGCGCGGTACTTCTGTCATCCGTAGCGGTGCTTGTTCAGTTGTGACTGTGCGTATGGAGTTGTGGCTGTGCCGCGGCCGTGCGGGCCGCTCGCGGTGCGGTTGAAGTTTTCGATGTTCTGTTGTGGCTGTACGGCTGGAGCGGGTCGGCCGGGGTCCCGGCTCCCCTCCGGAAGGGAACCCGAGCGACACTCTGGATTCTGCATGCCAACCACCCTGATGTGCAACCAGGTTGCCCAAGTTGGCTGCCAACTTCACTGTACTTATCTCCACTTGGAAGCGGCTTATAACCACCTCTTGTAGAACTGCCTTGAGATGGCGGGAAGTTGTACTGTTTTGCCGTGGACCCGAAACACGGCTCTGCCACTGGGCGGACGAGGTCCCAGCGGCCACAGCGGTCACACGAGGTGGCGGACGTGCTGCGGACCAGGATCCGGAACGGGGAACTGCGAGCGGGCCAGCGGATGCCCACGCAGGCACGGCTGGCCGACGAGTTCGGCGTCGAACGGGGTGCGGTGCGCGAAGCACTGCGCATTCTTCAGTCGGAGCACCTGTTGGCCAACGTCTCGAAGGGAAGCCCGGCCACCGTGGCCGGGAACCCCTCCTGCCCCGGACGGCCGGCCGGACCCGCCGGTCCACCCCTGCCCACCACGGTGGCGCTCGCCCCGAGGATCGCCGCCGCGTTCGACGCCCCGCACGTCGCGATAGACGCCCTGTGCCTGACCTCGGTCTCTCTCAACCTCGCCCTGGGCGAACCGCTGTGGCGCATCCACGCCGGACAGCTGGAACCGGCCACGATCGACGTGCGGGTGCTGCTGCCCAGCCGGGACATCGACCTCGCCTTCCCGACCCCGGTGGAGTCCGCGCCGGGCAACCGGCTGCGCCACCTCTGGCTCGCCCAGCGCAACGCCCAGGGCCGGGTGCTGCGCCACAACCTGCTCGCCCTGCGCTCCACCCACGGCATCGACGTGAGCGTGACCTTCCGCGCCCTGCCGTTCACCCCGCCGGTCAAGCTGTACCTGCTCAACGGCGTGGAGGCGCTGTTCGCCTTCTACACGCTCTCGCGCAGCGAACGCGAGGTCGGCCACGAGCGGCTGCAGCTCTACGACGCGGAGGGCACGCGTTCCATGCTCTTCGGGTTCGAGCACGGGAGCGGGGTACGGGACACCACGTTCGTCGAGGAGTCCCGCCACTGGTTCGACGCCCTGTGGCGGACGATCAGTTCGGACCTGCGGCTCGGCGACTGAGGAAGCCCGGATTCCGTCGCCTCCACCTGCTTGGTGACCAACTCCGACCGACTCACCGCGACTTGGTCGGTACCCTTAAACAACTTTCAAGCAACTCGCCCCGCCCGGAGCGAGGTTGCGGCTTCCGGTCGGGACTCAGGAGAACGTGGTGGCAGTGAACGGCAGGAAGCACTCCGCGCAGGAGATCGCCGACAGCCTCCGGGAGCGCATCAGGGCCGGTGCGCTCAAGGCGGGCGACCGCCTGCCCACCCAGGCCGAGCTGGCCGACGAGTTCGAGGTCGAGCGCAGCACCGTCCGCCAGGCCCTGCGCGCCCTCCAGGACGACGGCCTGCTGAGCAACGTCAGCAAGGGCAGCCCGCCGCGCATCGCCCAGCCCTCCGTCACCCCGGGCGGACCCCAGCCGACCATGGTGGGCCTCGCGCCCCGGCTCGCCGAGGCGTTCGCGGCCCGGCACGTGCGCATCGACGCCGCCTGCCTCACCGCCGAGACCCTGATGCTCGCCCTCGGCGACCCGCTGCGCAGCATCCACGCGGGCGAACTGCGCCCGGACTCCATCGACGTGCGGCTCCTGCTGCCCTCGCGCGAGATCAACCTGGCGTTCCCGGTGCCGGTCGAGGGACGCGGCACCAACGACCCGGTCCACCAGCGCTGGCTGGCCCAGCGCAACGCCCAGGGCCAGGTGCTGCGCCACAACCTGCGGTCGCTGCGCGCGTCCCACGGCGTCGACGTGAGCGTGACCTTCCGCGCCCTGCCGTTCACCCCGCCGGTCAAGCTGTACCTGCTCAACGGGGCGGAGGCGCTGATCTCCTACTACATGGTCTCGCGCCGCGAGGAGACCACCGACGGGCAGACGCTGGACATGTACGACGTGCTGGGCGCCGAGTCCCTGCTGTTCTCGTTCGACCGCACCGCGGGCCAGCGCGACGCCGCGTTCGTGGACGAATCGCAGAAGTGGTTCGACGCCCTCTGGGAAACCATCACGACCGACCTGACACTCTCCTAGTGACTTCTGATACGGCGCAGACCGAACCGGTGGCGGAAGAGACCGCGTACGCCCCCGAGGAACTCAGGAACCTGATCACCCGCCCCCGTGTCGTCCTCTGGGACTTCGACGGGCCCGTCTGCCGGCTCTTCGCCGGGTACCCCGCCCGGGACGTGGCCGCCGACCTGATCGGCTGGCTGGAGGGGCGGGGCCTGCGGAACCTGCTCACCGACGACGAGCAGGAGACCCACGACCCGCAGGTCGTGCTGCGCGCCGTCGACCGGCTGCGGCCGGGCAGCGACCTGGTCACCGAGCTGGAGGAGCGGCTCACCCGGCACGAGCTGGACGCCGAGCCGTCCGCCTGGCCGACGCCCTACGCCGACCCGCTGATCCGCACCTGGACGGCGGTCGGCGCCCGGCTCGCCGTCGCGACCAACAACTCCGCCACCGTCGTCCGCGCCTATCTGGAGGGCCGCGGTCTGCTGTCCTGCTTCGCCCCGCACATCTACGGCCGCACCCAGGACCTGCACCGCCTCAAGCCCCACCCGCACTGCCTCAACCAGGCGCTGAACGCCACCGGGACGGCACCGGAGGCCGCCCTCATGATCGGCGACGCGCCGTCCGACTGCGCGGCGGCGGCCGAGGCGGGCGTGCCGTTCCTCGGCTTCGCGCGCAACGAACGCAAGGCGGCGCTGCTGCGGCAGGCCGGGGCCGAGACGGTCGTCGACTCGCTCCAGCCGCTGTTCACCCTGCTGCGCGGGTAGCCCCTCGCGCCCCCGAACACGCCCCCCGAACACGCCCCCCGGCTCCCCGCGCACGCCGTCCGCCGAGGCCCGCTGAGCACAACCCTCGTCCCCGTGCGTATGAGAGCGATGTACACGCCGACCCCGCCTTACCCAGCAGACCCGCGCGGTACACCACCCGTTGTGGTGACGCGGAACCCGTTTCGACGAGAGACGCCCGCAGCCCGTGCCTACGGTGTGCCGTACCGTCCCCCCTCTCGCACCCGGAGCAGCCCGTGGGCGCACCACCCTCCCTTCCCCCGCTTCCCGGGGGACGGATCCGACCCACGGATCCCGTCGGGGAGTTCACCGAGACCGCGCGCCGCCTCGGCCGCACCCTCTCGGGTCACCACCACCACAACCACGTGCTGCCGCTGACCGCGGCGGCGGCACGGCTGTGGGACCTGCCCGCGGGCACCCTGGCGAACGTCCGGGTCAGACGGCCCGGGGCGCTGCCCGTCGTGGTCAGGACCTGGCCGGACGAGGCGGGCGTGCTCCGTGCCGCCGCGGGCGTCCGCGCCCCCGTCCCGCGCCTGCTGGCCGAGGGCGACGGCTGTCTCGTCCTCGGCCACGTCGAGGGCGTGCCCCTGTCCGACGTCCACCCCGGCGCCACCCCCGTCGCCGCCCCGCTCGTCACCGCAGCGGCCCGCGCCCTCGCCCTGACGGCCCTGGTCCGCCGCGAGAGCCTGCCGCCCCTGCCGCCGTCCTGGCCGCACAACCGGGACAGCCAGGGCTTCCTGCGGACCCTGGCCCACCTCGCCGACCGGCAGATCCGGCTCCCCAACCGGGGTGAGTTCGGCGGCCTCTTCGCCGCCCTCGGCCTGCCCGAGGACGCCCTCGCCCGGTTCGCCGACCGCGTCCCCGCGATGACCCGGCGCCCGCACGGCCTGCTCCACACCGACCTGCACCGCGGCAACCTGATCCTGCCCGACCCCGCCGGGACCGCCCTGGTCTGCCTCGACTGGGAACTGGCCGGCTACGGCGACCCCCTGCACGACCTCGCCACCCACCTGGTGCGCGCCCGCTACCCGGCCCACCAGCACGACCAGGTCGTCGAGGCGTGGGCCCGCGCCATGGAGACGACCCGCCCCGCCGCCGTCGCCGGACTCGCCAGGGACCTGCGCCACTACACCGACTTCGCCCGCGCCCAGTCCGTCTACCCGGACGTGATACGGGCCGCGCTGCCGCTGGCGGGCACCGACGACCAGGACGGACTCGAACGGGCCACGGCCGCCGTCCGCGACGCGCTGCTGTCCGCTGCGGAACCGCTGCGGCTGCGGGCCGTGCCCGAGGCGGCGGAGATCGAGGGAGCCCTCTTCCGCTGGCGGGCGGCGCGGCCCGGCGCGGACGGCGGCGCCGGACGGGTCGTGCGCACCCTGCGCTGGCGGGCCGACCGGCGGCTGACCGAGCACCCCGACTTCCCGGCCACCGCGGTCGGCCTGGCCCTGGCCGAGGAGGGCGCCGCCCCCGCCAACCGCGTGTTCAAGGGGACCGCCCACCTCAACACCGTCGTCCGGGTGCCGGGCGTCGACTACCCCGTCGTCGTGCGCCGCAAGGTGGCCAGGCTGGCGCGGCGCGAGCCCAGCTTCCTCAGCGAGCACGCCGTGCTGCGCGCCATCGAGGAGTCGGGCGCGGCGGTGGCGGCGCCGCGCGTGCTGGCCCTCGGCACCGGCCACCTGGGCGACCCCTTCGCGATCCACACCTACGTCGGCGACCGGGACATCGACCGGCCGCCCGGCCACCCGGTGCACGGGCTGCTGCCGCACGAGGCGGACCGGCTCGTCGACCAGCTCCACGCCATGACCCTGGTCGACTACGAACAGGTCGACCCGGCGGCGGGCGAGGGCGGCTTCCACCGCTGGCTGCGCGAGCAACTGGTGCTGATGGTCGCGGAGTTGCCGCAGGAGTCGCAGCAGGCCGCCCGGCTGCTCGGACTGCCCGGCGCGGACCGGCTGCGGGAGATCCTCGCCCGGCACGAGGTCAGCCACCGCAGGCCCGCGCTGCTGCACGGCGACCTCAACCCGTGGAACCTGGTGCGGCGCGCCGACCGGCTGGCGCTGACCATCATCGACTGGGAGATGGCCGTCGTCGGCGACCCGCTCTACGAGCTGGTCCGCCACATGCACCTCACCCCCACCCTGCCCGAGATCCGCGACCGGATGTTCCGCCGCTGGGAGAGCCTGCTGCCCGCGGACAGCACGGTCGGCTGGCGCGAGGACTGGCGGGTCTACCGGTGGATCGAGCTGGTGCGCTCCGCCTACGTCGACCTCGACCGCCTGGTGACCGGGGCGGGCCTGGACGCGCCCAACGTCCGCCGCGCGGTGGACTCGTACGCGATGACCCTGATCGCCGCCACCGGCTCGCTCGGCCTCACCGCCCGCCCCACCGGCGGCCCCGGCTTCGACGAGCCCTCCGGGGTGGGGGAGGCGGTACCGGGGGCCTAGGGCGTGTCTGACCCATGCGCGCCGTTTCCCGGAGGGCGGCCTCGCGATGCCCGGCGCGGCACCAGCCGGGGCCCTTCCGGGGCCGCCCCGGGTGTCAGCCGCGGGGGGCGATCTTCAGGTCGCCCCGGGTCACCTGGCGTATGTGGTCGCCGGCGAGCAGGTCGTGCGGGTAGCCGAGTTCGATCGCGCCGGCCGCGTCGAGGCGGGCCAGCTGAGCGGAGGTGAGGTCGACCTCCAGGGCGCCCAGATTGCCTTCGAGCTGCTCCAGGGTGCGGGCCCCGACGATCGGTGCCGTCACGCCCGGCTGCCGCAGGGTCCAGGCGAGGGCGACCTGCGCGGGCGTGCGGCCCAGCTCGGCGGCGACCTCCTTCACCACCTCGGCGACGGCGAGGCTGCGCTCGGTGACCATGCCCAGCCCGGCGTTGAAACTCCTGCGGGTGCCGTCCCCGGAGGCGGCGGTCGCCGCGGTCAGGTCGGCGCGGCCGTACTTGCCGGTGAGCAGCCCGCCCGCCAGCGGCGAGTACGGGGTCACCCCGAGCCCCATCGCCCGTGCCATCGGGATGAGATCGCGTTCCCCGGCCCGGTTGAGGAGGTTGTACTCGATCTGCAGCCCGATCAGCGGGGACCATCCGCGCAGGTCGGCGATCGCCTGCATGCGGGAGACCTCCCAGGCCGGGGCGTTGGACACCGCCACGTACAGGACCTTGCCCTGCCGGACCAGGTCGTCCATGGCGCGCAGGATCTCCTCGACCGGGGTGGTGTCGTCCCACACGTGCAGGTAGAGCAGATCGAGGTAGTCCGTGTCCAGCCGCCGCAGACTGGTCTCGACGGAGGCGAACATGCTCTTGCGGTGGCCTCCCGCGGAGTTCGGGTCGCCGGGCGTGCGCAGGGTGGTGTACTTCGTCGCCAGCACCAGGCGCTCGCGGCGGCCGCGGGTGAACTCGCCGAGCTGGCGCTCGGAGCTGCCGTCGGTATAGGTGTTGGCGGTGTCGACGAAGTTGCCGCCGCGCTCGACATAGGTGTCGAACAGCGTGCGCGCCTCGTCCTTGTCGGCGCCCCAGCCGAACTCGGTGCCGAAGGTCGCCGTGCCCAGCGCGAGCGGTGAGACCCGCAGCCCCGAGCGGCCCAGCAGCCGGTAGCTGTCGAGAGTGAGCGACATGGTGCCTCCTGCGCGTGTGATCCGTCGCCGGTGATCCGTCGACGACAGCGAGTCTGCGATCGCGGCCGGGCAGGGGTAAGGGAAGGCGTTTCCTGGGAACACCGGTCCCACCCTGCCTGTTGCACCGGTCATGACGAGCTTCGTGGTGGACAGGACGCAGGAGCTGGCCGCGTTCCTGCGGACCCGGCGCGAGCGCCTGGACCCGCGGGACGTCGGTCTGCCCCCGGGACGGCGGACCCGGCGGACCCCGGGACTGCGCCGCGAGGAGGTCGCCGAACTGGCCGGGGTCAGCGTCGACTACGTCGTCCGGCTGGAGCAGGCGCGCGGGCTGCGGCCCTCCACCGAGGTGGTGGAGGCGCTGGCCCGCGCGCTGCGCCTGGCTCCCGACGAGCGCGCCTACCTCTTCGACCTCACCCAGCAGCGACCCCCCAGCGCCGACAGGCCCGCCACCGCGGCGGCGCCGCCGCTGGCCCGGCTGGTCGCCGACCTGTCACCGCTGCCCGCCATGCTGGTGAACCACCGCTCCGACCTGCTGGCCTGGAACACCGAGATGACGCGACTGCTGGTGGATTTCGACACCCTGCCGCCGTCGCGGCGCAACGCGATGTGGCTGTGTCTGATGCACCCGCGGGTGCGGGAGTTCTACCTCGATCGCGAACGGGTGGCGCGGGAGGGGGTCGCCCATCTGCGCGCCGCGTGGGCCGCGCACCCGGACGACCGGGCGCTGACCGCCCTCATCGCCGAACTCAGCGCCGGGAACGCCGACTTCGCCCGCTGGTGGGCCGAACGGGACGTCAAGGTCAACGGCCGCGGGAACAAGACGATGCGGCACCCCGAGGCCGGGGTGATCACCCTCCAGTTCGAGACCCTCAGACCGCTCCAGGACCCGGATCAGCTCCTGGTGATCTGCCGAGCCGCGAACACGGAGAGCCGGCGCGCCCTCGACCGGTTGTACGCGGGGTGACGCGGGCGGGGGCCGCGCTGGTGGCGGTCCCCGGGGAGCCCGGGGTCGGACAGGCCCCCGGGCCCCGGACGGGAT
>NZ_FMCI01000042.1 GCF_900091845.1 Streptomyces sp. SolWspMP-5a-2
CCCGCGACCCCCGCCGCCCCGGGTGAGGCGGGGTCGGGACCCGTCCGCGCGCCGGGGGGGCGGCGGGGCCGGGAACGGCGGGAAGCCGCCCTTCCGCTTCGGCGGGCCCGGCGAAGCGGACGCCCCTGGTCCGGGCCGCCTTCCGGGTGCGAGGAACGGGCGGGAAGCCTCCATAATGATCCGATACATCGGATGTCTTCACGGCATGTGGGAACGACAGGGAGGCCCGTCATGGCAGTCACCGACGAGGCGATCGAGAAGATCAAGGCCATGATCGTCTCCGGCGCGCTGCGGCCGGGCGACCGGCTCCCCAAGGAGAGCGAACTCGCCGCCGATCTGGGGCTGTCGCGCAACTCGCTGCGCGAGGCGGTCCGCGCCCTGTCCCTGATCCGCATCCTGGACGTGCGCCAGGGCGACGGCACCTACGTCAGCAGCCTCGATCCGCAACTGCTTCTGGAGGCGCTGAGTTTCGTCGTCGACTTCCATCGCGACGACACCGTCCTGGAGTTCCTCGCGGTGCGCCGCATCCTGGAACCGGCCGCGACGGCGATGGCGGCCTCCCGGATCAGCGAGCAGCAACTGGACGCGCTCGCCCTCCAGTTGGACCGGCTCGGCGCGGCGCCCTCGGTGGAGGAACTGGTGGCGTCCGACCTCGACTTCCACCGGGGCATCGCGAGCGGCTCGGGCAACGCGGTGCTCTGCTCGCTGCTGGACGGGCTGTCGGGGCCGACCACCCGGGCCCGGATCTGGCGGGGGCTGACCCAGGAGGACGCGGTGGCGGGGACGCTGCGCGAGCACCGGGCGATCCTGGCGGCGCTGCGGGACCGGGACGCGGAGGCGGCGCGGTCCTGGGCGACGGTGCACATCGCGAGCGTGGAGCAGTGGCTCAGGTCGACGCTGTAGGCGGGTCATCGGAGGTGTCGGGGCGATCCGGGACGGCGGGGCCGGTGGGCGGCGGGGGTGCGGCCGGGGTGTTCCGGGGGGCCGATCGGGGCAGTGATCCGTTCACTGCCCCCGTGCGAGGGGGCTGCGGGCGCCCTTGTCGCACGCCGTAAGGTTGGGACGTACGCGA
Source organism: Streptomyces sp. SolWspMP-5a-2 (assembly GCF_900091845.1). Taxonomy (GTDB): domain Bacteria; phylum Actinomycetota; class Actinomycetes; order Streptomycetales; family Streptomycetaceae; genus Streptomyces; species Streptomyces doudnae. The sequence continues at coordinate 1,073 of NZ_FMCI01000042.1, forward strand.
GGGCACGTCGGAAGGAGGCGCTGGGTGATCGAGCTGGAGGGGGTTCCCGAGCTGATCGACCCAGTGATGGTGGCCGCGTTCGAGGGCTGGAACGATGCCGGGGACGCCGCTTCCACCGCGGTCGCGCACCTGGACAGGGAGTGGAAGGGCGAGGTGTTCGCGGCGCTGGACGCCGAGGACTACTACGACTTCCAGGTCAACCGGCCCACGGTGTGGATGGACGCGGGCGTGCGCAAGATCACGTGGCCGACGACCCGGCTCTCGGTGGTCAGGATCGGCGGCGAGAAGCCGCGTGACCTGGTGCTGGTCCGGGGCATCGAGCCGTCGATGCGCTGGCGCTCGTTCTGCAACGAGCTGCTCGGGTTCGCGCACGAGCTGGGCGTGGAGCTGGTGGTGGTGCTGGGCGCCCTGCTGGGTGACACCCCGCACACCCGTCCGGTCCCGATCAGCGGGACGACGTCGGACGCTGATCTGGCGCAGCGGATGGACCTGGAGGAGACCAAGTACGAGGGCCCCACGGGCATCGTCGGGGTCCTCCAGGAGGCGTGCACGCACGCGGGGGTGCCCGCCGTCAGCCTCTGGGCGGCCGTGCCGCACTACGTGTCGCAGCCGCCGAACCCGAAGGCGACGCTGGCGCTGCTCAACCGGCTGGAGGACCTCATCGACGTGCGGATTCCGCTGGGCGAGCTGCCCGAGGACGCGCGTGCCTGGCAGGTGGGCGTGGACCAGCTCGCGGCGGAGGACAGCGAGGTCGCGGAGTACGTGCAGTCGCTGGAGGAGGCCCGGGACACGGCGGAGCTGCCGGAGGCGTCCGGCGAGGCGATCGCCCGTGAGTTCGAGCGGTATCTGCGGCGCCGCGACGGCTCGGGGCCGGGCGGCGGGCACGCCACGGCCGACGGCAACGACCCGCCGGCGCCGTACCTGCGGGACAACCCGGGCGGCCGCACCCGCCCGCCGAAGCCGCCGAAGCCGGGCACGGACGACGACGACCCGTCGGACGACTGACCTCAGGTCCCGCGGCGGCCGCGATCACACACGAGGGCGCCCCTTCCGCAGCGGAAGGGGCGCCCTCGTGCGCGGTGCCCGGCCGGGTTACAGGGCGACGCCGAGCAGCGCGTCCACGGCGCGCGAGACGACGCCGGGCGCCCCGGTGTCCGTGCCGCCCCCGGTGTCCTGGCGGGCGGCCCAGCGGTCGACGGCGGCCAGCGCCGCCGGGGCGTCCAGGTCCTGGGAGAGCGCCTCGCGGATCTCCTCGACGAGCGCCTCGGCGGACGGTCCGTCGGGCCGGGAGACGGCGGCACGCCAGCGGTCGAGGCGGTCCACGGCGTCCTGGAGCACCTGGTCGGTCCACTCCCAGTCGGAGCGGTAGTGGTGGGCGAGGAGCGCGAGGCGGATCGCGGCGGGGTCGACGCCGTCGCGGCGCAGCGCGGAGACGAAGACGAGGTTGCCCCGCGACTTGGACATCTTCTCGCCGTCGTAGCCGACCATCCCGGCGTGGACGTACGCCTTGGCCATGGGGAACTCGCCGGTGAGCACCTGGGCGTGGGAGGCGCCCATCTCGTGGTGCGGGAAGGCGAGGTCGGAGCCGCCGCCCTGGATGTCGAAGCCCATGCCGAGGTGGTCGAGGGCGATGGCGACGCACTCGATGTGCCAGCCGGGGCGGCCGGGGCCGAGCGAGGCGCCGTCCCAGCTCGGTTCGCCGTCGCGGGCGGCCATCCACAGCATCGGGTCGAGGGGGTTCTTCTTCCCGGGCCGGTCGGGGTCGCCGCCGCGCTCGGCGGAGAGCAGCCGCATGGCGGCGGCGTCCAGCCGGGAGACCTGGCCGAAGTGCGGGTCGGACTCGACGGAGAAGTAGACGTCGCCGTCGAGGTCGTAGGCGGCGCCCGCGTCACGGAGCCGTTCGACCAGCGGCACGATGCCGGGTATGGCCTCGACGGCGCCTATGTAGTGGCGCGGGGGCAGCATCCGCAGGGCGGTCATGTCCTCGCGGAACAGGGCGGTCTCCTGCTCGGCGAGGGCGACCCAGTCGACGCCGTCGCGTTGGGCGCGTTCCAGCAGCGGATCGTCGACGTCGGTGACGTTCTGGACGTAGTGGACCTGCCGCTTGGTGTCGAGCCACACGCGCTGGACGAGGTCGAACGCGTTGTAGGTCGCCGCGTGACCCATGTGGGTCGCGTCGTACGGCGTGATGCCGCAGACGTAGAGACGGGCGACGGGACCGGGGACGAGGGGGACGAGCCCACCCGTGGCGGTGTCGTGGATCCTCAGGTCGCGGCCCTGACCAGGCAGGGCGGGGACCTCGGAAGCGGGCCAGGCATGCATGTCATGAGCGTAACCGGACGGAACTTCCGGATACGAACCGGACCTGCCCCATCTGGCCGGTGGGGCGCTCTTGCGCGGCACCCGCCGCATGTGCTGGCGGAGTTCCGCCGGGACCTGTCCGCCGTTCGCGCCGCTGCCCGGTGACGGCCGTGCCGCGTCCGCCGCGCGCACGGCGCCGCACGGCGGACGGGTCAGGCCGGACCGGTGAGGCCGGACCGGTGAGGCCGGACGGGTGAGGCCGGGCGGGGCCTAGAGGGGCGGCCAGGGGATGGCGGGCCACTCGCCGCTGGGTTCGGGGTGGGTGCCGGAGGCCAGCAGGGCGTCCACCCGGGCCCGGGTGGCGTCCAGTTCGGCCGCGGTGATCAGGGGCGTCAGCCGGGCCGTGAGGTCCCCTGCGGGGCCCAGGGCGTCCGCCAGGCCCCGCAGGACGGTGACGGCCTCCGCGGTCAGCGGCTCGCCCGCCCAGCCCCACAGCAGGGTGCGCAGCTTGTTCTCGGTGTTGAAGGTGACGCCGTGGTCGATGCCGTAGAGCCGCCCGTCGGCCGCGGGCAGCAGATGGCCGCCCTTGCGGTCGGCGTTGTTGATGACGGCGTCCAGGACCGCGAGCCGCCGCAGCCGCTCGTCGTCGGCGTGCACGAGCAGCGCGGTCCTTCCCTCGCCGACGTCGGCGAAGCCGATCGCCTTCCAGCCGGGACCGGGTTCCTCGGCGTCCACCAGGCGCAGCAGATCCTCCCCCGGCCCGCCCTCGATCCACCGCTGGCACATGCCCTCGCCGTAGGGTCCGTCGCGCAGCACGGTGGCCGGGACGAGGCCCCAGCCGGTGGCCTCGGAGACCTCGTAGGCGGCGACCTCGCGCTGGGCGAGGGTGCCGTCGGGGAAGTCCCAGAGGGGGCGTTCGCCGCGGACCGGCTTGTAGACGCAGGTGACTTCTTCACCCGCGTGGGCGACGGCGCAGTAGAGCACCGCGTTGGAGGCGTCCCGGATCTGGCCGCGGACGGTCAGTTCACCCCGGGCGAGGTGTTCGGCCGTGCTCACGCTCCCCGGCGGTATCCGTTCTGGCGCGGACATACGTGTCCTTCCGGGTCGAGCGGGAGGCTGCACAGCGGGCAGGGCGGCCGTCCGGCGTTGACGACGTCCAGGGCGCGCTTGGCGAACGCCCGCGCCTGGGTGCCGGTGAGGCGGACCCGCAGCATCGGGGGGCCGTTCTCCTCGTCCTGGAGCAGCCGCTCCTCGGCCTCGGCGAGGTCCTCGTCGGTCTCGGCGTCCAGCTCCACCAGGGCCTGCGCCTCGACGATCATCCGCTGTCCGTCGCCGTCCCAGGCGAGGGCCATGGTGCCGACGCGGAACTCCTCCTCGACGGGGGCGTCGAGGGGCGCGGTGTCGGAGACCTCGGTGGGGGTGACGGCGGGTACGGCGGCGCTGCCCCCGCTGCGCCGGACGACCTCGTCGAGGAGTTCGTCCATGCGTTCGGCGAGGGCGGCGACCTGGGTCTTCTCCAGGGCCACGCTGGTCACCCGGGCGCCCGCCGTGGCCTGGAGGAAGAACGTACGGCGTCCGGGCAGTCCGACCGTACCGGCCACGAAGCGGTCCGGCGGGTCGTAGAGGAACACCTGACGGGACACGTCCTGTCTCCTGGAGTCGTGGATGGGGCGCCGCTACTGCGACCGCTTCACCCTACTGCGCCCGACGATCACGGTGCGCCCGCGCCGCCGCCGACCGGGGCGTCGTCGGCGGGCGGGGTGGCGCGCGGGGCGAGCGAGGCGAAGTCGCCGGTGTCGCCGAGGCGTACGAGAAAGGGCCGCAGCCGGGTGTAACGGATCGCTGTGATGGAACACGGTTCTACGGAGATCCGCTGGAAGAGGTCGAGATGAAGTCCGAGAGCGTCCGCGACAAGGGACTTGATGATGTCGCCGTGGGAGCACATGAGGTAGACGGCGTCGGGGCCGTGGTCGCGCTCCACGCGCGCGTTCCACTCGCGCACCGCCTCGGCGGCGCGCGTCTGCATGGCGCGCATCGACTCGCCGCCGGGGAAGGCGGCGGCCGACGGGTGGGCCTGGACGACCTCCATCAGGGGTTCGCCGGAGAGTTCGGCGAGCTTGCGGCCGGACCAGTCGCCGTAGTGGCACTCGCCGATCCGCTCGTCGCTGTGCGCGGTGAGTCCGGGGCGGGCGTCGAGCAGGGGCGCGACGGTCTCCTGGCACCGTTGCAGGGGGCTGGCGACGACCTCGGAGATCGGCAGCGCGGCGAGCCGGCCGGGCAGCGCCGCGGCCTGTGCGGCGCCGCGCTCGTCCAGGGAGACGCCGGGCGTCCAGCCGGCGAGCACCCCCTCGGTGTTGGCGGTGGATCGTCCGTGCCGGACCAGGATCAACGTGGGCATGCGGCCCAGGGTAGGCACTCCACGGGGTGCGTGGGGACGCTGGTGACGGGAGAATACGCTCCGTGATCGTCGACTGTGCCATCTACCGGGACGGGCGCCGCACCGAGGGACCGGAGGACTTCTCCGACGCCCTCGACGAGGCGCGGGCGGCCGGCGGGTTCGTGTGGATCGGTCTGCACGAGCCGTCGGAGCGGGAGTTCGGCCTCGTCACCGAGGAGTTCGGGCTGCATCCGCTGGCCGTGGAGGACGCCCTCAAGGCCCACCAGCGGCCCAAGCTGGAGGTGTACGACGACTCGCTGTTCATGGTGCTGAAGCCGGTGCAGTACGAGCCGGAGAGCGACGTGGTGACCACCGACGAGGTGATGGTCTTCCTCGGTGACGCCTTCGTGGTGACCGTCCGTCACGGCGAGGGGGCGGCGCTGCGGGGGGTGCGGCGGCGCCTGGAGAAGGACCCGGAGATCCTGGAGAAGGGGCCGACGGCGGTGCTCTACGCGATCTGCGACGACGTCGTCGACCACTATCTGGACGTGGCGTCCGAGTTGCAGACGGACCTGGAGGAGCTGGAGGCGGAGGTGTTCTCGCCCGACCAGGGCGGCTCGCGGCACACCGCGTCGCGGATCTACACCTTCAAGCGGCAGATCCTGGAGTTCCGGCGGGCGACGGTGCCGCTGATGCCGCCGCTGACCCGGCTGGCGGGGCTCGGCACGGCCGGTCTCGCGGTGCCGTTCGTGCACCAGAAGGCGCGGCCCTTCTTCCGGGACGTCAACGACCACCTCGCGCGCGTGAACGAGTCCGTGGAGGGCCTCGACCGGCTGGTGTCGGACATCCTGTCGGCGCACCTGGCGCAGATGAGCGTGCGGCAGAACGACGACATGCGGAAGATCTCCGCGTGGGCGGCCATGGCGGCGGTGCCGACGATGATCGCGGGCATCTACGGCATGAACTTCGACCACATGCCGGAGCTGCACTGGGTGTGGTCGTACCCGGCGGTGATCGTCGTCATGGCGGTGCTCGAGGTGCTGCTGTACCGGACGTTCAAGCGGCGCGGCTGGCTGTAGCGGCCGCCGGATGCGGATTCAGGCGAACTCGGGGGCGCCGGTGGCCCGGCCGCCGAGCGGGTCGCTGTGCTCGGGCGGCCGCAGGGTGACCATCCGGCGCCAGCCCGCGAGCCGTTCGTAGGCGTGGACGGCGTGGATCCCGGCCCGCAGCGCCGCCGCCCTGGGCCTCGACCAGCCGAGGACGGCGCCCATGTGCGCCATCACGGCCAGACTGACGTCCCGGTAGACGCGGATCTCGGCGAGGGCGCAGGTCCGCAGGGTGCGCTGGATGGCCCGGCCGTGGCCCGCCGCGGCGAGCCTCAGCAGCTCCTCGTGGCAGTAGGCGAGGTGGTTGTCCTCGTCGGCGGAGATCATGCGGACCGCGCGGCCGATGTCGGGGTGGTCGGCGAAGCAGCGGCGCAGCAGCCGCATCTGCTCGGACGCGCGCTGCTCGGTGACCCGGCTGTGCGCGAGGTAGGTGACGATGTCCTGGACGCTGAGGGGGGTGTCGGCGCGGAGCCGGTCGTGGGCGAGGCCGATGCCGCGGGCCTCAAGGAGCATCGTGTAGTCGGTGTCGGGCGGCACCGGAACGGGCGTCAGGCCGCGCTTGCCGAGCAGGGCGTTGAAGATCCGGCCGTGTTTGTCCTCGTCGGCGCCGTGCCGGGCGATCTTGGGGGCGAGGGCGCGCTCCTCCGCGGGGACCAGGGCGGCGATCCTGCCGTTCTCCCAGCCGCCCTGGGACTCCCCGCCGGCGGCGATCGAGCAGAAGAGGGCGAACGACCGGTCGTCGTCGAGCATCTCCTGGAACAGACTCTTGGCCGAAAGCATCGTGACCACCTCTCCGCAGGATTCCGCAGCGGCGCGGAGTACTCCTCCGAGAGCGAGTCAAACGGGGCGTCCGGCGGGGTGCAACAGGGGTGTCGGGGCACTGCGCCGAAAGGAGCACAGCGGCCGGGCCGCCGCGGGGCGTAACCCGGGGCGCGCCGGCGCGTTGTTCTCCGTGACGGCCGTGGCGGGGAAGACCCCCGAGCCCCCACCACGGCCGTAGGAACCTCCGGCCCCGCCCGGGGTCAGGCCAGTCCGGCGCGCTCCAGGGCCTCGGTGCCCGCGCGCAGGGCGGCGAGCCGCTCGTCGAGGGTGAACCCGGCGGGCGCGAGGGTCAGGGTGGTGACCCCGGCCGCCGCGTACTCGGTCATCCGGTCCGCGATCCGCTCCACGGAGCCCAGCAGCGTGGTCCGGTCGATCAGCTCCTGCGGGACGGCCGCGGCGGCGGCCTGCTTCTCCCCGGCGAGGTAGGCGTCCTGGATCTCGTCGGCGGCCTGCTCGTAGCCCATGCGGCGGGCGAGCTGGTTGTAGAAGTTCTGCTTGCGGCTGCCCATCCCGCCGACGTAGAGCGCGGTGTAGGGGCGGAAGGTGTCGGCGAGGGCGGCGACGTCCTTGTCCTCGCCGAGGGCGAGCGGGAGCGTCGGGCACACGTCGAAGCCGTCGAGGGTCAGACCGGCCTTCTCGCGGCCCGCGCGCAGCGGGCGGATCGCGGTCTCCGCGAGGTGCTCGGCGGCCGGGAAGATCAGCAGGGCGCCGTCGGCGATCTCGCCGGTCTGCTCCAGGTTCTTCGGGCCGATCGCCGCGATGTAGAGCGGGATGTGCTCGCGCTCGGGGTGCACGGTCAGCTTGAGGGGCTTGCCGGGGCCGCCGGGCAGCGGCAGCGTCCAGTGCCTGCCCTCGTAGGAGAGGCGCTCGCGGGTCATCGCCTTGCGGACGATCTCCACGTACTCCCGGGTGCGGGCCAGCGGCTTGTCGAAGGTGACGCCGTACCAGCCCTCGGAGACCTGGGGGCCCGAGACGCCGAGGCCGAGCCTGAACCGGCCGCCGGAGAGGGAGTCGAGGGTGGCGGCGGTCATCGCGGTCATGGCCGGCTGCCTGGCCGGGATCTGGAAGATCGCGGAGCCGACGTCGATGCGTTCGGTCTGGGCGGCGACCCAGCTGAGCACGGTCGCCGCGTCCGAGCCGTAGGCCTCGGCGGCCCAGCAGACGGCGTACCCGAGCCGGTCGGCCTCCTGGGCGACGGCCAGGTTGTCGCCGTCCATTCCGGCACCCCAGTAGCCGAGGTTGATCCCGAGCTGCATGCCCAATCCCCTTACCGATCAGTAACGTCCGTGTCCGCCGACCCTAGCGCGCGGGAGCCGTCCCGGGCAGTGGCGGGGCGCCGACCGGACCCACCTGGGGCGCTGCCTGTGGAAACTGCTCGTCCACAGGCCCCCACTCCGCTGGTCGCGGCCAGTAATGTCGGCGTTCATGGAGCAGAGGCATCTCGGCCGGACCGGCCTTCGCGTGTCCCGTATCGGGCTCGGCACCCTCACCTGGGGCCGGGACACCGACGAGCACGACGCGGCGGACCTCGTGAAGACGTTCTGGGAAGCGGGCGGGAACCTCGTCGACACGGCGGACGTGTACGGCGACGGCGAGGCCGAGTACCTGCTGGGGCGTCTGATGGAGGGCCTGGTGCCGCGCCGGGACCTGGTGATCTCCACCAAGGCGGGCGGGGTGGCCGATCCCGACCGCAGGTTCGACGGCTCGCGCGGCCATCTGCTCTCCGCGCTCGACGCCTCGCTGGCCCGCCTGGGCACCGACTACGTCGACATCTGGCACCTGCACGCCTTCGATCCGCACACCCCGCTGGAGGAGAGCCTGCACGCCCTTGACCTGGCGGTCTCCAGCGGGCGGGCCCGGTACGCGGGCGTGGCGAACTTCTGCGGCTGGCAGCTCGCCAAGGCGGGCACCTGGCAGCTCGCGGCGCCGAGCATACGCACCCGGCTGGCCAGCACCCAGATGGAGTACTCCCTGCTCCAGCGGGGCGTGGAGCGCGAGGTGCTGCCGGCCGCTCTCGACCTGGGCATCGGCCTGCTGCCGTCCTCCCCGCTGGGCCGCGGGGTGCTCACCGCGAAGTACCGGGGCGACGCCCAGCCGCCGGGGTCGCGCGGCGCCTCCGACCACCTGGCGCCCTTCGTGGAGCCGTACCTCGACGACACCGCGAGCCGGATCGTCGACGCCCTGCAGACCGCGGCGGACGGTCTCGCCGTGACGCCCCTCCAGGTCGCCCTCGCCTGGATCCGCGACCGTCCCGGCGTGGCCGCGCCCGTCATCGGTCCGCGCAACGCGCGCCAGCTCACGGCCGCGTTGTCAGTGGAGGCGCTTAGTCTTCCTGACGAGATCTGCCGGGCGCTCGACGACGTGTCGGCTCCGGTGCACCGCTATCCCGATCACGACTGGAGCACGCTGTGAGCACGGAGCCCGAGACCCCGGCCACCACGGAGACCCCGGAGGTCACGGAGGTCACGGAGCCGGAGGCGCCGGGGGGCGCGGGAGACACCGGGGGCGCGGGGACGGGCGGGAGCCCCGAGGGGGACGCGGCGGAGGGTGACAGGACGGAAGGTGCCACGACGGAGGGCGACGGGGGCGGCGGGGGTGCCAAGCAGCTGACGGAGGCCGAGGCGGAGCTGGCCGCCCAGCGGGTGGAGCGGGAGCGGATCGCCCGGCGCAAGGCGGAGCGGCAGGACGCCATCGACAGCGGCGCCAAGCTCAGCGGCAAGGCCGCCGACCTGCTCGCGGCGGTGCGGGCCGTGGAGAGCGGCCGGCCGCCCTCGTCGACCGTCTTCAGCG
>NZ_FMCI01000123.1 GCF_900091845.1 Streptomyces sp. SolWspMP-5a-2
ATGTCGTCGAAGACCGTGTGGCCCTGGCGGACCGTGTCGTACATCCGCGCGTACGGCCGCCAGAACAGATCCTCGCCGAGCATGAGGAAGGGGTCGTGGAGGGAGCCGGGCGTGTCGGTGCGCAGCAGCTCCGCCATCGGGGTCAGGGCGAAGCGGGCCTGTTCGTCCTCGCGGAAGACCTCGCGGGTGGCGAGGTAGCGCAGCACCCGGTGCAGGTGCGGACCGTTCAGGCCGGTCTTCTCGGCGAGTTCGGCGGCGGTGCGCGGGCCGTCGGCCAGATGATCGGCGACACCCGCCTTGGTGACCGTGTAGAGGCAGGCGGTGTAGAGGTAGCCGTTCATGTGTTCCGACAGTCGCGCGCTCAGTTCGCTGGTGTCGGGCGGGGCGGACGTCATCGCATACCTCCGGGAGACGGGGAACGGACGGGGCGGAGCGGGGAACGGGCAGTTCAGGAACCGGCGTCGGGCACGGCACGCACCCGGACCGGGAGGCGGGGCAGACCCCGCATCATCACGCTCGGGTACCAGGCCAGTCGGGCGGGATCGGCGTCGAGCGCCAGGTCGGGACAGCGCTCCAGCAGCGAACGCACCGCGGTCCGCGCCTCCAGCCTGGCCAACGGGGCGCCGAAACAGGCGTGGATGCCGTGCCCGAACGCCAGATGGCCGCCCGCCTCCCGCCGGATGTCGAAGCGGTCCGGGTCGGGGAAGCGGCCCGGGTCACGGTTGGCGGGGGTGTTCCCGATGAGGATCAGCTCGCCCCCGCCGGGGATGTCGGTGTCACCGATCCGGACCGGCTCGGTGGTGAAGCGGTGCAGGGACGTCCCGGTCGGGCCGCTGTGCCGCAGCATCTCCTCGACGGCCGAGTCGAGCAGCGAGAAGTCCGCGCGCAGCGCGTCCAGTTGGTCAGGGTGCCGCAGCAGCGCGAGCATCCCGTTGGAGAGCAGCCCTGTGGTCGTCTCGTGCCCGGCGACCAGGAGCAGCACGGCGAGACCGACCATCTCGCTGTCGGAGAGGGCGTCCTCGTCCTCCTCGCGCCGCCTGACCAGCCCGCTCAGCAGGTCATCGCCCGGCCTGGCCCGCTTGTCGTCGAGCAACTCCTTCAGATAGCCGTCCAGTTCGGCGAGGGCCGCCTCCGCCTCGGCGCCGTTCCACTCCTTGGTCACCTGGGTGGTCCACCGGTGGAACTTGTCGCGGTCGTCGAACGGCACTCCGAGCAGCTCGCAGATGATCGACGCCGGCAGCGGGAACGCGAAGTCCCCGACCAGGTCGGCCCGGCCGTCCGCGCGCTCCAGCATGGCCCCGATCAACTCGTCGGTGACCTCCCGCACCCGGGGTTCGAGCGCCTGCACCCGCCGCGGCGTGAACTCCCTGACCACCAGCTTGCGCAGCCTGGTGTGCCGGGGCGGGTCGGAGATCAGCATGTGCGGGTTGGCCCACGGATCGTCCTCCGTGTCGGCCGCGCCGGGGGAGTTGCGCCAGTCGTTCGACAGCCGCGGGTCGGACAGCGCCGCCCTGGCCTCCTCGTAGCCCACCACGAGCCAGGCCGTGAACCCCTCGGGCAGCAGCACCCGGTGCACCGGACCCCGCTCGCGCAGCTTCGCGTAGGTCGGGTGTGGATCGCGCGCGAACTCCTCACCCAGCGCGGCCAGATCGACGATCGCCTCTTCACTCATCCCACGGCCTCCTCCCGTCCCGGGCACGCGCTAGGCGGGCACGCACTCGACGATGGACATCAGGGAGGGGGTGGGAAGGATCCGCCTGACGGTGAAGCCGCCCCGGCCGAGGACGTCCTCGAACTCCGCCTGCGTGCGCTCCTTGCCGTCGTGGATGACCATCATCATCG
>NZ_FMCI01000037.1 GCF_900091845.1 Streptomyces sp. SolWspMP-5a-2
TGTCGGGGGCGCGCAGGCGCAGCAGCAGGGCCAGGCACTGCCCGGTCGCGCCCCAGGGGATCGTGCACAGGGCCGTCGCGCCCTGGACGGTGCGGACGGCCGGGGCGTCGTCGGGGTCGGCGGACGGCCAGGGGGCCACGCAGACCACGGTGTGCGGGGCGTCGGCGCGCGGTCCGAGGGCGGTGCGCAGGTCGGCCACCGCCATGTCCCGCTGCCAGCCGCGCTCCGCGGTGAGGACCGCGCGCAGTTCGCGGGTGAGGTCGGCGCCGTGCTGGGCCTCGTCGGCGAGGAGCGCGCCGACGCGGGCGGTGACCGTCATCGCGGCGGAGAGCTGCCGGGCGGTGGGGCCCGGGTCGTCGTCCAGGAGCCAGACGTAGCCGAGGACGACACTCCGATGGCGTACCGGCAGGCAGATCCGTCCGCGCAGCACGCCCGCCTCCGGGGTGGGCGGGATGCGGACCGGGCCGGTGGCGCGGGTGATGCCGAAGCCCTCGAACCAGGAGCGCACGGCGGAGGTGGAGCGGCGGGTGAGGATCGAGCGGGTGCGCACCGGGTCGAGCCAGGAGGCGTCGAGGTCGCGTTCGCTGTCGTAGGCGCCGAAGGCGATCAGTTCGAAGTCGCGGTTCTCCAGCGTCGCGGGCGCGCCGAGCAGCTCGGAGATCTCGTCCACCAGGTCCTGGTAGGCGCTCGCGTAGTTGTGGGGCGCGGCATCCGACGTCACCCGGGCATTCTCCCTCAATCCGGCGCTCCTTCATACATCTGTCTGAGATCCGGGGCGGGAATGCCTGACAGGTGTCGATGGCCGACCGGCCACCGGGTCCCTAGATTGCGAAGTGGTTCTCCGTGCCGTTCCCGAAGCGTCGGGTGACGGCCTCGTCTGGTTGGTTTGTGGAGGTTCCCGTGCTGGGTCCCGTGATTCTCGCCGCGTCGCGCAGCGACCGGATGCGCCGTGTCGTCTCGGCGGCCCCGGTGACCAAGCAGGTCGTCGACCGCTTCATCCCCGGTGAGACCGTCGACGACATCGTCCCGATCATCGAGCGGCTGACCGCCGGTGGCCTGGAGCTGACGATGGACGTCGTCGGCGAGGACATCACGACCACCGGCCAGGCCGCCGCCGCCCGGGACGCCTACCTCGCGCTGATCGACCGCCTCAAGGCGCTGGACCTCGGCGAGCGCGTCGAGATGTCCGTCAAGCTGTCGATGTTCGGCCAGGCCCTGGACGGCGGTCACGAGCTGGCCCTCGCCAACGTCCGGCCGGTCGTCGAGGCCGCCGCCGCGATCGGCACCACCGTCACCCTCGACGCCGAGGACCACACCACCCTCGACTCGATGTTCGCCATCCACGAGGAGCTGCGGAAGGACTTCCCGCAGACCGGCTGCGTCATCCAGTCCTACCTGTTCCGCACCGAGACCGACGCCCGCCGCCTCGCCGCGTCCGGCAGCCGGGTGCGGCTCGTCAAGGGTGCCTACAAGGAGCCCGCCGAGGTCGCCTACCAGCAGAAGCACGAGATCGACAAGGCGTACGTGCGCGTTCTGCGCATCCTGATGGAGGGCACCGGGTACCCGATGATCGGGTCCCACGACCCGCGCCTCATCAGCATCGGCCAGGAGCTGGCCCGCGCCGCCGGACGCAAGCCCGGCGACTACGAGTTCCAGATGCTCTACGGCATCCGGGGCGACGAGCACCTGCGGCTGGCCGCCGAGGGCCACCGCATGCGTGTCTACACGGCGTACGGCACCGACTGGTACGGCTACTTCATGCGCAGGCTGGCCGAGAAGCCCGCGAACCTCCGCTTCTTCGTCCGCAGCATGATCAGCAAGGGCTGAACCCCACCGCTCAGTAAGGAGTTACGGAACTCATGGACGCTGTGACCCAGGTCCCCACCCCCGTCAACGAGCCGGTGCACGGCTACGCCCCCGGCTCGCCCGAGCGCGCCCGCCTGGAGGCCAAGCTCAAGGAGCTGGCCGAGAACCCGATCGAGCTGCCGATGACCATCGGCGGCGAGAAGCGGCTGGGCGGCGGCGAGACCTTCCAGGTCGTGCAGCCGCACCAGCACAAGTCGGTCATCGGCACCGGCCGCCACGCCACCCGGCAGGACGCCCAGGACGCGATCGACGCGGCCCTCGCCGCCGCCCCGGCCTGGCGCGCGATGTCCTTCGACGACCGTGCCGCGATCATCCTGCGCGCCGCCGAGCTGCTCTCCGGGCCGTGGCGCGAGACGATCGCCGCCTCCACCATGCTCGGCCAGTCGAAGACCGCCCAGCAGGCCGAGATCGACAGCCCCTGCGAGCTGGTCGACTTCTGGCGCTTCAACGTCCACTACGCCCGTCAGATCCTCGCCGAGCAGCCCCCGGCGAACTCCCCGGGCGTGTGGAACCGCATGGACCACCGCCCGCTGGAGGGCTTCGTCTACGCGATCACGCCGTTCAACTTCAGCGCCATCGCCGCCAACCTGCCCACCGCGCCTGCCCTGATGGGCAACGTCGTGGTGTGGAAGCCGTCCCCGACGCAGACCCACGCCGCCGTGCTGCTCATGCGGCTGCTGGAGGAGGCCGGGCTGCCCAAGGGCGTCATCAACCTGGTCACCGGCGACGGCATCGCCGTCTCCGAGGCGGCGCTGACCCACCGCGACCTGGCGGGCATCCACTTCACCGGCTCGACGAAGACCTTCCAGCACCTGTGGAAGACGGTCGGCGCCAACATCGAGAACTACCGCGCCTACCCGCGTCTGGTCGGCGAGACCGGCGGCAAGGACTTCCTGGTCGCCCACCCGAGCGCGGACCGCGCCGTCCTCAAGACCGCGCTGACCCGGGGCGCCTTCGAGTACCAGGGCCAGAAGTGCTCGGCGACCTCGCGCGCCTACATCCCGGCCTCCATCTGGAACTCCGGGTTCAAGGAGGAGTTCGCGGCCGAGGTCGACGGGCTGACCATGGGTGACGTCACCGACCTGTCGAACTTCCTCGGCGCCGTCATCGACGAGCGGTCCTTCGCCAAGAACAAGGCCGCCATCGACCGCGCCGAGCAGGACCCGACGTGCACGATCGTCGCGGGCGGCTCCTACGACGACGCGGTGGGCTGGTTCGTGCGCCCGACCGTCGTCGAGTGCGGCGACCCGGAGAACGAGGTGTTCCGCACCGAGTACTTCGGCCCGTTCCTCGCCGTGCACGTCTACGAGGACGACGCCTACGACGCGATGCTGACCCAGATGGAGTCCGTCTCGGACTACGCGCTGACCGGCTCGGTCGTCGCCAACGACCGCGCGGCGGCGGCGTACACCATGGAGAAGCTGCGCTACGCGGCCGGCAACTTCTACATCAACGACAAGTCGACCGGCGCCGTCGTCGGCCAGCAGCCCTTCGGCGGCGGCCGTGCCTCCGGCACCAACGACAAGGCGGGCGCCCCGCAGAACCTGATGCGCTGGACCCTGACCCGCGCCATCAAGGAGACGCTGGTCGCGCCGACCGAGTACGGCTACCCGCACATGGGCTGAGCCCAGCCGGCGGGACGGCGACGAGGAGGGGCACCCCGGTGCCCCTCCTTTCGCACGTCCGGGGGCGCGCTTTCGCACGTCCGGGGGGCGCGGCGGAAAGCCCAGGTCACCGGGGGGCGGCCGGAGCCGCCGTCTCAGATAGTAGGAAGTCCGAGTAATTGTGGAGACAGACCGGGACTCCTCGCTTAGCTTTGTAGGAGCCGAACGTCTCGCTCGATCCAGCGAAAGGCGGTCGTGAGCCGGGCCCCGTGCAGGCAACCCCTGCGGCACCGCTCCCCGCCCATCCGGCGTCTCGCAACCCCCCTGTACCCGTACTCCCGTCATGCCGAAGGAGTCGAACACCCATGGCCGAGACGACCGTCCGCCGCCGAGTCCGCCACCAGTCGCGCACCACCGAGTCCGACCGCAAGAACGCGGCCGCCGCCCTCCAGCGCGCCCTCGACCGCAGGGACAACGGCGGTTCCACCGGCCACTGAGCCGGGCAGTGCCCCCCGGACCGGGAGCCGCACCCGCTCGGGGTGCGGCGCGGGGTCACGCCCCGCGCCGCACCTCGAAGTGGTCGACGCGCTCGCCCTTCTGGTCCAGCGCCGACACCCGCAGCCGGGGCGAACCGCCGGTCAGCGCCTCCACCGTCAGCAGCGAGAAGCCGCGGTAGCGCACCCGTGACCACTCCACGGTCTCCGGTGCCTGCGCGCGGGACTTCGTCCAGGCGAAGGTGTCCACGGGGGTGTCGCGGGTGACGTGCCCCTCGTAGCTCTCCTTGACGCCGGTGGGGAAGCCGTACAGGTCCTTGCCGCCGCCGCCCGCGGTCACGTACACCGTCCCGTCCCGCGTCGGGTCGGTCGAGCCGCCGATCGGCACCGCCCGGCCCACCGCGCCGTCGCGGATCGCGTCGGTCCGCTCGTAGACGTGGTTGTGGCCGTTGATCACCAGGTCCACCTGGTGCTCGGCGAACAGCGGCAGCCACGCGGCGCGCACCCCGCCGTCCGAGGCGTGGGTGGACGTCGAGTAGGCGCAGTGGTGGAAGAAGACGACCACGAAGTCGACGCCCTTCGCCGCCCGCAGCCGGGTCAGCTCGGCGGCGAGCCAGGTCGTCTGACGGCCGCCCGAGAAGCCCAGGTTGGCCGGGATCTCCCAGGAGACGTCGTTGGCGTCCAGCGCCACGAACCCCACGTTGCCGTAGGTGAACGAGTACACGCCCGGCGCGCTGCGGGCGTCGAACCCGCTCTCCGGCAGCGACCAGCGGGCGAGCTGGCCACCGTAGCCGTCCGGCGAGTACCAGGCCTCCATGTCGTGGTTGCCGGTGGTCACCATCCACGGCACGGTCCGTGCCACCGGCTCGTTCTGGGTGAGGAACAGGTCCCAGTAGCCGGGGTCGTAGCCGTCGGTCGTCCTGCCCTGGCCGTTGACGTCGGCGTAGCAGATGTCGCCCGCGTGCAGGTGGAAGGCGGGCTTCTGGCGCAGGATCACATCGTCGTTGGCGGCGGCCGCCTGGCTGACGCCCTGGTCGCCGAAGGCGGTGAAGACGAACGACTCCGGGGCGGCGGGCGCGGTGCGGAAGGAGCCGATCGCCGCGCGGTGCTCGGCCGCCGTCGGGTCGAAGCCGTCGTGGCCGACGCCGTAGTAGTAGGTGGTGCCCGGCAGGAGCCCGTCCACGGCGGCGTGCGCGTAGTACTGCTCGAACGCCGGGCGCACCCCGTCGAGCGCCGGGGTGTGCAGGTCCCTGATCTCCGCCACGACCCGCCGGTCCAGCGCGTCGGGGGCGGTGCCGATCCGGGCGAACGGCTTGCGCACCGCGAGCGGGAGCTGCCAGGAGACCCGCATCTGCGTCTTCGGGTCGGCGCCGAACGCCAGATGGCGGCCGAACGGCGCGACGACCGAGCCGTGCACCGCGCCGCTCGCCCGCGCCGGGGAGGCGGAGCCCCGCAGGCCCTTGGGGTCGGCCCCGGCGCGCTCCGCCGTCCCCGGGCCCGCGCAGCCGGCCAGCAGGCCGCCCGCGACCGCGCCCGCCGTCACCAGCGTGCGCCGCCGGGTCAGCTTCGTCCGCAGGTACTCGTGCTGCTCGGCCATGCTCATCCCGCGGGCGAGACGCGGCGGAATGCCGAAGTCGGGAAGGTCCATGACGGAGAACTTCCCAGCGCGGGCCGACATCCGCCCCACATACGGGTGAACGGGTGACGACGAGTGGCCGCCGGACCGCCGCCCGCCCGGGATGTCCGCATGCCGGACGGCGCATGTCATCCCATGGGACGAGGAGTAGGGTGCCGACATGTCTCGCAGCCTCGATCTCGCAGTGATTCCCGGTGACGGCATCGGCCAGGAAGTCGTGGCCGAGGGCCTCAAAGTCCTCTCCGCCGTCCTCCCGCAGGACGTGAAGCTGGAGACCACGGAGTTCGACTTCGGCGCCCGGCGCTACCACGCCACCGGTGAGACCCTCACCGACGCCGACCTCGACGCCCTCAAGGGGCACGACGCGATCCTGCTCGGCGCCATCGGCGACCCGAGCGTGCCGTCCGGTGTCCTGGAGCGCGGCTTCCTGCTCAAGCTCCGCTTCGCCTTCGACCACCACGTCAACCTGCGCCCGAGCAAGCTGCTCCCGGGAGTGGCCACCCCGCTCGCCGGTCAGCCGGAGATCGACTTCGTCGTCGTCCGCGAGGGCACCGAGGGTCCGTACACGGGCAACGGCGGCACCATCCGCACGGGCACCGAGCACGAGGTCGCCACCGAGGTCTCCGTCAACACCGCCTTCGGTGTCGAGCGGGTCGTCCGGGACGCCTTCGCCCGCGCCCAGGCCCGTCCGCGCAAGAAGCTGACGCTGGTCCACAAGAACAACGTGCTGACCTTCGCCGGCCACCTGTGGACGAACGTCTTCCAGCGGGTCGCGGCCGAGTTCCCCGACGTCACCACGGACTACATCCACGTGGACGCCGCGACCATCTACCTGGTCACCGACCCGGGCCGGTTCGACGTCATCGTCACCGACAACCTCTTCGGCGACATCATCACCGACCTCGCCGCGGCCGTCTCCGGCGGCATCGGCGTCGCCGCCAGCGGGAACATCAACCCGTCCGGCGCCTTCCCCTCGATGTTCGAGCCCGTGCACGGCTCCGCGCCCGACATCGCGGGCCAGGGCAAGGCCGACCCCACCGCCACGGTCCTGTCCGTCGCCCTCCTGCTGCGCCACCTCGGCTACGACGCCGAGGCGGGCCGGATCGAGGAGGCCGTCTCCGCCGACCTCGCGGAGCGCACCGGCAACCCCGCACGCACCACGTCCGAGATCGGCGACGCGCTCGCGGTACGCGTAGCGGGCTGACCCGGGCCGTCGAGTCTCTCGAAGCCGCCGGGTCACCTCGTGCCCGGCGGCTTCCGTATGCCCGCCGCCGGGTGACACCATCTCTCACCGGGTCGCATTCACGCTGTTTTCGTCCATGCCGTCCCGCGCGCGATAATCGAACGCGGAGCCGCGGTATGAGGGAATGCTCGGACGTCCTAGCACTGGCAGTACGGACGTGAGCGCGGCCCGTCACACACAACCGGTGAAGGACACCCACTCATGACGACGCCCACGATCGAGCTCAAGCCCTCCGCCACCCCGCTCTCCGCCGCCGAGCGCGACGCGATCCTGGTGAACCCCGGGTTCGGCCGCCACTTCACCGACCACATGGTGACGATCCGGTGGACCGAGGGCCGCGGCTGGCACGACGGCAGGCTCGTCCCGTACGGCCCGCTCTCCCTCGACCCGGCGAACATGACCCTGCACTACGCGCAGGAGATCTTCGAGGGCCTCAAGGCGTACCGCCAGCCCGACGGGTCCGTCGCCACCTTCCGCCCGGAGAAGAACGCCCGCCGCTTCCAGTCCTCGGCCCGCCGCCTCGGCATGCCCGAGCTACCCGTCGAGACGTTCATCGAGGCGTGCGACGCGCTGGTGCGCCAGGACGCGGCCTGGGTCCCCGCGCACGGCGGCGAGGAGTCCCTCTACCTGCGTCCGTTCATGATCGCGACCGAGGTGGGCCTCGGTGTGAAACCCGCCAACGAGTACCTCTTCCTGGTCATCGCCTCCCCGGCGGGCGCCTACTTCCCCGGCGGGGTGAAGCCGGTTTCCATCTGGCTCTCCGAGGACCGGGTGCGCGCCGTCCCCGGCGGCATGGGCGACGCCAAGACCGGCGGCAACTACGCGGCCTCCCTGCTCGCCCAGGCCGAGGCCGCCGCCAAGGGCTGCGACCAGGTCTGCTACCTCGACGCCGTCGAGCACCGGTGGGTCGAGGAACTCGGCGGGATGAACCTGTACTTCGTCCACGGCGACCGGATCGTCACCCCGACCCTCACCGGCTCCATCCTGGAGGGCGTCACCCGCGACTCGCTCCTGACCGTCGCCCGCGACCTCGGCTACACCGCCGAGGAGGGCAGGGTCTCCGTCGACCAGTGGCAGCGCGACGCGGAGAACGGCAGCCTCACCGAGGTCTTCGCCTGCGGCACCGCCGCGGTCATCACGCCGGTCGGCACGGTCAAGCGGGAGAGCGCCGAGTGGACCCAGTCGGGCGGCGAGCCCGGCGAGGTCACCCTGCGGCTGCGCGCCGCGCTGCTCGACGTCCAGCGGGGCGTCACGGAGGACCGGCACGGCTGGATGCACCGGCTCGGCTGACCGCCCGCCCCGGCCCGGCGCCCGCCGTCACCGGGGGCGCACGGGCTCGGCCGCCGTCCTCGGCCTGTCGTCGGGGACGGCCGGGGCCGGGGTGCGCGCCGTCAGCAGCAGGTAGGCCGCCGCGCCGACCGCGCCCGACAGCAGGAAGCTGCAGTCCACCCCGCCGGTCAGGGACAGCAGCGGTCCCTCGTACGACGGCAGCGAGACGGCGAGCAGCCCGACGGCGGCGCCCAGCGCCCAGGAGACGGTGGCGCGGACGTTCCAGCCCGCGCGGTACCAGTAGATCCCGCCCCGGGAACGGCGGTTGAAGACCTGGAGGGCGTCGGCGTCGTAGCGGCCCC
>NZ_FMCI01000124.1 GCF_900091845.1 Streptomyces sp. SolWspMP-5a-2
GGCGGGCGCGGCGGTCACCAGCGCGGGACGGCGGGGGTGCGCCAGCCGGGCTCGGCGACGCGCATGGCGGCGGCGTCGTCGCGCTCGCGCAGACGGCCGTCGTCATCGAGCCAGCGCCGGTGCAGCGGACGCAGCCGGTCGCGGTCGAGTTCGACGCCGAGCCCGGGGCCGTCCGGGACGGTGATCCGGCCGCCGGTGAAGGTGAGGCGCTCGGTGAGGACGTCCTCGGACTGCCAGGGGTAGTGGGAGTCGCAGGCGTGGTGGAGGCCGGGGACGGTCGCGGCGACGTGGGTCATCGCGGCGAGGCTGATCCCGAGGTGGGTGTTGGAGTGCATGGAGACGCCGACGCCGAAGGTGCGGCAGACGGCGGCGAGTTGCTGGGTGCTGCGCAGTCCGCCCCAGTAGTGGTGGTCGCTGAGCACGACCTGCACGGCGCCCCGGGTGAAGGCCTCCCGGATCTCGGCGAACGTGGTCACGCACATGTTGGTGGCGAGCGGGACGTCGGTGGCGGCGGCGACCTCGGCCATGGCGGGAGTGCCGAGCGCGGGGTCCTCCAGGTACTCCAGGAGGTCGCCGATCTCCTCGGCGACCTTCAGCGAAGTGGCCACCGACCAGGCGCCGTTGGGGTCGAGGCGCAGCGGGTGGCCGGGGAAGGCGGCGGCGAGGGCGCGGACGGCGGCGATCTCCTGGTCGGGCGGGAAGACCCCGCCCTTGAGCTTGAAGGAGGTGAAGCCGTGGCGCTCGGTGAGGCGGCGGGCCTGTTCGACGATGCCCGCCGGGTCGAGGGCGGCGCCCCAGTCGTCCTGTTCGGCGGGGACGCCCTCGGGGTGCCCGGCCCACTTGTAGAAGAGGTAGGCGCTGTACTCGACGCTGTCGCGGACCTTGCCGCCGAGGAGGGCGTGCACGGGCAGGCCGAGGCACTTGCCGAGGGCGTCGAGGCAGGCGACCTCGAAGCCGGAGACGACGGAGAGGCGGAGCTTGTCGGCGGTCTGGACGCCGCGCAGTCCGCCGACGTCGACCTGTCCTGAGACCCGGGAGTCGTCGACGGCGACCTCGTCGGCGAGGGCGGACAGGCCGTTGAGGTCGTCGACCCGGCGGCCGGTGAGGCGCTCGGCCAGCGGGCGGGCGAGTTCGAGGTACTTGGTGTCGCCGTAGGTCTCGCCGACACCGGTGGTGCCGTCGGCGGTGACGACCTCGATGATCAGCCGGGGGGTGTAGGGCTGGTGGACGCCCTGGGTGTTGAGCAGCGGCGGGTCGGCGACGAGGATCGGGGTCAGCCGTACGTCGGTAACGGTGAGGTTCACAGGTCGGCTCCTACGAGGTCGAGTCCGGTGGCGAGCAGGCCGGTCAGTTCGGCGAGGTCGGCGGGCGAGGGGTCGGTGAGCGGGGCGCGGACGGGGCCGACCGGGCGTCCGCGCAGCCGGGCCGCGGCCTTGACCAGGGAGACGGCGTACCCGGGCACCCGGTCGCGGAGTTCGACGAGCGGGACGTAGAAGGCGCGCAGCAGGGTGTCGACGGTGGGGTCGTCGCCGTCGCGCAGGGCGGTGAAGAAGGCGTTCGCGATCTCCGGGGCGAAGGCGTGCACGGCGGAGGAGTAGGCGGGGACGCCGACGGTGGCGTAGGCGCGGGCCTGGATCTCGGCGGTGGCGGCGCCGTTGAAGAAGAGGAAGCCGTCGGGGGCGGCGAGGGTGAGGCGCTGGAGGCGGTCGAGGTCGCTGTGGCCGTCCTTGAGGCCGATGACGCCGGGCAGGGCGGCGACGCGCCGGACGGTCTCGGCGGTGAAGGCGACCTGGCCGCGCTGGTAGGCGATGAGCGGCAGCCGGGTGCGGGCGGCGAGCTGTTCGAGCTGGCCGACGAGTCCGTCCTGCGGGGCGGCGACGAGGTAGTGCGGCAGGACGAGCAGGGCGTCGGCGCCCGCCTCCTCGGCGATGCGGGCGAACCGGGCGGCCTGGGCCCAGCCGTAGCCGACCCCGGCGACCACGGGCAGGCGTCCGGCGGCCTCCTCGACGGCGAGGGTGACGACGGTGCGGTACTCGTCCTCGTCGAGGGAGAAGAACTCGCCGGTGCCGCAGGCCGGGAAGACGGCGCCGGGGGCGGTGGCGATCTGGGCGGCGAGGTGGGCGCGGCAGCCGTCGGGGTCGAGGGTGCCGTCCGGGTGGAAGCTCGTGAGCGGGAAGGACAGCACGCCCCGCGCCATGCCCTCCCGCAGCCGCCGGACCGTGTCCGTACCCGTGTCCGTGTCGAGGCTCACCCTCGTCATCTCCCTATGTAGACGCTATCCATGTATGCAGATGGAGGTTAGATACACGGACAGCGGACGTCAATAAGGCGTCCGGCACCGCTTACGATCGGGACATGTCGGAGGCTGGGAGCGCGCCGGGTGGCGTCCGCGAGGTGAAGTCCGCGGCGCGGACCGTCGAACTGCTGGAGCTGCTCGCCGCGCGCGGCGACCGCCCGGCCAGGCTCCAGGAGCTGGCGGACGAGCTGGCGGTGCCGCGCAGCTCCATGTACGCGCTCCTGCAGACCCTCATCGGACGCGGCTGGGTGCGCACGGACGTCACCGGCTCGCTGTACGGCATCGGCATCCACGCCCTGCTCACCGGCACCGGCTACCTCGACTCCGACCCCCGGGTGCGGGCCGTGCGGCCGTTCCTGGACGAGGCGTCCCAGGCGCTCGGCGAGACCGTCCACCTGGGGCGGCTCGACGGCCGCGACGTGGCCTACCTCGCCACCCGGGAGTCGCACGAGTACCTGCGGACCATCAGCCGGGTCGGCCGCAGACTGCCCGCGCACATGGGGGCGCTGGGCAAGGCGCTGCTGGCCGAGCGCGGCGACGAGGAGCTGCCCGAGGGCCCCTACGAGGCCCGCACGCCCCGCACCCTGACGACCCGTCGGGCGCTCGCCGCCGACCTCGCCGGGGTGCGGGAGCGGGGCTACTCGATCGACCGCGAGGAGGGCGTCACCGGGATCGTCGGCTTCGGCTTCGCGCTGCGCTACGACGAGCCCGCGCTGGACGCGATCAGCTGCTCGGTGCCGGTGGCCCGGCTGACGCCCGCTCACGAGGCGGCGGTCGTCTCGGTGATGCGGGAGATCCGGGGCAAGGCCGAGGCCACGGCACCGGCGGGCGGGGGCGGCGCGGTCCACTGGCGGTAGGCCCGCCCGCGGCCCCGCGCACCGGCGGCGACGGGTCCGGCCACCGGCCGGGCAACCGGTCGGACCACCGGTCGGGCCGGCCCTCCGGCCACCCGTCCGGACCCCTCCGGGTCATGCGCGTGACCCGTTCGCGTCGGCGAAAATTCGCTCTTTTACCCGGCGTTCCACACCCCAAACCACACTGTGATTCAGATCACGCCTTCCCAGCTTCTTCCGCAACCGCGTGCTTGATACAAATTGCCCGCGCGTTCCTGTCCGTCGACGGCCTGCGCCCAACCCCCTCCATGAGCCGCCTCTTTCGCATGCCCTGGGAACGCCCGTGTTCGCCCCCCGCACCCTCTCCTGGCCCCTCGTCGCCCTTTTCACGGCCGGGTACCTCGCCCCCTACCTCCTGCCGACCACCGTCGGCCGCCTCGACTCGGGGCTGCCGCTGACCGCCACACAGGCGGGCGCCGTCGGCAGCGCCCTGCTCCTCAGCTCGGCCTCCGCCGGATTCCTGCTCGCCTCCCGGGTGTCCCGGGTCGGCGCCAGGAACCTGGCCCGCGCCGGACTCACCCTGGCCGCCGTCGGCTACGGCGGCGCCGCCCTCGCGGGCGCCGTCCCCCTCGTCGTGCTCGGCGCGGTGATCGGCGGCTTCGGGTCCGGCACCGTCACCGCGGTCGCCGTCACCGGAGTGGCCGCCCAGCCCGACCCGCACCGGGCCTCCACCGCCGGTCTGCTGAGCGTCTCCGCGCTCGCGGGCGCCGTCTACCTGGCGATCCCGCACCTGGGCCCCGGGCACGGCCAGCCGCTGGCCGCCATAGCCCTCACCGCGCTCGCCGTGTGGCCGTTCACCGGCCGCCTGCCGGGCCCCGCGCCCACCCCGCCGCCGTCCGCCGAGGGCGGCCGCCTGCCGCACTTCAGGTCCGGTCTGGTGCTCGCCCTCGCCATGCCCTGCTGGTCCCTCATACAGAACGCCCTGTGGGGCGTCAGCGGGCGGATCGGCCTGGTCCAGGCGCACCTCACCGAGGCCGTCGTCGGCGTGGTCTTCGCGGTCGCGCTCGGCGCCGGACTGCTCGGGGTGCTGGGCGCGGGCGCGGTCGGCCCGCGGCTCGGCAAGGCCCTGCCGGTCGGCGGCGGCTCCGTGCTCATCGCGGTCTTCCTGGTGCTGAGCGCCTCCGCCACCGACCTGGTGTCGTTCGCGGCGGGCGAGATCGCCTGGAACCTGGTCTACCCGGTCGTCCTGTCGTACCTGATCGGTCTGGCCGCCTCGCTCGACCCGCGCGGACGGTGGGCGGTGCTGGTCGGCTCCGCCTCCTCACTGGGCACGGCCGCCGGTCCGCTGGCGGGCAGCGTGCTGTCCGCGCAGGCCGGGTTCCCGGTGATGGGCCTGGTCCTCGCCGCCGTCCTGCTGGTGGTCACCGTCCCGATGACCGCCGTCGCGCTCGGCATGAGCCGCCGCGCGCTGCCGGTCGTGGAGATCCCGGTCGAGACGTCCACGGCGGTCGCCCCGCTCGCCCGCGACACGACCACCGCGGCCTGACCCGCACGGCGTCCGGGCCGCACCCCTCCTAGAACACGTAGGCGTCGACCTCGGCCAGATACCGCGCCCTGCGCTCCTCGTCGTCGTCCAGGAAGGCGGCGACGAAGGAGTTGCGGGCCAGTTCCCGCACCGACTCCTCGGTGAGGCCGAGGACCGAGCGGACCGCGTCGAAATTGTCGCCCGCGTAGCCGCCGAAGTAGGCCGGGTCGTCGGAGTTGACCGTGCACATCAGGCCCGCCTCCAGCATCGCCGGAAGCGGATGGTCGGCGAGGGTGTCGACCGTCCGCAGCCGGACGTTGGAGAGCGGGCAGAGCGTCAGCGGGATGCGCTCCCGCACCAGCCGCGCCACCAGCGCCGGGTCCTCCACGCTGCGCAGCCCGTGGTCGACGCGCTCCACCCCGAGGACGTCCAGCGCCTCGGTCACGTACTCCGGCGGGCCCTCCTCACCGGCGTGCGCCACCCGGCGCAGCCCGAGGGCGGCCGCCGCCTCGTACACCGCGCGGAACTTGGCCGGCGGGTGCCCGACCTCGGCCGAGTCCAGGCCGACCCCGGTGATCCGGTCCAGGTAGGGCCCGGCCGCCGCCAGCGTCCGCGCCGCGGAGTCCGCCGACTCGTCCCGCAGGAAGCAGAGGATGAGCCGCGTCGACACCCCGTGCGTCGCCTCGCTGCGCCCCAGCGCCCGCCACAGCCCCTCGACGACGGTGCCCATCGCCACGCCCCGGGCCAGGTGCGCCTGCGGGTCGAAGAAGATCTCGGCGTGCCGCACGCCCTGGGCCGCGGCCCGCGCCAGGTAGGCGTCCGCGAGGTCCTCGAAGTCCCGCTCGGTGCGCAGGACGGCCATCAGCCCGTAGTACAGGTCGAGGAACGACTGGAGGTCGTCGAAGGCGTACGCCTCGCGCAGCGCCGCGGTGTCCGGGTAGGGAAGCGTGACGCCGTTGCGCGCGGCCAGCTCGAAGGCCAGCTCCGGCTCCAGGGTGCCTTCGATGTGCAGGTGCAGTTCTGCTTTGGGGATGGGCATCAAAGCATCGTACGGGCGATTCAGCTGCGTTTCGGAACCGGGACCCGGAGCAGATCGCGCGCCACCGTCAGCTCGCCCTCGAACCCGGCCGCGCGGGCCTGCCGTTCGAACTCCCCGGGGTCGTCGTAGCGCTGGCTGAAGTGGGTGAGCACCAGGTGCCGCACGCCCGCCCGGACCGCCGCCCCGGCCGCCTGCCCGGCGGTGAGGTGACCGTGCTCGGCGGCCAGGCCGCTCTCCCCGTCCAGGAACGTCGACTCGATGACCAGCAGGTCGGCGCCCTCCGCCAGGGCGTCCACGCCGTCGCAGAGCCGGGTGTCCATGACGAACGCGAACCGCTGGCCCCGGCGCACCTCGCTGACGTCCGCGAGGGACACCCCGCCCAGGACGCCGTCGCGCTGCAGGCGGCCGACGTCGGGACCCGCGATGCCGTGCGCGGCGAGCCGCTCGGGCAGCATCCGCACCCCGTCCGGCTCGACCAGCCGGTAGCCGTAGGACTCCACCGGGTGCGAGAGCCGGTACGCCTGGAGCGTGTACGACGGGGTCGACGCGAGGTCGCCGTCGGCGTCGACCGGGACCTCTCTCAGCTCGACCGTCTCCCGGTACGCGGTGGCGTACCTGAGCCGGTCGAAGAAGCGCCGGCCCGAGCGCGGGTAGTGCGCGGTGATCTCGTGCGGGACCCGGTCCAGGTTGATCCGCTGCACGACCCCGGCCAGGCCAAGCGAGTGGTCGCCGTGGAAGTGGGTGACGCAGATCCGGTTCAGGTCGTGCGCGGCGACCCCGGCGCGCAGCATCTGCCGCTGGGTGCCCTCACCGGGGTCGAAGAGGATGCCCTCGCCGTCCCAGCGCAGCAGATAGCCGTTGTGGTTGCGGTGCCGGGTCGGGACCTGGCTCGCGGTGCCCAGGACGACGAGTTCACGGACGGACACGGGCTATCCCGGGGGCCACTGCAGGCCGCGCCCGCCGAGGACGTGGGCGTGCGCGTGGAAGACGGTCTGCCCGGCGCCCGCGCCCGTGTTGAAGACGGTCCGGTAGCTCTCCAGCTTCTCCTCGTCGGCGACCGCACGGGTCTCGCGCAGCACGTCGGCGGCGAGCCCGGGGGCGCCCTCGGCGAGCGAGGCGGCGTCCGGGTAGTGCGCCTTGGGGATCACCAGGACGTGCACCGGCGCCTTCGGGTTGATGTCCCGGAAGGCGACGGTCGTCGCGGTCTCCCGCACGACGGTCGCCGGGATCTGTCCTGCGACGATCTTGCAGAACAGGCAGTCGTCCTGCGCTTCCCCTGCCATGGCCGTGCTCCTCACGCCTCGCCCTGTCGGTGTCCGTGCATGCTATCTACGGCAGCTCGGGCGGTGTCTTCGCCGGGTGGCCCGCCAGGGACTCCAGGGCGAGCGCGATCGCCGCGTCGAGCTGGGTGTCGCGGCCCGCCGCGTGGTCCTGCGGGCGCTGCACCACCTCGACGTCCGGGTCGACACCGTGGTTCTCCACGCCCCAGCCGTAACCCTCGAGCCAGAAAGCGTACTTGGGCTGGGTGACCAGGGTGCCGTCGACCAGCCGGTAGCGGCTGTCGATGCCGATCACCCCGCCCCAGGTGCGGGTGCCGACCACCGGTCCGATGCCGAGGGCCTTGATCGCCGCGTTGACGATGTCCCCGTCGGAGCCGGAGAACTCGTCGGCGACGGCGACCACCGGACCGCGCGGCGCGTCCTCCGGGTAGCTGGAGGCGCGCAGGCCGCGCGGCAGGTCCCAGCCGACGATCCGCCGGGCCAGCTTCTCCACCACGAGCTGCGAGGTGTGGCCGCCGCGGTTCTCCCGCACGTCCACCACCAGGCCCTCCCTGGCCACCTCGATCCGCAGGTCGCGGTGGAGCTGCGCCCAGCCGGAGCCGATCATGTCCGGCACGTGCAGGTAGCCGAGCCGCCCGCCGGACCGCTCGTGGACGTAGGCCCGCCGGTCGGCGACCCAGGCGTGGTAGCGCAGCGGCTCCTCGTCGGCGATCGGGACGACGACGGCGTGCCGGGCGTCGCCGCCGCCGGACGGCAGCACGGTCAGCTCGACCGGCTTGCCCGCGGCCCCCACCAGCAGCGGCCCGGGACCGGTGACCGGGTCGACCGGCAGGCCGCCGACCGCGACGACGGCGTCCCCGGGGCGCACCGCGACACCGGGCGCGGCCAGCGGGGAGCGGGCGTCGGGGTCGGAGGTCTCGGTGGGCAGCACCCGGTCGACGCGCCAGGTGCCGTCCTCGTGCCGGGAGAGGTCGGCGCCGAGCAGCCCCTGCCGGTCCCCGCCGTGGCCGCCGCGCGGGGTGACGTAGGCGTGGGACGTGCCGAGTTCGCCCTGCACCTCCCAGAGCAGGTCGACCAGGTCGTCGTGGGTGGAGACGCGGGCGAGGACGGGCCGGTAGCGGTCGAGGACGGCGTCCCAGTCGACGCCGCCGAGGTCGGCCCGCCAGAAGTTGTCCCGCATCAGGCGGCCGGTCTCGTCGAACATCTGCCGCCACTCGGCGGCCGGGTCGACGGTCTGCCGGATCCGGCCGAGGTCGACGCTGATGTTGCTGTCGCTGTCGTCGTCGGAGGAGGCCCGCCGGTCGCTGGGGACGACCTTGAGCCTGCCGTCGGTCCACAGCAGGACGCGCTTGCCGTCGCCCGAGACGGCGAAGTGGTCGGCGTCCGAGGCGAGGTGGTCCACGCGCTGCTGGGCGAGGTCGTAGCGCTCCAGGGTGCTCTTGGGGTCCGGGTCGTCCGGGGTGGCCCGGGAGGCGCCGAGGACCCCGCGCACCGGGTGGCGCAGCCACAGCACGCCGTCCTTCGCGGCCCGCAGGGTGGAGCAGCGGGCGGCCTCGACCGGGAACGGCACGATCCGGTCGGCGAGTCCGTCGAGGTCGACGCGGGTGGCGGGGGTGCCCTCGCTGTCCGGGGTCTCGTCCTTGTCCGGCGCGTCGAAGGACCGGCCGTGGCGCTGCGGTCCGAACGGCGACGGTGTGGTCGCCGCGAGGGTGATCAGGTGCGGGCGGGCGCCCGCCACGAACGCGAGGTCGAAGACGTGGTCGTCGTAGACCGGGTCGAAGGCGCGCGCGGAGAGGAACGCGAGGTGCTTGCCGTCCAGGGTGAACGCCGGCGACCAGTCGCGGAACCGCAGCGGGGTCGCCTCGGTGACGGTGAGGTCGGTGGTGCTGGCGAGGCGGAGCTGGCGCAGCGGGCGCGGGCCCGCGTGGGACCAGGCGAGCCAGGTCGAGTCGGGCGAGAAGACCAGCCCGGAGGCGTCGCCGTCGGCGCTGCGGTCGACCTCGCGGACCTCGCCGCTCTCCCGCTCGACGAGCAGCACGCGGCCGTCGTGGGTGGCGACGGCGACCCGGCCGCCGTCGGGGGCGACCGCGAGGGCGAGGACCCGGCCGAGCTGCCCGGCGGCGAGGCGGCGCGGGCTGGTGCCGGGTGCGGTGCCGGTGGCGGGCGCGAACTCCAGGGCGTCGTCGCCCTCGGCGTCCGTCACCCACACCACCCACTCCTCGCCGTCGGCGCGGAAGACGCGGGGCAGCCGGGCCCGGACGCCGGGTTCGGCGGCGAGCGCGCGGGCCGGTCCCGAGCGGTGGGTGACCCAGTGGACGGAGCCCCGGACGGCGACGGCGCTGCCGCGCGCGGTGTGGTCGGGGTGGGCGGCGCCGAACCAGTGGGCCGCGTTCAGCGGGTAGGGCTGGAGGTCGGTGCGGGAGCCGCCGAGCCGGACGTCGAGGGGGCGCGGCGCGCTGCCGTCGAGGTCGTCCAGGAGGTACAGCTGTCCGGCCGAGCTGTACACCAACCGGCTGCCGTCACCGGCGAGATGGCGGGCGTAGAACCCGTCGACGGGGGTGTGCCTGCGCAGGTCGGAGCCGTCGGCGAGGGAGGAGTAGACGGCGCCGACGCCCTCGTGGTCGGAGAGGAACGCGATCCGCTCCCCCACCCACACCGGGCTCTCCAGGTTGCCGTCCACCTCCTGGTGCAGGCGCGTGAACTCCCCGCTGTGCGCCGGGTTGTCGGCCCCGCGGTCGATCCACAGCTTGCCCGCGGTGCCGCCCCGGTACCGCTTCCACCAGGCGGCCTCGCGGCCCATCGGCGCGGAGAGCAGCACGGTGGCGGGGCCGAACGCGACGTCGCCGACCGGGCCGTAGGGCAGGGTGGTGGCCGGGCCGCCGTCGAGCGGGACCGCCCGCGCCCAGCTCCGGCGCGCCGACGCCTGCCCGTGCGTGGTGATCGCGAGGACCTGCCCGTCCGGGGTCCAGCCGCGGACCTGGGTGCGGCGGCTGCCCCAGTGGGTCAGGCGGGTGGCGGGGCCGCCGTCGACCGGGGCGATGTGCACCTCGGGGGCGCCGTCGCGGGTGGAGGTCCAGGCGAGGGTGGTGCCGTCGGGCGAGACGCGCGGCTGGCCGACCGGGACGTTGTCGGAACTGGCCCGCCAGGCCCGGCCGCCGTCGAGGGGCGCGAGCCAGACGTCGTCCTCGGCGGTGAACGCCACCAGGTCGCCGTGCACGTGCGGGAACCGGAGATACGCGGGGGCTGCGGGCTGTGTCACCCGATCACCCTATGCAGCGGCGGCCCGCGGGGACAGCGGTTTCGATCACTTCTCCGCAGGCCGCGGCCCGCGCGCTACTTGCCCTGGACCGGCCAGCACTGCGGATCGGCCTTGCACCAGAGGGTCTTGGTGACCGTGACGGTGACCGTGGGCTGCCCGGCGCCGCCACCGCCGAAGGTGGGCTGGGAGATCGGCGAGGGGGTGGCGCCGCAGTCGCCGAGCCCGGTGACGCGGAAGACCTGTTTGCCGCCGACCTTCGCGGTCAGGTCACCGCGCACGCAGGCACCGTCGACCGCGCGGTCGACCCGGCCGGTGACGGTGATGTCCTTGCCGTCCTTGGTCTGCCCCTTGCAGTCGACCGCGACGACGGTGCTCTCCCCGGCCGACGGGGTGGGCGCGTTCTTCCCGCCGTAGTCGCCGGTGCAGGTCAGCCAGCGGACGGTGACGTGCTGGTGCTCGAGTCGCGCGGTCGCCGTCTGGTCGGTGGTGTACGCCACGGTCGCGGAACTCATCCCGCCCGGGTCGCACGCGGTGGCGGCGCCCACGGCCGCCGTCGCCAGGCACACCGCGGCGGCGACCCGCCGTCCCCGCGGGCGCCGCATCCTCCATGTCGATGCCGCCATGCACGGCAGCCTCCCACCGACCGGGGCGCGGCGGTAGAGCGCATACGGCCACGGGTGCGCCCCCCGCGTACCACCTAGGAACGTTCCCAGGTGCTCGACGACGTGGGCGGGACCTGCCGGGCGGCGGGGGTCAGGACCAGCGGCCGGTGCGGGCCAGGAGCAGGGCGGCCGCCGCGGTGCCCGCGGTGGAGGTGCGCAGCACGCTGCGGCCCAGCCGGTGGGCGGCGGCGCCCGCCTCGGCGAACAGGGTCAACTCCTCGGGGGAGACGCCCCCTTCGGGTCCTACGACGAGCACGATGTCGCCGTCGGCGGGGAGTTCGGCGGTGGCCAGCGGCACGCTCGGCCAGTCGCGGTCCTCGTGCAGGACGACGGCGAGGTCGGCGGTGGCCAGAAGTGCCGCCACCTGCTTGGTCGTCGCGGCCTCCGCGATCTCGGGGAAGCGCACCCGGCGGGACTGCTTGCCCGCCTCCCGGGCGGTGGCCCGCCACTTGGCGAGCGCCTTCTGCCCGCGCTCGTCCCGCCACTGGGTGACGCAGCGGGACGCCTGCCAGGGCACCACGGCGTCCACGCCTACCTCGGTCATGGTCTCCACCGCGACCTCGCCCCTGTCGCCCTTGGGCAGCGCCTGCACGACGGTGATCCGGGGCGCCGCGACGGGCTCCTCGACCGGCTCCGCCACCTCGGCGAGGACCAGCCGGTCCTTGCCCTCGGCGGCCCGCACCACGCCCTCGGTCCAGTGCCCGCGCCCGTCGGTGAGGACGACGCGCTCGCCGGGCCGCAGCCGCTTCACGGAGACCGCGTGCCGCCCCTCGGCGCCGTCCAGCACGAAGGCGCCGTCCCGCAGGTCGGCGGTGGCCAGGGCGTCGGCGACGAAGACCGGCGCGGTCATCGGGCGCCGCCCCCGGGGGTCAGCGCGTCACGGGCCGCCTCGATCTCGGCGGTGAGCACCTCGACGAGCTGGCCCGCGGGCAGCTCCCTGGCCATCCGGTGGCCCTGGCCCGCCCAGAGCGCCATGCCCTGCGCGTCCCCGGCCTTGGCGGCGGCCTTGCGCAGCGGCGAGGTGAGGTGGTGGACCTCCGGGTAGGCGGCGGGCGCGTAGGGGCCGTGCTCGCGCAGGAACCGGTTGACCAGGCCGCGGGCCGGACGCCCGGAGAAGGCGCGGGTCAGCTCGGTGCGCACGTAGAGCGGGTTGGTCAGCGCCTGCTTGTGCAGCGCGTTGGCGCCGGACTCGGGGGTGGCGAGGAACGCCGTGCCGAGCTGGGCCGCGGTCGCTCCGCAGGCGAGGGCGGCGGCGATCTGGTGGCCGCGCATGATGCCGCCCGCGGCGACGATCGGCAGCGAGACGGTCTCCCGGACCTGCGCGATCAGCGCGAGCAGGCCGAGCCCTGAGCCGTCCAGCTCGGGCAGGTCGCGGTGGGTGCCCTGGTGGCCGCCCGCCTCCATGCCCTGCGCGATCACCGCGCCCGCCCCGGCCCGCTCGACGGCGAGGGCCTCGTCCGCGGTGGTCACGGTGACCAGGGTGAAGGTCCCGGCCCGGTGCAGCGACTCCAGCACCTGCGGCTTCGGCACGCCGAAGTGGAACGACACCACCGGCACCGGGTTGTCGAGCAGGACGGCCAGCTTGGCGTCGTAGCCGTCGTCCCGGCCGCTGTCCGGGTCGCCGAGTTCGGTGGTGTACCAGGCGGCCTCGCCCGCGAGTTGGTGCGCGTACACCTCGACCGCCGACGGGTCCGCGTACTCGGGCTGCGGCAGGAAGAGGTTGACGCCGAAGGGGCGGCCGGTGAGCCCGCGGAGCTGTTTGATCTCCTGGTACATGCCGTCGGCTGTCTTGTACCCGGCGGCGAGGAAGCCGAGCCCGCCCGCCTCGGACACGGCGGCGGCCAGTTGCGGGACGGAGACACCGCCCGCCATGGGGGCCTGCACGATCGGATGCGGGAAGAGATCGGTCAGCGGGGAGGACATGACCGCATGTAATCACGTCCTCCCGGCAGGACCGAATCGGGCCTTGCCCCCGGCGCGAGGCCGTGGGGCAAGGCCCGTCCGGGGGCGCTCAGCGCCCGTTGAAGGCGTCCTTCAGACGGGAGAACAGGCCCTGCTGGCCCGGCTGGAACTGGCCCAGCGGGCGCTCCTCGCCGCGCAGCTTGGACAGCTCGCGCAGCACCCGCTCCTGCTCGGGGTCGAGCTTCGTCGGCGTCTGCACCTCGACGTGCACGATGAGGTCGCCGCGGCCGCCGCCGCGCAGGTGCGTGACACCGCGCCCGTGCAGCGGGATCGACTGGCCGGACTGGGTGCCGGGCCTGATGTCGACCTCCTCCAGACCGTCCAGCGTCTCCAGCGGCACCTTGGTGCCGAGGGCCGCCGCCGTCATCGGGATGGTGACCGTGCAGTGCAGGTCGTCGCCGCGCCGCTGGAACATGGAGTGCGGCAGCTCGTGGATCTCGACGTAGAGGTCACCCGCGGGGCCGCCGCCTGGGCCGACCTCGCCCTCGCCCGCGAGCTGGATGCGGGTGCCGTTGTCGACACCGGCCGGGATCTTCACCGTCAGGGTGCGGCGGGAGCGGACCCGGCCGTCGCCCGCGCACTCCGGGCAGGGGGTCGGCACGACCGTGCCGAAGCCCTGGCACTGGGGGCAGGGGCGGGAGGTCATGACCTGGCCGAGGAAGGACCGGGTCACCTGCGACACCTCGCCGCGCCCGCGGCACATGTCGCAGGTCTGGGCGGTGGTGCCGGGGGCCGCGCCCTCGCCGCTGCACGTGGAGCAGACGATGGCGGTGTCGACCTGGATGTCCTTCGTGGTGCCGAAGGCCGCCTCGTCCAGCTCGATCTCCAGCCGGATCATGGCGTCCTGGCCGCGGCGGGTGCGCGAGCGCGGTCCGCGCTGCGACGCCGTGCCGAAGAAGGCGTCCATGATGTCGGAGAAGTTGCCGAAGCCACCGGCGCCGAAGCCGCCCGCGCCTCCGCCGCCCGCCTGCGAGAGGGGGTCCCCGCCGAGGTCGTAGACCTGCTTCTTCTGCGGGTCCGAGAGCACCTCGTAGGCGGCGTTGATCTCCTTGAACCGCTCCTGGGTCTTCGGATCCGGGTTCACGTCCGGATGCAGCTCGCGTGCGAGCCGCCGGAAGGCCTTCTTGATCTCATCCTGCGACGCGTCGCGGCGCACGCCGAGAACGGCGTAGTAGTCCGTGGCCACTTACGACTCCGCCAGGATCTGTCCGACGTACCGTGCCACTGCGCGTACCGCTCCCATCGTTCCCGGGTAATCCATGCGGGTCGGTCCGACCACGCCGAGCTTGGCGACTGCCTCGCCGCCCGAACCGTAGCCGACCGAGACCACGGACGTGGAGTTGAGTCCCTCGTAGGCGTTCTCGTGACCGATGCGTACGGTCATGCCCGAATCCCCCGCCTCGCCCAGGAGTTTGAGGAGGACGACCTGTTCCTCCAGGGCCTCCAGGACCGGACGGATCACGAGAGGAAAGTCATGTCCGAAGCGGGTGAGATTGGCGGTGCCGCCGATCATCAGCCGCTCCTCGTTCTCCTCGACGAGCGTCTCCAGCAGGGTGGAGAGCACGGTCGAGACGGTGCCCCGGTCCTCGACGTCGAAGGCCTCGGGCAGGTCCTCGACGAGCGGGGGCACGTCGGTGAAGCGCCGTCCCGCGACCCGGCTGTTGAGCCGGGCCCGCAGGTCGGCGAGCGAGGACTCGCCGAACGGCGCGGGACAGTCCACCAGCCGCTGTTCGACCCGGCCGGTGTCGGTGATCAGGACCAGCATCAGCCGGGCCGGGGCCAGCGACAGCAGTTCCACGTGCCGGACCGTGGAGCGGGTCAGCGACGGGTACTGCACGACGGCGACCTGCCGGGTCAGCTGCGCGAGCAGCCGCACCGTGCGGGCGACGACGTCGTCCAGGTCGACGGCGCCGTCCAGGAAGCTGTGGATGGCACGCCGCTCGGGGCCGGTCATCGGCTTCACCCCGGCCAGCTTGTCGACGAACAGCCGGTAGCCCTTGTCGGTGGGGATGCGCCCGGCGCTGGTGTGCGGCTGGGCGATGAAGCCCTCGTCCTCCAGGGCGGCCATGTCGTTGCGCACGGTCGCCGGGGAGACCCCGAGGTTGTGCCGTTCGGTCAGCGCCTTGGAACCGACCGGCTCCTCGGTCCCGACGTAGTCGTGGACGATGGCGCGCAGCACCTGGAGCCTCCGCTCGCTCAGCATCGCGCACACCTCCCAAGTCGTCCCCTCGGCACCGGCCTGGCACTCAGCGCGCGCGAGTGCCAGCGTTCCCCGGCCAGTGTACGGCGCACGGGTGCACCGGGGGCAAGGCCGGCCGACCCCGACCCGTGCCGCGGCCGGTGCCCCGACCGGAAAAGTCCGGCGGCGGACCTCTCCGGTCACGGCACTAGCGTCACGGTATGAGAGTGACTTGGGAAGAGCTGGGGTGGGAACGGCTGCGGGACGGGGTCGGGCGGTGCCGGCTGCCGGGCTGGGACTGCACGGCGGGCCTCGTGGTCGGGGACGGGGCCGCGCTGGTGGTGGACGCCGGGTCCTGCCTCGCGGAGGGCGCGCTGCTGCGCGGGCGGGCCGAGGCGCTGGCCGGGGGGCGTGTGACCCATCTCGCCCTGACCCACCCGCACTTCGACCACGTGCTCGGTGCGGCCGCGTTCACCGGCGCGGAGGTGTTCGGCGCCGCCGGGGCGGACGGCGGGCGGCCCGCTGACCCCGCCGAGCTGCTGGCCGACGCGGTGCGCGAGGGGCTGGACCCGCGGGCGGCAGGGGAGGCGGTGGACGCCCTGGTGGCGCCCTCGCGCGCGGTCGCCGGGGAGCTGGCCGTCGACCTCGGCGGCGGGACCCGGGTGGTGCTGGCGGACGTGGGTCCCGGGCACACCGCGCACGACCTGGCCGTGGTGGTGCCGGGGGCGCCCGCGGTGGTGTTCTGCGGGGACCTGGTCGAGGAGTCGGGCGAGCCGCAGGCCGGGCCCGACGCGGTGCCCGCGCACTGGCCCCGGGCGCTGGACCGGCTGCTGGCGCTGGGCGGGCCGGACGCGCGGTACGTGCCCGGTCACGGAGCGGTGGTGGACGCGGCGTTCGTGCGGGCCCAGCGGGACGCGCTGGCGGCCCGGTTCGGCGTGTCGCGGTGACCTGACGCCCCCGGAGGCCCGTGCTTCTCCTATCGTCATCCGAATGCGCCCGTACTCGTCGGACCTGACTCCGCCGTGGAAGAAGCCCAAGCCCGTGCCCGAGATCGCGGCCGACCCCGGTCTCGTGGTGGAGGAACCGGCCACCGGATTCTGCGGGGCGGTGATCCGCTGCGAGGCCGGCACGGTGACGCTGGAGGACCGCTTCGGCAAGCACCGCGTGTTCCCGATGGAACCGCGCGGCTTTCTGCTGGAGGGCCGGGTGGTGACCCTCGTCCGGCCGGTCGCGGGACCGAGCCGCCCCTCCCGCACGGCGTCGGGCTCGGTGGCCGTCCCCGGCGCCCGCGCCCGGGTGGCCAGGGCGGGCCGGATCTACGTCGAGGGGCGGCACGACGCGGAGCTGGTCGAGCGGGTCTGGGGCGACGACCTGCGGGTGGAGGGCGTGGTCGTCGAGTACCTGGAGGGGGTGGACGACCTCCCGTCGATCGTCGCCTCGTTCGCGCCGGGGCCCGACGCGCGGCTCGGCGTCCTGGTGGACCACCTGGTCCCCGGCTCCAAGGAGTGGCGCATCGCCGAGCAGGTGACCAGCGAGGACGCGCTGGTCGTGGGGCACCCCTACATCGACGTCTGGGAGGCCGTGAAGCCGTCCTCGCTGGGCATCGCGGCCTGGCCGCGGGTGCCGCGCGGCCAGGACTGGAAGACGGGCGTGTGCCGGGCCCTGGGCTGGCCGGAGAACACCGGCGCGGCCTGGCAGCACATCCTGTCCCGGGTCCACTCGTACAAGGACCTGGAGCCCGCCCTGCTGGGCCGGGTGGAGGAGCTGATCGACTTCGTGACGGCGCCGGCCTGACCCGCCGGGCCCGCGCCGGGCGCGGTGCGGCTCAGTCCACCAGGTCCCGCACCACGGCGTCCGCCAGGAGCCTGCCGCGCAGGGTGAGCGCGGCGCGGCCGTACTCGTAGGGCCCGCTCTCCAGCAGGCCGTCGGCGCGGGCCCTGGCGGCCGCCGCGAGGCCCTCGGGCCGCAGCAGGGCGAGCGGGACGCCGTCGCGCAGCCGCAGCTCCAGCAGGACGCGCTCCACCCGGCGGTCCTCGTCGGTCAGCAGCTCGCGGCCCGCGCCGGGTGAGCGCCCGGCCGCCAGGGCCGCCGCGTAGGCGCCGGGGTGCTTGACGTTCCACCAGCGCACCCCGCCGACGTGGGAGTGGGCGCCGGGGCCCGCGCCCCACCAGTCGGCGCCCCGCCAGTACAGCTCGTTGTGCAGGCACCTGGCCGCCTCGGAGGTGGCCCAGTTCGACACCTCGTACCAGTCGAACCCGGCCGCCGCCAGCGCCTCGTCGGCGATCAGGTAGCGGTCGGCGTGCACGTCGTCGTCGGTCATCGGGACCTCGCCGCGGCGGATCCTGCGGGCCAGGCCCGTGCCCTCCTCGACGATCAGGGCGTACGCGGAGACGTGGTCGGGTCCGGCGCCGACGGCCGCGTCCAGGGAGGCCCGCCAGTCGTCGTCGGACTCGCCCGGGGTGCCGTAGATCAGGTCCAGGTTCACGTGCGCGAAGCCCGCCGCCCGCGCCTCCGCGACGCACGCCTCGGGGCGGCCGGGGGTGTGGGTGCGGTCGAGGACCCGCAGCACGTGCCGCCGGGCGCTCTGCATGCCGAACGAGATCCGGTTGAAGCCGCCCTCGCGCAGTTCGGCCAGGTAGGTGGGGTCCACCGACTCCGGGTTCGCCTCGGTCGTCACCTCGGCGTCCGGCGCGAGGCCGAACTCCTCGCGGACGGCGGCCAGCATCCGCACCAGGTCGGCGGCGGCCAGCAGGGTGGGGGTGCCGCCGCCGACGAAGACCGTGCGGACCGGGCGCGGGTCGTCGCCGAGGACCTTGCGGGCCAGGCGGACCTCGTCGGTCAGGGTGTCGGCGTAGTTGTCGCGGGAGGCGAGGACACCGCCGGTGCCGCGCAGCTCGGTCGCCGTGTAGGTGTTGAAGTCGCAGTACCCGCAGCGGGTCGCGCAGTACGGGACGTGCAGGTAGAACCCGAGCGGGCGGTCGGCGGCGCCGGTCAGCGCGGCGGCGGGCAGGGCGCCGTCCTCGGGGACCGGTTCGCCGTCGGGGAGTGCGGAAGGCATGTCCTCCATTGTCCAGCACGCGCGCCGGACGGCGGCCCGCGGTGGACCGGGGCCGGTGCGCGGGCGCTCACTCCGCCTGGAGGACCAGCAGCGCGAGGTCGTCCTCCGGGGGCTTGGGGCCGAAGTCGTGGACGAGGCGTCTGATGCGCTCCGCGACGCGTTCGGCGCTCAGGCCCGCGCAGCCCGCCAGCGCGGTCGCCAGGCCGTCGGCGTCGTCGAACTGGCGGGCGCCGGAGCGGCGCTCGGTGACGCCGTCGGTGACGCACAGCAGGGTGTCGCCGGTCCGCAGCTCGAACGTCTCGCTGGTGTACGTCTCGTCGTCGACGACGCCGAGCAGGGTCTGCGGCACGGCCACCGTGCGGACGTCCCCTCCCGGGCCCAGGAGCAGCGGCAGCGGGTGTCCCGCGGAGGCGAGGGTGCAGCGGACCCCGCCGTCGAAGGGCACCAGCTCGCCGTAGAGGAGCGAGAGGAAGCGGGTCTGCGGGCCGTCGCCGGGGGTGGCGGGCCGGGCGAGGGCGCGGGCGGCGGCGTCGGCGGCCTCCGTGGCGTCGTCCAGGAGGAGCCGGTTGAGGCGGTCGAGGACGTCGGCGACCCGGTAGCCCTCCCGGGCCAGCAGCCGCAGCCAGGGGCGGGCCAGGCCGATGACGACGGCGGCCTCGGGGCCCTTGCCCTGGACGTCCCCGACGGCGAAGCACCAGCGGCCGTCGCCGCCCGGGAACAGGTCGTAGAAGTCGCCGCTCGGGCCGCCCTGGTCGCAGGGTTCGTAGACCAGCGCGCTGCGCACCCCGGGGATCTCGGCGACGGCGACCGGCAGCAGCCCGCGCTGGAGCACCTGGCTGATGGTGGCCTGCCGGGCGTACTGGCGGGCCGCGCCGACGGCGAGCGCCACCCGGCGGCTGAGGTCCTCGACCAGGCCGGTGATCTCGTCGGGGAAGCGGCTGAGCCCGGAGCGGCCGATGACGAGCGTGCCCAGCGGGCGGCCGCCCGCGACCAGCCGGTAGGCGAGGGCCGCGCCAAGGCCGTCGCGGGCGCCGAGCGCCTCGCCCGGCCACGGGTAGGGGACGGGGCCGCCGCGGTCGGTGGACAGCAGGCGCGGCGGGTCCTTCTCCAGGGCCCGGCGCAGCTCCTCGATGCGGTTCTCGCTGCCGTGCCAGACCCGGGCGAGGCGGGCGCCGTCCCCGCGGGAGCCGTCGCCCGACCAGCCGCCGCGCCCGCTCGCCTCGTCCTCCAGCCAGACGGCGCACCAGTCGGCGAGGCGGGGCACGATGAGCTGTCCGGCGAGGGCGGCGACGAGGTTCTCGTCGAGCTGTCCGGCGAGCAGGTCGGACGCCTCGGCGAGGAAGGAGAGGGCACCGCGGTTGAGCCAGTCCCGGTCGCGTTCGGCGGCCGGGGGCTCGGGGGCGAGGCTCTCGGCGACCCGCAGGCCGCGCGCGAGGATGTCCCGCCCGTCGAACGGCCTGATCTCGTCGGTCTCCGCGCCCGTCTCCTCCCGCTCCCGCCCCGTCTCCCCCGGATCGCCCGCGTCGCCCGGCGGCCCCTCGGCGGCCAGCCGCGCCCAGACGGTCTTGGCGCCCCTGCGGTAGGTGACGCCCCAGGACTCGGCGAGGGCGGCGACCAGGCGCAGTCCCCGGCCGTGCTCGGGCGCCTCGTAGGAGGGTTCGGTGTCGCGGGGCGCGCGGGAGGGATGGTGGTCGCCGACCTCGACGACGAGGGCGCCCGCGTCCGGTTCCAGGCGGCAGGCCAGCTCGACGTCGGTGCCGGCGTGCACGACGGCGTTGGTGACGAGTTCGCTGACCACGACGACGGCGTCCTCGGCGAGCCGGTCGGTGAGGCGCTCGGCGCCGGGGAACGCGGACGCGGCCCACTCGGCGAGCGCGGCGCGCACCAGGACCCGCGCGGAGCCCGGCGCGAGGGGGCTGCCGGGCAGGGTCGCCCGGGTGCGGGCGGGCGGCACCGCGCCCGCCCGCGCGGACGCGTCGGAAGCGCCGCAACCACCGGAAGCAGCCTCCCGTTGCGTCGGAATGGCCCCCATGCACAGCTCCCCGGACGGTTCGCGCGAATACGCCTCAGTCGATGGCGACAGAGTGACAGACTGGCCACGCCCATAAGCGCCGAGTTACCGAAGTGGGCCGCCATGAGTGAGAACCGTGCTACGCGTCTGATCGGGGATGAGCGGATTCCTGACCGGATCCGAGCATCCGATCTGCGTCCGCTGCTCGCCGCGATGACCGCCGCCCGGGACGGCGACCTCAGGAAGGTGCCGGAGACCGGCGAGGGGATGGTGGCCGAACTGACCGCCGTCTTCAACCAGATCGTGGACCGCACGGCGCACTTCAACGGCGAGACGCAGCGGGTGAAGCGGGAGCTGGTCAGGCACGGGCGGCTGGACGAGCGACTTTCGGCCAGTCCGGGGCAGGGCGCGTGGGCGTCCCGGGTCAGCGACGTGAACCAGATCCTGGACGCGCTGGTGGTCCCGGCCGCGAACGCCACCCGGGTGCTGCACGCGGTGGCGGGCGGCGATCTGACCCAGCGGGTCGATCTGCACGACGGGAACCGGCAGTTGCGGGGCGATCTGCGGCGGCTCGGCCGGGCCGTGAACACGATGGTGGACCAACTGTCGCTGTTCACCGGCGAGGTGACCCGGGTGGCCCGCGAGGTCGGCACCGAGGGGCGGCTCGGCGGCCGGGCCAAGGTGCAGCGCCTGTCCGGAAGTTGGCGGGACGTGACGGAGGCGGTCAACACCATGGCGGCCCGGCTGACCGCGCAGGTGCGGGACATCGCCCTGGTGACGACGGCGGTGGCGCGCGGCGACCTGACCCGGACGGTGACGGTGGAGGCGACCGGCGAGCTGCTGGAGCTGAAGCTCACCGTGAACACGATGGTCGACCAGCTCTCCGCCTTCG
The DNA here is from genome assembly GCF_900091845.1 of Streptomyces sp. SolWspMP-5a-2. Taxonomy (GTDB): domain Bacteria; phylum Actinomycetota; class Actinomycetes; order Streptomycetales; family Streptomycetaceae; genus Streptomyces; species Streptomyces doudnae. Next base: position 20,997 of record NZ_FMCI01000124.1, read on the forward strand.
CCGACGAGGTGACCCGGGTGGCCCGCGAGGTGGGCACCGAGGGGCAGTTGGGCGGCCGGGCGCAGGTGCGCGGGGTGTCGGGGGTGTGGAAGGACCTCACCGACAACGTCAACTTCATGGCGTCGAACCTGACCTCGCAGGTCCGCAACATCGCGCAGGTCACCACCGCCGTCGCCAACGGCGACCTCTCCAAGAAGATCACCGTCGACGCCCGCGGCGAGATCCTCGAACTCAAGGACACCGTCAACACGATGGTCGAGCAACTGCGCGCCTTCGCCGACGAGGTCACCCGCGTCGCCCGCGAGGTCGGCA
>NZ_FMCI01000398.1 GCF_900091845.1 Streptomyces sp. SolWspMP-5a-2
GAACACTTCGAACACCGACAAGTCAAAACACATCGACGTCGAACCAAGAACCCGCGACAACAACCCCCCACCCACACCACCGAACACACTCACAGCCCACTCCACAAAAGCCACCGCACTCCCGTGCGACAACACCACCCCCTTCGGCACACCCGTCGAACCCGACGTATAAATGCAATACGCCGCACCCCCCGAAAACACCTCCACACCAGGCCCCACCACCGACCCCTCCCGCAACCCCTCCTCATCCACACACACCACCACAACCCCGGGACCCACCAATCCCTCCACCACCCCCCTCACCGACGCATCACACACCACCACCCCCACACCGGAATCAGCCGCCATGAATTTCAAACGCTCCACCGGATAACCCGGATCCAACGGCACATAACCAGCCCCCGCCTTCAACACCCCCAACATTCCCGCCACCATCCCCACACCCCGCGACACACACAAACCCACCAGACAATCCACCCCCACCCCCAAACCCACCAACCTCAAAGCAACCGCATTCGCCCAACCATCCAACTCCCCATAACGCACACCCACCCCACCACACTCCACCGCCACCGCATCCCGACACCCCACCACCCGCCGCTCGAACAACTCATGCAAACCCACCACCCCACCACCCACCACACCCCCACCATCACCGAACGCCACCACCTCACCCCGACCCACACCATCCAGAACAGCCACCTCACCCACCCGCGCATCCACCCCGCCCACCACACCCTCAAGCAACACCGTGAACAACCCCACCAAACGCTCCACGGAACTCCGGTCGAAAAGATCCGTGGCGAATTCGATCTCACCCTCCAGGCCGTTTCCGGGGCCGGTCTCGGAGAGGAAGAAGGCGAGGTCGAACTTGGCGGTCCTGGAGTCGTGTTCGTAGTAGCCGATGTCGATTCCGGGGAGGGTGATGTCGCGGTTGCCGAAGCCGGGCACGGAGGTGCCGGGTTCGGCCTTGGAGCCGTGGGTGGTGGTGTAGCTGTAGGTCACCTGGAAGAGGGGGTGGCGGGAGAGGTCGCGGACGGGCTGGATCTCCTCGACGAGCTTCTCGAACGGCAGGTCCCGGTGGGCGTCGGCCCGCAGCATGGAGGCGCGGACCTGGCGGAGCTGGGAGGCGAAGGTGTCGTCCGGGGCCAGCCGGGAGCGCAGGATCAGGGTGTTGACGAAGAGACCGATCAGGTTCTCCGTCTCCAGCCGGTCGCGGTTGCCCACCGCGTAGCCGACGCAGAAGTCGTCCTGGCCGCTGTAGCGGTGCAGCAGGATGTTGAAGGCGGTGGCGACCGTCATGAAGACGGTGGCGTCGTGGTCGTGGCTGATCTCCCGCAGGGCGTCGCTGAGTTGGGGGGTGAGGGTGAAGGAGACGGTGCCGCCCCGGTGGCTGGGCACCGAAGGCCGGGGGCGGTCGGTGGGCAGGTCGAGGGCGTGTTCGGCGCCGTCGAGCTGGTCGCGCCAGAAGGCGAGGTGTTTCTCGACCTGGCGGTCTTCGAGCATGCGGTTCTGCCAGCGGGCGAAGTCCGTGTACTGGACGGGCAGTTCGGGCAGGTCGGCGGTCCGGTCGTCGGCGAAGGCGGCGTAGAGGGCGGAGAGTTCGGTGAGCAGCACGTCGAGCGACCAGTCGTCGCCGAGGATGTGGTGCATGCTGACCATCAGGATGTGCCGCCGGGTGGCAAGCCTGACCAGGCCGATCCGGGTGAGCGGTCCCTCGGCGAGGTCGAAGGGCAGGTCGGCCTCCGCGGTGACCACGTCGTCGGCGGCCCGCTCGGGGTCCGGGGTGGCGGAGACGTCGATCAGGGGCAGCGGGCGGTGGACGAAGTCCCGCACGACGGGGTGCGGCACGCCGCCCCGCTCGGGGAAGACGGTCCTGAGCACCTGCTGACGGCGGATGATCTCGTTGAGGGCGTGTTCCAGGGCGTCCGGGTCGAGGGCGCCGTCGAGTCGCCAGGCCGCGGCGATGTTGTAGAGGCTGCTGTCGGGGTTCATGCGGTGCAGGAACCACATCCGCTGCTGGGCGTAGGACGCGACGAGCGGTTCGTCGGCCGGGGCCGGGACGAGGGCGCCCTCGTCGACCCGGCCGGCCGCCTCGACCGTCCGGGCCAGGTCGGCGACGGTGGGCGCGTCGAAGACGTCCCGCAGCCGCACGTCCGCGCGCAGGACCTGGCGGATGCGGGCGACGAGCTGGGTGACGAGCAGGGAGTGGCCGCCGAGGGCGAAGAAGTTGTCGTGCACGCCGACGGAGTCCAGGTGGAGGACGTCCTGCCAGAGCGCGGCGAGGGTCTCCTCGGCCGGGGTCCTGGGCGCCGTGCGGTCGGGGGCCGGGGCGGCGGGGCGGGTCAGGGCCGACCGGTCGACCTTGCCGTTGGGGGTGCGGGGCAGGGCATCGAGGACGACGAGGACGGACGGGACCATGTAGCCGGGCAGCGCGGAGCGCAGGTGCCGTTCGACGGCCGGGACGAACTCGGCCTCGTCGCAGCCGGATTCGGGGGCGGGGACCAGGTGCGCCATGAGGGTGGCGCCGGAGGAGGCGGTCTCGTCGACGGTGACGACCGCCTCGCTCACCAGCCCTGAGCGGTCCAGGGCGGTCTCGACCTCGCCGAGTT
>NZ_FMCI01000271.1 GCF_900091845.1 Streptomyces sp. SolWspMP-5a-2
GGGTGCGGTGGCCCGCGCCGGGGGCCTGGTGGGCGGGTGCGGTGGCCCGCGCCCGGGGGGCCTGGTGGGGCGGGTACGGTGACCCGCGCCCGGGGGTGGAGCGGCCCGCCGGGGGAGCAGTACCCGCCCGCTCCGGTGACTGCGCTGGGGGAAGCAGGCAGGGTTCGTCCCGGGTGATGCCGCCGGGGAGCAGATCCCGCCCACCCCCGTGACCCCGTCAGCCGGTGTGGCCTGTGTGGCCGATCTGGCCAGTGTGGCCGGTATGTGTTTCCGGCGGGGCCGGGGCCGAGGCCGCCCCGTCCCCGAAGTCCAGCAGCACCTTGCAGGACCGGCTCCGGTCGGCCGCCAGGGCGAACGCCGTCCGTGCCTCGTCGACCGGGACCACCGCGCTGATCAGCCGGTCGAACACCGGCCCCGCCGCGAGAAGCCGCAGCGCGTCGTCGAACTCGGTGTCGAAGCGGAACGCCCCGCGCACCTCGATCTCCCGGCTCACCAGCAGATTCCCGGCGATCGGGCTCGCCCCGGGCGGCAGCATGCCGAGCTGGACGACCACCCCGCCGCGCCGCACCCGGCGCAGACACGCGTCGAGCCCCGCCGCCACCCCGGACGCCTCGACGGCCACGTCCGCCTCCTCGGGCCACCCCGGGTCCGCCGGGTCGTCCGCCCGTACGACGGCGTCGGCGCCCGCGAGCCGCCCGTACTCCAGCGCGGCGGGCAGCAGGTCGGTCACCGTGACCCGGGCCGCGCCCGCCGCCCTGGCGGCCGCGACCACCAGGCAGCCGATCGGCCCGGCGCCGGTCACCAGCACCCGCCGTCCGCGCACGTCCCCGGCCCGGCGCAGCGCGTGCAGCGCCACGGAGAGCGGTTCGGCGAGCACGGCCCGGCGCGGTCCGAGCCCCTCGGGCAGCGCCCGCGCCTGCCCGGCGGGGACGGCCAGCCGGGCGGTGAAGCCGCCCTGCACGTGCGGGGTGCGGGCGGCGCTGCCGAGGTAGCGGGTGTCCCGGCAGACGTTGCGCCGCCCGGAGAGGCACTCCGGGCACGCCCCGCACGGGGTCGCCGGGTGCACGGCGACGACGGTGCCCGGCGCGGGGCCGCGGGCGCCGGGACCGTGGGCGAGGACGGTGCCGACCACCTCGTGGCCGAGGACCATCGGCTCGGTGAGCCGGAAGTCGCCGACCCCGCCGTGGCGCCAGTAGTGCAGGTCGGACCCGCAGATCCCGCCGAACCTGACGGCGATCAGCACCTCGCCCGGCCCCGGCTCGGGCACCGGCAGCGCCTCGACGCGCAGGTCGCCCGGGCCGCGCGCGACGCACCCCGGCACCGTCGCCGCCGTCCCGCTGCCGCCCCCGGTCACAGGACGCTCGTCATGCCGCCGTCGACGTACAGGATCTGCCCGCCGACGAAGTCCGCGGCGGGCGACGCCAGGAACAGCACCCCGCCCACCAGGTCCTCGGTGCGGCCCCAGCGTCCGGCGGGGGTGCGTCCGCGCACCCAGGCGCCGAACTCCTCGTCCTCCACCAGGGGCCGGGTCAGCTCCGTCTCGATGTAGCCGGGGCCCAGGCCGTTGACCTGGACGCCGAGCGGGCCCCACTCCGCGCACATGCCCTTGGTGAGCATCTTCAGGGCGCCCTTGGCGGCCGCGTAGGGCGCGATGCCGGGGCGGACCACCTCGCTCTGGAGCGAGCAGATGTTGACGATCTTGCCGTGGCCGCGTTCCGTCATCCGCCGGGCCGCCGCGCGGCCGACGAGGAACGCGCCGGTGAGGTTGGTGTCGAGGACGCGGTGCCAGTCCGCGTCGGCGAACTCCAGGAGCGGGGCGCGCAGTTGCATGCCCGCGTTGTTCACCAGGATGTCCAGCGGACCGATCCGCTCCTCCACGTCGGCGATCCCGGCCTCGACCGAAGCGCCGTCGGTGACGTCGAAGGCGGCGGTGCGCACGTCGTCGCCGAGCCGGGCGGCGGCCTCGTCGAGCCGGTCGCGGTCCCGGCCGTTGAGGACCACCGTGCACCCGGCCTCGCGCAGGCCGCGGGCGAGCGCGAGGCCGATGCCCCGGCTCGCCCCGGTGACCAGGGCGGTCCTGCCGCCGATGTCGAACAGTGGGTGACCCATGTCCCCGCCTCCCGATCGTCCGCTAGATGACCAGCGACAGCAGCAGGACCACCCCGCCGCCGACCACCGAGATGATCGTCTCCATCACCGACCAGGTCTTCACGGTCTGCCCGACGCCCAGCCCGAAGTACTCCTTGACCAGCCAGAACCCGGCGTCGTTGACATGGCTGAAGAAGACCGAACCGGCGCCGATGGCGAGCACCAGCAGGGCCGTGTGGGTGGTCGACAGGTCGGCGGCGAGCGGGGCCGCGAGCCCGGCGGCGGAGATCGTCGCGACCGTCGCCGACCCCGTCGCGAGCCGGATCGCCACCGCGATCAGCCAGGCCAGCAGCAGCGCCGGTATCGACCAGTCCTTGGAGATCTCCAGGATCATCTGGCCGACGCCCGAGTCGATCAGCGTCTGCTTGAAGCCGCCGCCCGCGCCGACGATCAGCAGGATGCCCGCGATCGGCATGAGCCCCTTCTCGACCGCGGACGACAGCCGCTCCTTCGAGAACCCGGCGGGCCGCCCCAGCGTGAACATGCCGACGAGGACGGCCGCGAGCAGGGCGATCAGCGGCGAGCCGACGACGTCGAAGACCCGCTGCACCAGGTGGCCGGGGTCGTCCACGACGATGTCGACCAGCGCCTTGGAGAGCATCATCACGACCGGCAGCATGATCGTCGCGACCGTGACGCCGAAGCCGGGACGCTTCTCCAGCTCCTCCGAGGGGCGCTGCGGGATCATCCGGTCCGGCGCCGGGACGTCCACCCAGCGGGCCGCGAACCGGGAGAAGAGCGGTCCGGCGATGATCACCGTCGGGACGGCGACGACGATGCCGAGGGCCAGGGTGAGACCCAGGTTGGCCTTGACGGTGTCGATCGCGGCCAGCGGGCCCGGGTGCGGCGGGATCAGCGCGTGCATCACGGAGAGACCGGCGAGGGCCGGGACACCGATGCGCATCAGGGAGTAGTTGCCGCGCTTGGCGACCATCAGCACCACCGGGATCAGCAGCACGATGCCGACCTCGAAGAACAGCGGCAGCCCGATCACCGAGGCGATCAGCACCATCGCCCACGGCATCGAACGGCCGCCCGCCCGCGCGAGGATCGTGTCGACGATCTGGTCGGCGCCGCCCGAGTCGGCGAGCAGTTTGCCGAGGATCGCGCCGAGCGCGATCAGCACGCCGACACCGGCGACCGTGGAACCGAGGCCCGTGGTGAAGCTCGCGATCGCCTTGTCGAGCGGCGCCCCGGCGAACGCGCCGAGCGCGAGCGAGCCGATGGTCAGCGCCAGGAAGGCGTGCAGCTTGAACCGGGTGATGAGCAGGACGATGACGGCGATCCCGGCGAGCACGGCGATGCCCAGTCGGGCGTGGCCCGCCGAGGTGATCGGCTCGACGCTGTCCGCTGCCAGCATCTCGACGCTGAGTCTGGTCACGGTGAAGTCCCTTGCAGATACGGGGATGTACGGAGGACGGAGACGGAAAGGGGGGAGGGGAGGGACGGAAAGGGGGAGGGGCGGACGGGAACGGGCCCGGCTTCCCGACCGGGCCCGGAGGCGGCGAACGGGCCCGGAGGCGGCGAACGGGCCCGGAGGCGGCGAACGGGCTCGCCGCCGAGGTCAGAGCGCGGGCTCGGGGAGGGTGGCGAGAGCCGCGGCGGCCCGCTCGGTGATCTCCTCCGGGGTGCCGTCGACACCCACCGCCACCCCGGCCTCGTCCGCCTCCAGCGGCTGGAGGGTGGCGAACTGCGAGTCGAGGAGCGCGGTCGGCATGAAGTGACCCCGGCGGTGCGCCATCCGCTCCTCGATGAGGGCCCGGTCACCGCTGAGGTGCACGAAGACGACGTCGGGGGCGGCGGCGCGCAGCCGGTCCCGGTACGCGCGCTTGAGCGCCGAGCTGCTGACCACCCCGCCGAGCCCGGCCCGGCCGTGCGCCCAGGTCCCGATGGCGTCCAGCCACGGCCACCGGTCCGCGTCGTCGAGCGGGGTGCCCGCCGACATCTTGGCGATGTTGGCCGGGGGATGGAAGTCGTCGCCCTCGGCGTACGGGACGCCGAGCCGCGCCGCCAGCAGAGGACCGATGGTGGTCTTGCCGGTGCCCGCGACTCCCATGACCACGACGACGTGGGGGGTGCTCATCGCTGCCTCGCTGTCTTCCTCGACGTTCGACGTCTGCCGCGACCCCGGGCGCGGCGGCCCGCGGGCCCCGACATCCGGTGTCGACGTAACTGAAACCGATTAGGTACGACGAATTCAAGAGCCTGTGACATATAAGTCTGACTTTTTGTTCCTGTGACGCGCCCCGTACGCTGAGTGCATGAGCACAGCGGGCCGGGGGCTGCACGGCCAAGTACTGGACACCCTCGGCCCTGCCATCACGGCGGGTGACTACCCACCGGGCAGCGTGCTGCGCACCGACGAACTCGCCCAGCGCTTCGACGTCTCCCGCTCGGTGATGCGCGAGGCGGTCCGGGTCCTCGAATCCATGCACCTGGTCGAGTCCCGCCGCCGCGTCGGCGTGACGGTCAGACCGCGGGCCGAGTGGAACGTCTACGACCCGCAGGTCATCCGCTGGCGGCTGGCCGGCGCCGACCGCCCGCACCAGCTCAGGTCACTGACCGTGCTGCGCTCCGCAATCGAACCGATCGCCGCGGGCCTCGCCGCCCGCAACGCGACGTCCGAGCAGTGCGCCGAACTCACCCGCAACGCCCTCGGCATGGTCGCCAACTCCCGCGGCCACAAGCTCGCGGAGTACCTCGTCCACGACGTCGCCTTCCACCGCGTCGTCCTGACCGCTTCGGGCAACGAGATGTTCGCCCGCCTCGGGGACGTCGTCGCCGAGGTCCTCACCGGCCGCACCGAGCACGAGGTCATGTTCGAGGACCCCGACCCGGCGGCCGTCACCCTGCACGTCCAGGTCGCCGAAGCGGTCCGCGAGGGCGACTGGAGACGCGCGGAGGACCTCACCCGGGAGATCACCGTGGGAGCCCTCCAGGAACTCGACATCCTGGCCCCCTGACCCGCCCGGCCGGTCCTGGCCGCTCCCCGCGACCGGCTCAGTCCAGGAAGTCCCCGTCCACGTACACCCACGCCCCCTCGACCCGTGCGAACCGGCTCAGCTCGTGGATCGCCCCGCCCCGGTACGACGCCCGGAACGTCACCGTGCCCGCCGAGTGGAACGCGGTGCCGTCCCCGGTGGCCAGGACCTCCAGGCCCGTCCAGCGGGTCCCCGGATCCAGGTCCAGCCGGGCCGGACGGGTCGCCGGATGCCAGGTGCGCAGCAGATAGGGCTCGTCGAGCCGCACGAACGCCGTGTAGCGCGACCGCATCAGCGCCTCGGGCGTCGGCGCCGCGACACCCCCGTGGAGACGGCCGCAGCACGCCTCGTACGGCGTCGGCAGCCCGCACGGGCAGAGAGCGGGGCGCGGAGAGGTACGTCGGGACATGCGCCCCATTCTGCTGCACCCCCGCGGGCCGCCGGACCGCCCGCCGGGCACCTCACCCCGCCGGGCCGCGCCCCTCCCGGACCGCCCCGCCGCTCACGGCTGTTCGGCGTTGGTCGGCGGGTGGGTCGGGCGGTCCGGGATGCGCGGGGACCGCCGCACCGGCCGCGGCAGCGGAGGCAGCCGGGTGCCGTGCACCCAGGCGTCGAACAGCCCGTCCAGCGGCTGCGCCGCGTAGCGCGCCGCGTGCGCCGCGAACATCGCCGTCGTCACCGCGCCGCCCCGGTGCGACGACGCCCAGCCGCGCAGCATCCCGAAGAACGCGTCGTCGCCCAGCGCGCAGCGCACCGCGTGCAGCGCCACCCCGCCCCGCTCGTAGAGCCGGTCGTCGAACATCGACTTGCGGCCCGGGTCGGAGAGCCGCAGGTCCTGCGGCAGCGTCTCCAGCAACCGGTGCGCCGTCGCGGCCAGTTGATGCGCGTCGGGACCCCCCGAGCGCTCCGACCACAGCCACTCCGCGTACTTCGCGAACCCCTCGTTCAGCCAGATGTGCCGCCAGTCGGCGATCGACACGCTGTTGCCGAACCACTGGTGCGCCAGCTCGTGCGCCACCAGCCGCTCCGAACCCCGCGCCCCGTCCACGTGGTTGGCGCCGAACAGCGACAACCCCTGCGCCTCGACCGGCACATCGAGGTCCTCGTCCGTCACCACGACCGCGTAGTCGTCGAACGGGTACGGCCCGAACAGGTCCTGGAACAGGTCCATCATCGCGGGCTGCCGCGCGAAGTCCCGCGAGAACCGGGGCAGCAGCCGGGCCGGGAGATGCCCGTGCTGCGGGACCCCGCCCGGACCCGGATCGCCCAGCAGCAGCGTCTCGTACCGCCCGATCACCAGACTCACCAGATAGCTCGACGTCGGCGCCGCCTGCTCGTACACCCACGTCGTCGTCGACCCCCGCGAGGTCCGGGTGAGCAGCCGCCCGCCCGCCACCACCGAGTACGCCGACGGCGTCGTCACCGAGATCTGGTACGACGCCTTGTCGGCCGGACGGTCGTTGCACGGGTACCAGGACGGCGCCCCCACCGGCTGGCTCGCCACCAGCGCCCCGTCCTCCAGCTCCTCCCAGCCCAGCCCGCCCCACGGACTCGCCACCGGCTTCGGATTGCCCGACCACTGCACCTCGACCGTGAACGCCGCCCCCGCCCGCAGCGCCTTGCCCGGCCGCACCCGCAGCCTCCCGCCGCGATGCGTGTAGTGCGCCTGCCGCCCGTCCACCCGGACCCGGCCGATCTTGAAGTCGCCCAGGTTCAGCTGGAACTCCGCGAGCGGCGAGCGCCCCGCTATCGCGTTGATCCGGGCCGCGCCCGCCAGCCGGTTGGGCCCCGGACGGTAGTCCAGCGTGAGCTCGTAGCGGTGCACCCGGTACCGGGCGTCGCCGTTGGCCGGGAAGTACGGGTCCGCACCCACTGACTGCTGAACTGCCACTGCCGCTTCTGCTCCCTGCGCTGTGCCGCCGCTCCGGTCCGGTGCGCCGCCCACCGGATCCGAGGGGCCCGCGCTCAGGGGTGCCATGCCTCGATCGGGTTGCCGAGCCAGCGGGTGTCGTCCGGGACGGACTCCGCGGCCATGACGAGCGACGCGGGACCCAGCGTGGTCCGGGCCCCGACCGTGCTGCCGGGCAGCACGATCCCGCCAGGGCCCAGGGTGGCACCCTCACGGAGGACCACAGTATCCGTCCGCAAGATCCGGTCGTGGAAGAGGTGCGTCTGCAGCACACAGCCCCGGTTCACCGTCACCCCGTCCTCCAGGGTCACCAGATCGGTCTCCGGCAGCCAGTAGCTCTCCACCCAGACACCCCGGCCGATCTTCGCACCCAGCCCCCGCAGCCACGCCGTCATCACCGACGTCCCCGGCACCGCGCCCGCCAGCCACGGCACCGCCACCACCTCGACGAACGTGTCCGCCAGCTCGTTGCGCCACACGAACCCGCTCCACAGCGGATGCTCACCGGCCCGGTGCCGCCCCACCAGCAGCCACTTCGCCACCACCGACACCACCCCCGCCGCCCCTCCGGCCGCCAGCAGCACCAGCCCCGACAGCAGCGGCGCCCACGGACCCAGCGCGCACAGCGCGGCCACCGTCCCCGCTGCCAGCGCCGCCGAGCAGAACACCGGCACGATCCGGCACAGCTCCACCAGCGCCCGCGCCCACAGCAGCCGGGCCGGCGGGTCGTAGGTGCGGCTCTGGTCGCCCCCGGACGCGCTGCGCGGCAGCCGCACCGGCGGCAGCCCCAGGTACGAGCTGCCCTTCTTCGCCTTCTTCGGCGTCGCCGACAGCACGCCCACGAGCCCGCCGTCGGGCACGCTGCGCCCCGGCGCGGTCATCCCGGAGTTCCCGAGGAACGCCCGCCGCCCGATCTCCGCGCGCCCGATCCGCATCCAGCCGCCGCCCAGCTCGTACGGCGCGGTCAGCGTGTCGTCGGCCAGGAACGCACCCTCGCCCACCGTCGTCAGCGACGGCAGCGCCAGCACCGTCGACACCTCGGCGCCCCGCCCGATCCGCATCCCGAGCAGCCGCAGCCACACCGGCGTGACGAGCCCCGCGTACAGCGGGAACAGGGTCTCCCGGGAGCGGTCCATCAACTGCGTCACCGTCCACGCCTGCCAGCCGATCCTGCTGTGCGTCGGATGCGTGCCCTCCCGCAGCCCCACGCTCAGCGCCCGCACCCCCACCAGGATCAGCAGCGCGTACCCCAGCCCGAACGCGAGCGTCGCCGGGACCAGCGCCAGCGCGGCACCCGCGAGCGGCGCCGCCGGATCGATCAGCGCGTCCGCGACCAGGAACGCGCCCCCGGCCGCCAGCAGCGGCAGCAGCGTCAGCACCAGCCCCGTCAGCCCGTACATGACGGCCCAGTGGGTGCCCCGCTCCGGGCGCTCCAGCGGCCAGTTCCGCTTCGCCCTGCCGAGCTTCACCGCGGGCGCGCCCGCCCACCGCTGCCCGGTGGGGACCTGCCCGGTCACCGCCGACCCCGGCGCCACCTCGGCCCGCTTGCCCACCCGGGCCCCCGGGAACAGGATGCTGCGCGTCCCGACCACGGCGTGCGCGCCCACCTTGACCTGCCCGACCTCCAGCCGGTCCCCGTCGAGCCAGTAGCCCGACAGGTCCACCTCGGACTCCACCGCGGCACCCCGGCCCAGCTTCAGCAGGCCCGTCACCGGCGGCAGCGAGTGCAGATCGACGTCCTGCCCCACCTTGGCGCCCAGGGCCCGCGCGTACCGCTCCAGCCACGAACCGGTCAGCGACGTCGCCCCGCTGCACTCGGCCAGCCGCTCCGCCGTCCACAGCCGCAGATGCACGCTCCCGCCCCGCGGATACCGGCCGGGACGCACACCCCGCAGCAGCAGCCGCGCCCCGCCCGCCGCGATCGCCAGCCGCCCCGGCGGACTGAACAGCAGCACCGCACCCGCCCCGACCAGCCACCACGACGCCGACGGCAGCCAGGAGTGGGCGGGCAGCAGATTCCCCAGGGCGGCCAGCGCCACCGTCCAGCGCAGCCCGAGCAGCGTGAACAGCGGCACCAGGAGCAGCAGTTGCACCACCCTGGCGCGCGCCGGGACCGGCGCGATCACCCGCGCGGCCCCGTCGTCCCGCGCCGACTTCTCCAGCCGCCGCGCCAGCTTGCGCAGCACCGGCTGCTGGTAGATGTCCAGGACGGCCGCCCCCGGATACCGGGTGCGCAGCCGCGTGGTGAGCTGGGCCGCGCCCAGACTGCCGCCGCCTATGGCGAAGAAGTCGTCGGACGCCGACGTCACCGGGACGCCGAGGACGTCCGCCCACTGCTCCGCGAGCCACGCCTCGGTTCCGTACAGCTGCTCGACCGGCCCGCCGCTCTCCAGGTCCGCCAGCGGCCACGGCAGCGCGTCCCGGTCCACCTTGCCGCTGGTCCTGGTCGGCAGTGCGGCGACCGGCGCCAGCAGCGGCACCAGCGCCGCGGGCAGCTCGGCCCGCAGCCGCTCGACCGCCGCCTCCCGGTCCCAGCCGTCCTGCGTGACGACGTACCCCACCAGCAACTGGTTGCCGCCCCGCGCGGTCCGCACGGCCGCCGCGGCCCCCGACACCCCGGGCAGCGCCTGCAGGGCCGTGTCCACCTCACCCAGTTCGATCCGGCGCCCGCCCAGCTTGATCTGCTCGTCGGCCCGCCCCAGGAACACCAGCCCCTCGGGCTCGGCCCGCACCAGGTCACCGCTGCGGTACGCCCGCTCCCAGCCCAGCGACTCCAGCGGCGCGTACTTCTCCGCGTCCTTCTCCGCGTCCAGGTAGCGGGCCAGCCCCACCCCGCCGATCACCAACTGGCCGCTCTCGCCCATCGGCACCGGCGCCCCCGCCCCGTCGACCACGGCCAGCTCCCAGCCGTCCAGCGGCAGCCCGATCCGGATCGGCTCCGCGCCGCTCAGCAGCGCCGCGCAGGCCACCACCGTCGCCTCGGTGGGCCCGTACGTGTTCCACACCTCGCGTCCCTCGGTGACCAGCCGCTGCGCCAGCTCCGGCGGGCACGCCTCACCGCCGAAGATCAGCAGCCGGACGTCGTTGAGGGTCTCCGGCTCCCAGAGCGCGGCCAGCGTCGGCACCGTCGAGACGACGGTGATCTCCTGCTCCACCAGCCACGGACCGAGGTCGGCGCCGCTCCTGACCTGCGCGCGCGGCACCGGCACCAGACAGGCCCCGTACCGCCAGGCCAGCCACATCTCCTCGCAGGACGCGTCGAACGCCACCGAGAGCCCCGCCATCACCCGGTCGCCGGGCCCGATCGGCTCGTCGACGAGGAACAGCGCGGCCTCGGCGTCCACGAACGCGGCGGCGGACCGGTGACTCACGGCGACGCCCTTGGGCCTGCCGGTGGAACCGGACGTGAAGATGATCCACGCGTCGTCCCCGACGCCGGGGCGTGCGGCCCCTGTCCCGGAGCGGCCGTTCATCGACAGCGCGTGCCCGGCGCCGACCACGCCCCGCACGTCCGCCTCGCCGAAGACCAGCTCGGCCCGCTCGTCCGGGTCCTCGGCGTCCACCGGCACATAGGCGGCGCCCGCCGCGAGGACGGCGAGGACCGCCACGTAGAGGTCGTTCGTCCCGGACGGCACCCGCACGCCCACCCGGTCACCGCGCCCGACCCCGGCCGCCGCGAGCCGCCCGCGCAGCGCCTCCACCTCGGCGGCCAGGGCGCGGTAGGTCAGCCGCACCGTCCCGTCGTCCAGGGCGGGCTCGTCGGGGTGGGTGCGCACGGTCGCGTCGAAGACGTCGACGAGGGTGCGCGGGGAGGCGGCGGGGCGCCCGGAGAAGCGTGCGGTGTCTCCGAACCGTTCCCTGATCTCGTGGTCGAGCGAGCCGAGAGCGCTGCTCTCGTGGGTGGCTGCCATCGGGTCCTCGCGTCTCGTTCCCGGAACCTCCGGGGCGCTGGCGGGCCGCAGGTCTGCCTGAGGTTGTCCGGGTCCAGCTCCGTAACAAGCCGGAAATTTTAGTACGACGCTAGGTTCGAGCCCCGTGACCTGCCACTCGGGAGACCCGACCGGGCCGCGCCGCCCGCCCGCGCCGCCCCCGGTGACCTGGTGATCTTCACCCAGGGGAGAGATGGCCCACACCCACGGTGAGAACGCCGCCGACGGGCCGGGGAACCCCGGAAACGCGAAGATCCCGGCCGCTGAGCGACCGGGATCCCCGACTGGTGTCCGAGGGGGGACTTGAACCCCCACGCCCGATAAAGGGCACTAGCACCTCAAGCTAGCGCGTCTGCCATTCCGCCACCCGGACAAGGTGTCTGTCGCGCGAGCGCTGCCCGCGGCGACAGAGAAAACACTACCAGGCTCCGGGAGGTGCCCTGGTCACCCCCGGTGCCGGTGTGAACGCCGGGTGACGGACCCCGTCCGCCCTTGGGGCGCGAGCGCCGGGAGAGGGAGGATGAAGGGAACCACCAGCAGTGACAGCGGGAGGAAGCAGCGTGAGCGAGAGCGACACGGCCAAGGCCGTCAGGGGCGAGGACGAGGTCGTCGACCTCTGCAGCGAGCTGATCCGGATCGACACCAGCAACTACGGCGACCACTCGGGGCCCGGCGAGCGCAAGGCGGCCGAGTACGTCGCCGAGAAGCTCGCCGAGGTCGGCCTCGACCCGCAGATCTTCGAGTCGCACCCGGGCCGCGCGTCCACCGTGGCCCGCATCGAGGGAGAGGACCGCTCCCGGCCCGCGCTCCTCATCCACGGCCACACGGACGTCGTCCCGGCCAACGCGGACGACTGGACCCACCACCCGTTCTCCGGCGAGATCGCCGACGGGTGCGTCTGGGGCCGCGGCGCCGTCGACATGAAGGACATGGACGCGATGACCCTCGCGGTCGTCCGGGACCGGCTGCGCACCGGCCGCAAGCCCCCGCGCGACGTGGTCGTCGCCTTCCTCGCCGACGAGGAGGCGGGCGGCACCTGGGGCGCCCGCCACCTCGTCGACCACCACCCGGACCTCTTCGAGGGCGTCACCGAGGCGATCAGCGAGGTCGGCGGCTTCTCCTTCACGGTGAACGAGCAGCGGCGGCTCTACCTGATCCAGACGGCCGAGAAGGGCATGCACTGGATGAAGCTGACCGTGGCCGGCACCGCGGGACACGGCTCGATGATCCACCGGGACAACGCCATCACCGAGCTGTCCGAGGCCGTCGCCCGGCTCGGCCGCCACCGGTTCCCGGTCCGCGTCACCAAGACCACCCGGGCCTTCCTCGACGAACTCGGCGACGCGCTCGGCACCGAGCTCGACCCCGAGGACATGGAGGGGACGCTGGCCAGGCTCGGCGGCATCGCCAAGCTCATCGGCGCCACCCTGAGCAACACCGCCAACCCCACCCAGCTGGGCGCCGGGTACAAGGTCAACGTCATCCCCGGCGAGGCCACCGCGCACGTCGACGGCCGGTTCCTGCCCGGGTACGAGGAGGAGTTCCTGGCCGACCTCGACCGCATCCTCGGACCGTCGGTGCGGCGCGAGGACGTGCACGCCGACAAGGCCGTCGAGACCACCTTCGACGGCGCTCTGGTGGACGCGATGCAGTCCGCGCTGCTCGCCGAGGACCCGGCCGCCAAGGCGATCCCGTACATGCTCTCCGGCGGCACGGACGCCAAGTCCTTCGACGACCTCGGCATCCGCGGCTTCGGCTTCGCGCCCCTCAAGCTCCCGCCGGAGCTGGACTTCGCGGGCATGTTCCACGGTGTCGACGAGCGGGTCCCGGTGGACGGTCTGAAGTTCGGGGTCCGCGTCCTCGACCGATTCCTCGACGCCTCCTGACTGATTGTCGGCCCGGATATTCGATCGCTCGTACGGGGGCGCCTGAGAAGAGTGAATCCGACGATAAGCTCGTAGCCCAATTACTCCCTCCTCGTTACAGCAGGGTGCGATCCGGGACTTGGGATCGCTTTGCCAACAAGGAGGAATAATGATCAAGAAGGTCGTCGCCGCTGCCGCTGCCACCGGTGGTCTGGTTCTCGCGGGTGCGGGCCTCGCCGTCGCCGACTCGGGTGCCCAGGGTGCCGCCGTGCACTCCCCGGGTGTCCTGTCCGGCAACGTCGTCCAGGTTCCCGTCCACATCCCGGTGAACGTCTGCGGCAACACGGTCTCCGTGATCGGGCTGCTGAACCCCGCCTTCGGCAACACCTGCGTCAACAAGTGATGCCGGCCCGCTGAGGGCCGCTCCTACCGGTCGGCCCCGGAGCGCGCGCCATGCGCTCCGGGGCCGACCGGTTTTTCCGGAAAACATTCCGGACCTGATTTTCCGATTTCTTGACAAGGGCGAAGGCAGGGATTTCAGCGATGCGACAGGTCACCCGCAAGGGCCTGATGACTGTGGCGGCTGCGACCGGGGTAGTGGCCGCCGCCGGGGGGTACGCGCACGCCGACTCGGGAGCGAGCGGCGCGAGCGCGCACTCTCCCGGCGTGCTGTCGGGCAACACGGTGCAGGCGCCGGTGCACGTTCCGGTCAACGTATGCGGCAACACGGTCAACGTCGTCGGGTTGCTCAACCCGGCGGTCGGCAACACCTGCGTCAACCAGGACGCGGGCAGCAGCGGCGGCAAGGGCCAGGGCGGTCACGGCGGGCACGGCGGCGCCGGGGGCGCGCACGCCGGCGGTCACGCCACCGACTCACCCGGTGTGGGCTCCGGCAACACCGTGCAGGTCCCCGTGGACGTGCCGGTGAACGTCTGCGGCAACTCCCTCAACGTCGTCGGCCTCGGCAACGCGGTCACGGGCAACGACTGCGGCAACGCGGGCCGAGGCGACGGAGGCCACCACGGAGGCAACCCGGGCAACCCCGGCCACCCGGGACACGGAGGCCACCACCCGGGTAAGCCTGGTCACGGCGGTCACGGCGGTCACGGCGGTCACGGCGGTCACGGCGGTCACGGCGGTCACAACCCTGGCCACCCTGGTAACCCCGGAAACCCCGGAAACCCCGGAAACCCCGGAAACCCTGGCAACCCCGGTAACCCGGGCACCCCCGGTAACCCGGGCAACCCCGGGACCCCTGGCAACCCCGGTAACCCGGGCACCCCCGGAAACCCCGGCACCCCCACCGAGCCGGGCACCCCCACCACCCCCGGTACGCCGAGTCACCCGGGTACGCCGACGGCGCCGGCGACTCCGCCCGCCCGTGGGGCCACCACCCCGGTCACGTCCACCGCGCACGTGACCCCGGCCGGCGGCGCGCAGCTCGCGCACACGGGGAGCGAGACGCCCCTCGGCCTGGTGCTGCCGGTCGGCGCGGGCGCGCTCCTCGCGGGAGCGGTGCTCTACCGCAAGGCGCGCGCGGCCGCGTAGTCCGCGGCGGTACGGCAGAGACCGCGGTGGGCCTCCTCGTCGGGAGGCCCACCGCGGTCCCGTCGTCTTCTCAGCTCACCACGTGGCCCGTACCTGGCGGATGATCCGGCGCCGCAGCCGCACCCTGCGGCTGCCGTCACGGAGCAGGCTCAGGCGGTCCAACTCCCAGTGTCCGTACTCGGCATGGTCGGTCAAAAGACGTGTGGCGTCCTTGCGGGAGACACCTCGCGGTACGTACACGTCGACAAATTCGTATTCCGGCATCGCATCTATTGTGCGGGCTGGGGCCCGGTACGGATAGCGTCTGCACTATGTCTGATGCTGAGCAGCCCACCGCTGCCGAGGTACGTGCCGCCGCCGAGGCGGTCAAGACCGCGCTCGACCGCCACCTGGCCGCGGTCGAGGGCCGGTCGGGGGAGGACGACCCGGCCGTCTACGAGGCGTTCAACCAGCTTGCGGCCGCCGCCGAGACCTACGACGAGCTGCTGTACGACCGCTACGACGAGGTCACCCCCTTCGAGATCCCCGGCGCCGAGGACGCGCTCCCGCCGTACGGCGGCCCCGAGGAGCCGAGCGCCGTCAGCGTGCTCATCCGCCGCGACTACACCGTGGCGGAACCCCAGCGGCTGCTGGCCCAGGCCGAGCGGATCGAGGCGGCGGACTACCGGGCGGGCGTGGACCCGGCCCCGACCGCCTCCGGCACCGTGCCCGGGGCGCTCGGCATACTGTTCGGCGAGTTCGAGCCCGACGAGATCGCCTCGCGGCACAAGGAGTTCGGACTGGAGGAGGGCGACTCCACCCTCTGGGTGACGGCGACCGAGGAGTCGGCCGACCCGGGGGAGTGGCTGGAGGCGCCGTTCGACCAGGTGGACAGCGGCCACGTGGTCTGCCGGTTCGACGTCAGCACGGTCTTCGACGACGACCTCGACGAGGACGACATCGAGGACGACCTGGACCCCGACCTCGACGGCGACGGCGACCTGGAACGACTGGACGCGGAGCGCTAGCCGTCCCGCGACGCGACCACGACGACGGCGGCGGTCACCGGGGAACCCCCTGGTGACCGCCGCCGTCGTTCCCGTTCGTCGCCCGGCGGCTCAGCCCGCCGTCGCCGGGACCTGCGGGGCGAGCAGGAAGGGCAGCCGGGTCGTGCGGGGCTTCGCCGGGACCTCGGCGACCGCCCGCGCCAGCGCCTGCTCCACGCCGTGCACCACGGACAGGTGCCGCTCCGCGCGCCCGAACGCCGTGTAGACCCAGGGCCTGCTGAGGGCCTGCGCCGCGTCCCCGGGCAGCACGACGACCACCGCGGGCCAGCGGGCACCGGCCGCCTGGTGCGCGGTCACGGCCCACCCGTGCCGCACCGCCTGCTCCACCCGCTCCTTCGGGACGACGACGTCGTCGCCCGCGCAGGTCAGGTGCAGTCCCTCGGCGTCGGCCCGCACCACCTCGCCGGTGAGGGTGCGCCCGGGGGCGGGGGACCAGGCGACCCGGTCACCGGGGTCGAACCCGCCGAACCGGCCGGGGCCCGGGTTGAGGCGCTCCTTGAGGGCCGCGTTGAGGGCGCGGGTACCGACCGCCCCGCCGTGGCCCGGGACGATCACCTGGGTCTGCCCGGCCGGGACGCCGATCGCCCGGGGCACCGAGTCCGCGACGAGCTGCACCGTCCGGTGCACGGCCTCGCCCGCGTCCCGCACGGGGACGATCACGACCTCCTTGCCGGGCGCCTCGACCTGGTTCAGCTCGCCGACGCCGATGCCGGACACCAGCTCGCCCAGCGGGCCCGGGTCCGGGACGCGGGAGGCGATCTGCGGGCAGACCCGCGCGGCCAGCAGGTCCGCGAAGACCCGCCCGGGGCCCGCCGACCAGAGCACCCCGGGGTCACCGGCCAGCACCAGCCGGGCGCCGTCCGGCAGCGACTCGACGAGCAGCGCGGCGCCCTCGACGTCGAGCCGGGGCGCGTCGAGCACGACCAGGAGGTCCAGGTCGAGGGCGCCCTCGGGGTCCCGGCCCGGCCCCTCGGCGCCGGAGAGGAGACCGGCGAGGGTCGCGACCGGGACGGGTGCCCCGGCGGCGGGTCCCTCGGGGCCGCCCGCGGCGTCCAGGAGGGCGGCGAAGCGGGCGCGGCCGTCGGCGGCGTGGGTGGCGGCCCAGGCCCGCAGGCCCGCCCCGGTGGCCGCCCGCAGCAGGGTCGCGGGCTCGGCCGCGGACGCCTCGCCGCCGGTGTGCAGGACCAGCCCGCCGGTCCTGACGGCCCGCAGCAGCTCGGCGGCGGAGCCGCGCGCGGAGTCGGTGGCGCGCTCCCACTCCGCCGCCGAACCGTCCTCCTTCGGCGCGGAGTTGATCAGCCGGGCCAGTCCTTCGGCGAGGGCCTCCTCGGCGAGCGCGTACCGCTCCAGGCCCACCAGGACCCGCACGGGCCGCTCCGCGGGCTCGTCCTCGTCCGCCCCGTCGTCGTCGGACCGCGGTTCGGGCACCGGCGCGGCCGGTTCGAGGGCGTCCTCGAAGACCAGCGCCTCGGCCTCGGCGACGGTGTCCAGCACGGCCGCCTCCGGGTCGGGGACGCTCTGCCGGCCGAGCGCGGCGACGAGCGCCGGCATCTCCAGCACGGTGTGCCCGGCGACGGCCGCCTGTTCCAGCAGCCAGCCGGTGACGGCCCGGCCGCGCCGTTCGTCGTCCGGCGCGCACGCGGCGCCCAGCAGCGCCCGCGCGAAGCCGTCCGCCTGCTCGGGGCGCACCCCGCCGACCCGCAGCAGCAGCCAGGGGTCCTCG
>NZ_FMCI01000197.1 GCF_900091845.1 Streptomyces sp. SolWspMP-5a-2
CCGCAGGCGCTGGACGCCGACCAGGTCGCCCGCGCCGTCGTCGAGTCCGTCGCCGAGAACACCTCGGACGCCGTCGTCGGCGCGCTGGTGTGGGGCGCCGCCGCCGGGGTCCCCGGGCTCCTCGGGTTCCGGGCCGTCAACACCCTGGACGCCATGGTCGGCCACCGCTCGCCCCGGCACCGCCGCTACGGCTGGGCCTCCGCCCGCCTCGACGACCTCGCGGGCTGGCCCGGCGCCCGGCTGACCGCCGTCCTCGCCGCCGCCGCGGGGGACGACCCGCGCGGCGCCCTCCGCTCCTGGCGGGCCGACGCCGAACGGCACCCGTCGCCCAACGCGGGCCCGGTGGAAGCCTCGTTCGCGGGCGCCCTCGGGGTGCGCCTGGGCGGCACCCTCTCCTACGCGGGCCGGGTCGAGCACCGGCCGGTCCTCAACGGCGCCGGGCGCCCCGTCGCCGTCCCCGACATCGAACGCGCCGTACGGCTCTCCCGCCGGGTCGGCCTGCTCGCCCTCGGGGTCTGCGCGGCCGCCCGGCTGCTGGCCGCGGGGGGCCGGTCGTGAACGGCGGCGGGCTGCTCGTCGCCGGCACCACCTCCGACGCGGGCAAGAGCGTCGTGACGGCCGGGATCTGCCGCTGGCTGGTGCGCCAGGGCGTGAAGGTCGCCCCGTTCAAGGCGCAGAAC
The DNA here is from genome assembly GCF_900091845.1 of Streptomyces sp. SolWspMP-5a-2. Taxonomy (GTDB): domain Bacteria; phylum Actinomycetota; class Actinomycetes; order Streptomycetales; family Streptomycetaceae; genus Streptomyces; species Streptomyces doudnae. The sequence continues at coordinate 681 of NZ_FMCI01000197.1, forward strand.
ATGTCCCTCAACTCCTTCGTGACCCGGGAGGGCGCCGAGATCGGCCGGGCGCAGGCCATGCAGGCGCAGGCCGCCCGGGTCGAACCGAGCGCGCTGATGAACCCCGTGCTGCTCAAGCCGGGCGGCGAACAGAGCAGCCAGGTCGTCCTGCTGGGCAGGCCGGTCGGCGAGATGAGCGCGCGCGGCTACCACGGCGGGCGGCGCGAGCGGCTGCTCGGCACCGTCCTCGACTGCCTCGCCGAACTGCGCGCCGGGCACGACGCGGTGATCTGCGAGGGCGCCGGTTCGCCCGCCGAGATCAACCTGCGGCGCACCGACATCGTCAACATGGGCGTCGCCCGCAACGCGCGGCTGCCCGTGCTCGTCGTCGGCGACATCGACCGGGGCGGCGTCTTCGCGTCCTTCTTCGGGACGGTCGCGCTGCTCTCCCCCGAGGACCAGGCGTGCGTCGCCGGGTTCCTCGTCAACAAGTTCCGCGGCGACGTCTCCCTGCTGGAGCCCGGCCTCGACATGCTGCACGGCCTCACCGGGCGGCGCACGTACGGCGTGCTGCCGTTCAGGCCGGGGCTCGGCATCGACGAGGAGGACGGGATGGCGGTGTCGCTGCGCGGCCCGCTCCGCGAGTCGGACCTCGCGCCGCCGCTCGGCGAGGACGTCCTGCGGGTCGCCGTCTGCGCGGTCCCGCTGATGTCGAACTTCACGGACGTCGACGCGCTCGCCGCCGAACCCGGTGTCGTGGTGCGGTTCGTGGACCGGCCCGCCGACCTCGCCGACGCCGACCTCGTCGTCGTCCCCGGCACCCGCGGCACCGTGCGGGCGCTGGAGTGGCTGCGCGAGCGCGGGCTCGCCGACGCGCTCGCCGCGCGGGCCGCGGGGGGCCGTCCGGTGCTCGGGATCTGCGGCGGCTTCCAGCTCCTCGGCGACCGCATCGACGACGACGTCGAGAGCCGCCGCGGCCGGGTCGACGGCCTCGGACTGCTGCCCGTGCGGGTGCGGTTCGCCCGCGAGAAGACCCTCGCCCGGCCCACCGGTGAGGCCCTCGGCGAGCCCGTCGAGGGGTACGAGATCCACCACGGGGTCGCCGAGGTCACCGGCGGCGACGCCTTCCTGGACGGCTGCCGGGCCGGCTCCGTCTGGGGCACCCACTGGCACGGCTCGCTGGAGTCGGACGGCTTCCGGCGGGCGTTCCTGCGGGAGGTGGCCGCCGCCGCGGGCCGCCGCTTCGTGCCGGCGCCCGACACCTCCTTCGCCGCGCTGCGCGAGGAGCAGCTCGACCGGCTCGGCGACCTGATCGAACAGCACGCGGACACGGACGCGCTCTGGCGGCTCATCGAGTCGGGAGCGCCGCAAGGACTGCCCTTCATCCCCCCGGGAGCACCCGCATGAGCACTGTCTTGTTGTTGTCGACCGCCGACACGGACCTGCTGGCGGCCCGTGCCTCCGGCGCGGACTACCGCATCGGCAACCCGAACCGGGTGGACGTAGCCGGGGAGCTGCCCGCGCTCCTCGACGGCGCCGATCTCGCCGTCGTGCGGCTGCTCGGCGGCAAGCGCGCCTGGGAGGACGGGCTCGCCGCGCTCGCGGCGGCCGGGGTGCCGACCGTGCTGCTGGGCGGCGAGAGCGTCCCGGACGCCGAGCTGATGGCCGAGTCGTCGGTGCCCGCCGGAGTCGTCGCGGAGGCGCTGCGCTACCTCGTCGAGGGCGGCCCCGCCAACCTCGCCGAACTCGCCCGGTTCCTCTCCGACACCGTGCTGCTGACCGGCGAGGGCTTCGACGAGCCCCTGAAGATGCCCGAGTTCGGGGTGCACGGCGAGCGCCCGTTCGTCGAGGGCCGCCCGACGGTCGGCGTCCTCTTCTACCGCGCCCACGAACTCAGCGGCAACACCGCCTTCGTGGACACCCTGTGCGACGCCGTCGAGGCGCGCGGCGCCAACGCCCTCCCGGTGTACTGCGGTTCGCTGCGCGGCGCCGACCCCGGGCTGTACCGGCTGCTCACCCGCGCCGACGCCCTCGTCGCGACCGTCCTCGCCGCGGGCGGCACGCACGCCTCGCAGGCGTCGGCCGGCGGTGACGAGGAGGCCTGGGACGTCGGCGCCCTCGCCGACCTCGACGTGCCGGTGCTCCAGGGCCTCTGCCTGACCTCGTCGCAGAGCGCCTGGGAGGCCTCCGACGCGGCCCTCTCCCCCATGGACGCGGCGATGCAGGTCGCCATCCCGGAGTTCGACGGGCGGCTGATCACCGTGCCGTTCTCCTTCAAGGAGCAGGGCCCCGACGACGTCCCCGTCTACGTCGCCGACCCGGAGCGGGCCGGGCGGGTCGCCGGGATCGCCGTGCGGCACGCCCGGCTGCGGCACACGCCGAACGCGGAGAAGAAGCTCGCGCTCGTCTTCACCGCCTACCCCACCAAGCACTCCCGGGTCGGCAACGCGGTCGGCCTGGACACCCCCGCCTCCGCCGTCGAGGTCCTGGACGCGCTGCGCGGCGCCGGGTACGCGCTCACCGACTACCCGGACAACGGCGACGAGTTGATCCACCGGCTGATCGCGGCCGGTGGCCACGACGTGGAGTGGCTCACCGAGGAACAGCTCGCCTCCGCGCCCGCCCGGGTGCCGCTCGCCGACTACCGCGCCTGGTTCGACACGCTCGAACCCGGCCTGCGCGAGGGCATGGTGGCCGCCTGGGGCGAACCGCCCGGCAGCCTCTACGTCGACGGCGACGACATCGTCCTCGCCTCCCTCCGGTTCGGGAACGTCGTCGTGATGATCCAGCCGCCGCGCGGCTTCGGCGAGAACCCCATCGCCATCTACCACGACCCCGACATGCCGCCCTCGCACCACTACCTGGCCGCCTACCGCTGGCTGGAGAACAGCTTCGGCGCCGACGCGATCGTCCACATGGGCAAGCACGGCACCATGGAGTGGCTGCCGGGCAAGGGCCTCGGCCTCAGCGGCGGCTGCGCCCCCGACGCCGTCCTCGGCGACCTGCCGCTGGTCTACCCGTTCATCGTCAACGACCCCGGCGAGGGCACCCAGGCCAAGCGGCGCGGCCACGCCACCGTCGTCGACCACCTGGTGCCGCCGATGGCGCGCGCCGACACCTACGGCGACCTCGCCAAGCTGGAGCAGCTCCTCGACGAGTACGCGCTCGTCTCCGACCTCGACCCGTCGAAGGCACCGGCCGTCCGGGCCCAGATCTGGACGCTGGTCAAGGCCGCCGAGCTCCACCACGACCTGCACGTCGACGAGCAGCCCGACGACGGCGACTTCGACGAGTTCGTCATGCACATCGACGGCTACCTGTGCGAGATCAAGGACGTGCAGATCCGCGACGGGCTGCACGTCCTGGGCGGCGGGCCGGTCGGCGAACCCCGGGTCAACCTGGTCCTCGCGGTGCTGCGCGCCTCCCAGGTGTGGGGCGGGCAGGCCGACGCGCTGCCGGGGCTGCGCGCCGCCCTCGCCGCCCATTTCGGCCTGGTCGAGAAGGAGTTGCTGGCCGCGCCGGGCGCCCAGGTGAAGGTGCCCGCCGAACTGACCGCGCTGGTCGAGGGACCGGCCAGGAGCGCGGCCGACGCCGTCGACCTGCTGGAGCGGCTCTGCCGCCGGATCGCCGAGGGCATGGAGGCGCGCGGCTGGGCGACGGCCGAGAGCGCGCCGCTGGTGCGCGAGGTGCTGGGCACCGAACTCCCGGACGCCGTCGCGGTGGTGGAGTTCGCGTGCGCCGAGGTGGTGCCGCGGCTGGCCCGCACCTCGGACGAGATCGGGCACATCCTCAAGGCCCTGGACGGCGGTTACGTCCCGGCCGGTCCCTCCGGCTCGCCCACCCGCGGTCTGGTCAACGTGCTGCCGACCGGCCGCAACTTCTACTCCGTCGACCCCAAGGCCATTCCCTCCCGGCTGAGTTGGGAGGTCGGCCAGTCCCTCGCCGACTCGCTGGTGCAGCGCTACGTACAGGACACCGGCGCCTACCCGAAGTCCGTCGGCCTGACGGTGTGGGGCACGTCCGCGATGCGCACCCAGGGCGACGACATCGCCGAGATCCTCGCGCTGCTCGGCTGCCGCCCGGTCTGGGACGACGCCTCGCGCCGGGTCACCGGCTTCGAGGTGGTCCCGGCCGAGGAGCTGGGGCGCCCGCGCATCGATGTCACGGTCCGCATCTCCGGCTTCTTCCGGGACGCGTTCCCGCACGTCGTCGGGTTGATCGACGACGCGGTGCGGGCGGTCGCCGACCTGGACGAGGCGCCCGACGTCAACTACGTGCGGGCGCACGCCGACGAGGACACCGCCGAGCACGGCGACCGGCGGCGCGCGACGGCCCGCATCTTCGGCTCCAAGCCGGGCGCGTACGGGGCGGGCCTGCTCCCGCTGATCGACGCCCGCAACTGGCGCTCGGACGCCGACCTCGCCGAGGTGTACGCGGTCTGGGGCGGCTACGCCTACGGGCGCGGGCTCGACGGCCGGGCGGCCCGGGGCGACATGGAGACGGCGTTCCGGCGGATCGCGGTCGCCGCGAAGAACGTCGACACCCGGGAGCACGACCTGGTCGACGCGGACGACTACTTCCAGTACCACGGCGGCATGGTCGCCATGGTGCGGCACCTGACCGGCGAGAGCCCCGAGGCGTACGTCGGCGACTCCGCGACCCCCGACCAGATCAGGACGCGCACGCTGGGCGAGGAGACGCACCGCGTCTTCCGGGCCCGGGTGGTCAACCCGCGCTGGATGGCGGCGATGCGGCGGCACGGGTACAAGGGCGCCTTCGAGATGGCGGCGACCGTGGACTACCTGTTCGGCTACGACGCGACCGCGGGCGTGGTCGACGACTGGATGTACGAGCGGCTCGCCTCGGAGTACGTGTTCGCCCCGGAGAACCGGGAGTTCATGAAGAAGTCCAACCCGTGGGCGCTGCGCGGGATCACCGAGCGGCTGCTGGAGGCGGCCGACCGGGCGCTGTGGGCGGAGCCGGACGCGGAGACGCTGGAGCGGCTGCGCGCCACCTACCTGGAACTCGAAGGCGACTTGGAGGGCGACGAGAAGTGAGTACACCGTTCCCGTTCACGGCTGTTGTCGGCCAGGACGACCTGCGGCTCGCGCTGCTGCTGAACGCCGTCTCGCCGGCCGTCGGCGGGGTGCTGGTGCGCGGCGAGAAGGGGACCGCGAAGAGCACGGCGGTGCGCGCGCTCTCCGCGCTCATGCCCGCGCTCGACGTGGTCGCCGGGTGCCGGTTCTCCTGCGACCCCGGCGCCCCCGACCCGGCGTGCCCGGACGGACCGCACGGGCCGGGGGCGTCCGAGACGCGTCCGGCGCGGATGGTCGAGCTGCCGGTGGGCGCCTCCGAGGACCGGCTGGTGGGCGCCCTGGACATCGAGCGGGCGCTCGCCGAGGGCGTCAAGGCGTTCGAGCCCGGACTGCTCGCCGACGCGCACCGGGGCATCCTCTACGTCGACGAGGTGAACCTCCTCCACGACCACCTGGTCGACCTGCTGCTGGACGCGGCGGCGATGGGCGCGTCGTACGTGGAGCGCGAGGGCGTCTCGGTGCGGCACGCCTCGCGGTTCCTGCTCGTGGGCACCATGAACCCCGAGGAGGGCGAGCTGCGGCCGCAGTTGCTCGACCGGTTCGGGCTCACCGTCGAGGTCGCCGCGTCCCGCGAGCCCGACCAGCGGGTGGAGGTGGTCCGGCGCAGGCTGGCCCACGACGACGACCCGGCCGGTTTCGCCGCGCGGTGGGCGGACGAGGAGGCCGCGGTGCGGCAACGGATCGTCGCCGCGCGGGAGTTGCTGCCGTCGGTGCGGCTGGGTGACGGGGCGCTGCGGCAGATCGCGGCGACCTGTGCGGCGTTCGAGGTGGACGGCATGCGGGCGGACATCGTGATGGCCAGGACGGCGACCGCGCTGGCCGCCTGGGCGGGCCGGGTCGACGTGCTCGCCGAGGACGTCCGGCAGGCCGCGCTGCTGGCGCTGCCGCACCGGCGGCGCCGCAACCCCTTCGACGCGCCGGGGCTGGACGAGGAGAAGCTCGACGACACCCTGGAGGAGTTCTCCGGGGAGGGCCGGGGCGAAGGCGAGGAGCCCGACCCCGACGACGGGCCCGGCGGCGGGGGCGGCCGGCCCGCCCCGGACGACGACGGCCCCCGCAACGACGACGGGGCCGCGGAGCCCGGCGCCGGCGAGGAGGGCGGGGAGCGGCCCGCCGACGCCGGTTCGGGCGAGCGGACACCGGCGCGGGCCTCCGAGCCGTTCCGCACCAAGGTGCTGAGCGTGCCCGGGATCGGCGAGGGCGCGGCCGGACGGCGGTCGCGGGCCAGGACCGAGCACGGCCGCACGACCGGCGCGCGGCGGCCCCGGGGCGCGCTGACGAAGCTGCACCTGGCGGCCACCGTGCAGGCGGCGGCGCCGCACCAGCGGGCCCGCGGCCGGTCGGGGCGCGGTCTCGTGGTGCGCCGGGACGATCTGCGGCAGGCGACCCGGGAGGGCCGCGAGGGCAACCTCGTGCTGTTCGTGGTGGACGCCTCCGGGTCGATGGCGGCCCGGCAGCGGATGGGCGCCGTGAAGGGCGCGGTGCTGTCGCTGCTGCTCGACGCGTACCAGCGGCGGGACAAGGTGGGTCTGGTGACCTTCCGCGGCTCGGGCGCGGAGCTCGCGCTGCCGCCGACGTCGTCGGTGGACGCGGCGGCGGTCCGGCTGGAGTCGCTGCCGACCGGCGGGCGGACGCCGCTGGCGGCCGGGCTGCTGAAGGCGCACGACGTGCTGCGGGTGGAGCGGCTGCGGGACGCGGCCCGGCGCCCGCTGGTCGTGGTGGTGACCGACGGGCGGGCCACCGGGGGGCCCGAGCCGGTCGCCCTCGCGGAGCGCGCGGCCCGGCTCTTCGCGGCCGACGGCACCGCCTGCGTCGTCGTGGACTGCGAGTCGGGGCCGGTGCGGCTCGGGCTCGCGGGGCGGCTCGCGGACGGTCTCGACGGGGTCGCGGTGACGCTGGACGAGCTGCGCGCGGACTCGATCGCCGGTCTGGTCAGGGACGTTCAGGGAACGAGGAGGGCAGCCTAGTGCCGCAGGGACAGCCGAGTGTCGTGCCCGACGACGGTCTGACGACCCGTCAGCGGCGCAACCGGCCGCTGGTCGTGGTGCACACCGGGATCGGCAAGGGCAAGTCGACGGCCGCCTTCGGGCTCGCGCTGCGGGCCTGGAACCAGGGCTGGCCGATCGGGGTGTTCCAGTTCGTCAAGTCCGCCAAGTGGAAGGTCGGGGAGGAGCGGGCGCTGCGCGTGCTCGGGGACTCCGGCGAGGGCGGGTCCGTCGCCTGGCACAAGATGGGCGAGGGCTGGTCCTGGGTGCAGCGGGAGCTGCAGGGCGACAACGTCAGCAACGAGGAGAAGGCGCGGGAGGGCTGGGAGCAGGTCAAGCGCGACCTGGCCGCCGAGACCTACCGGCTCTACGTGCTCGACGAGTTCGCGTACCCGATGCACTGGGGCTGGATCGACACCGCCGAGGTGGTGCGGGTGCTGCGGGAACGTCCTGGGCAGCAGCACGTGGTGATCACCGGGCGCAACGCCCCCGCGGAGCTGGTGGAGTTCGCGGACCTCGTCACCGACATGTCGAAGGTCAAGCATCCGATGGACGCGGGGCAGAAGGGCCAGCGGGGCATCGAGTGGTGAGTGGTTCCGTTCCCCGGCTGGTCGTCGCCGCTCCCTCGTCGGGCAGCGGCAAGACCACCGTCGCCACCGGCCTGATGGCCGCGTTCGCCGCGCGCGGCCTCGCCGTCTCCCCGCACAAGGTCGGGCCCGACTACATCGACCCCGGGTACCACGCGCTCGCCACCGGGCGGACCGGCCGCAACCTCGACGCGTACCTGTGCGGGCCCGAGCTGCTCGGGCCGCTGTTCGCGCACGGAGCGCGCGGGTGCGACGTCGCGGTCGTCGAGGGCGTGATGGGGCTGTTCGACGGGGCCGCGGGGGAAGGCGAGCTGGCGTCCACGGCGCAGGTGGCGAAGGTGCTGCGGGCGCCGGTGGTGCTGGTGGTGGACGCCTCGTCGCAGTCGCGGTCGGTGGCCGCGCTGGTGCACGGGTTCACCACCTGGGACCCCGAGGTGCGGATCGGGGGCGTGATCCTCAACAAAGTGGCGTCCGACCGGCACGAGGCGTTGCTGCGCGAGGCGCTGGACTCCGTCGGGGTGCCGGTGCTCGGGGTGCTGCGGCGGGCGGCGCAGGTCGAGACGCCGTCGCGGCACCTGGGGCTGGTGCCGGTCGCCGAGCGGGGCCGGGACGCGCGGGACGCGGTGGCGGCGATGGGGGCCGCGGTCGCCGCCGGGTGCGACCTGGAGGCGCTGCTGCGGCTGGCGCGGAGCGCGGCTCCCCTGCCGGGGCGCCCTGGGACGCGGGGACGGCGCTC
>NZ_FMCI01000065.1 GCF_900091845.1 Streptomyces sp. SolWspMP-5a-2
GCGGGCGCCGTGCGGGCGGCGCCCGGGTGCGGCCCGCGCAGTCCGACGGCGAGCCCGGCGGCGCCGGTGACCAGCGGGAAGTCCTCCGTCGCGGCGGCGATGACGGCCAGGTCGCGGTCGTCGACCGCGTCGACGACGGTGAGGGCGTCGGCCCGCTCCGGCTCGTCGAGGGCCGCGCGGACCGCGTCGGCGCCGTCGCGGACCGTCTCCAGGCCGATCCGGGCCACCGGGCGGCCGGTCTGCGGCGCCAGCAGACGTTCCACGCGCGCGTCCCGCATCGGGGTGAGCGGGTGCCGCCGCATCGGGCTCTCGTCGAGCAGGTCGTCGTGGACGAAGAGGCGGCCCCGGTAGACCGTGCGGCCGGTTGCGGGGAACGACGGGACGACGACCGTGCGCCGCGCGCCGAGCGCGTCGAGCAGGGCGTCCGTGACGGGGCCGATGTTGCCCCGGGGCGTCGAGTCGAAGGTGGAGCAGTACTTGAAGTAGAAGCGCCGGCAGCCGAGGGCGCGCAGGGCCTCAAGGGACCGGACGGAGAGCGCGACGGCCTCCCCGGCGGGGGCGGTCCTGCTCTTGAGCGCGACCACGACCGCGTCGGCGTCCGCGAGCGCCGGGTCGGCCCGGCCGAGGGCGTCGGGCCCGACCGCGACCACGGTTCTGAAGCCCCGCGCCACGAGCATCGTCGCGAGGTCGGTGGCTCCCGTGAAGTCGTCGGCGATGGCCCCGAGCGTCGGCATCAGTTCTCCCGCGTGCGGTCCGGACCACGGCGGCTCCCGAACGGACCGCCGTGATGATCTGTGAAATTATGTTAACAGACTTTACCCATATGGGATCTGGTGATACACGTTGATACCTGTTGCTTCCGGCACGCGCCCAGCACGGGCCCGGCGTCCGCCGACCGCGCCGGAAGCTCCCCTCAGCCCGTGCGCGCTCATCGAGGAGAGCCCATGAACCTGCACCACCTGTTCGCCGACGGCCGCGGCCGGACCGTGCGCTACGCACTGTCCGGCGCCGGGGGCGGCTTCGCGCGGACCCTCCTCGCCCAGAGCCGCCTCATGCCGGGCCTCGCCCCGGCCGTCCTGTGCGACCGCGACCTGCCCCGGCTGCGCACCCTGCTCCTCGAACTCGGCCACACCGATGCGGAGTTGAGCGAGTGTCAGGACGCGCCGTCGGTCGCCGACGCCGTCGCCGCCGGGCGGATCGCGCTGGTCGCGGAGGCGTCCCTGCTCACGGCCGCCGACTGGGACATCCTGGTGGAGGCCACGGGCAGCCCCGCCGCCGGACTCGCCATGGCCGAGCAGGCCCTGCACGCGGGCCGCCACGTGGCGCTGGTCAGCAAGGAGGTCGAGTCCGTCGCCGGACTCCACCTCGCGACCCTCGCCCAGGAGAAGGGCCTCGTCGTCACCACCGCCGACGGGGACCAGCCCGCCAACCTCATCGGCCTCGTCACCTGGGCCGAACTCCTCGGCCTCGACGTCGTCGCCGTCGGCAAGTCCAGCGAGTACGACCTCGTCCTCGACCCGGCCGCCTCGCGGGTCACCCAGCTCGACACCACGGTCGACGCGCCCGGCCTCGCCGACCTGCTCGACCTCGGCGACGACGTCCCCGCCACCCTCGCCGCCCGCGCCCGCGCCGTCTCCGCCCTGCCCACCGGCGCGACCGCCGACTACTGCGAGATGGCCGTCGTCGCCACCCACACCGGCTACCGCCCCGACACCGAGCTGCTGCACTACCCCGTCGCCCGGATCGCCGAACTCGCCGACGTCTACCGGCCCGCGGACGAGGGCGGCATCCTCTCCAGGACCGGCGTCGTCGACGTCTTCAGCGCCCTGCGGCTGCCCGGCGAGGCGTCCTTCGCCGGCGGTGTCTTCGTCGTCGTGCGCACCGGCGACCCGGTCACCTGGGAGCTGCTGCGGGACAAGGGGCACGCGGTCTCCCGCGACGGCCGGTACGCCGCCGTCTACCTGCCCTACCACCTCATGGGCGTCGAGGCCCCGGTGTCGCTGCTCTCCGCCGTCCTGCACGGGCGGCCCTCCGGCGGCACCGACCCGCGCGCCCACGCCGTGCTCGCCGGCCGCGCCCGCGCCGACCTGCCCGCCGGGACCGTCCTCGACATGGGCGGCCACCACCACGACGTCACCGGCGTCCAGGCCGTGCTGCTGCGCGCCGAGGACGCCCTCGACGACATCGCCCCGCTCTACCTGGCCGCGCACACCACCCTCGCCAGGCCCGTGGCCGCGGGTGAGACCCTGCGCCTGGGCGACCTCGCCGACCCCGACCCCGACCTGCTGCGCGCCTGGACCTCGGGACGCGCCACCCGCCCCGCACCGGAAGGGAGCGTCCACGCGTGAGCACCGACCTCCAGCACCTGCTCCTCGGGGTCGGCGCCGTCGTCGTCCTCGTCCTGCTGATCACCAAGGCCAGACTCCACCCGTTCCTGGCCCTCACCCTCGCCGCCCTCGGGCTCGGCGTCGCCTCCGGCATCGCGCCCGCCCCGGCCGTCAAGGCGTTCCAGGGCGGATTCGGCGACGCCCTCGCCGGGGTCGGCCCGACCATCGGCCTCGGCACCCTGCTCGGCGGCATCCTGCTCGGATCGGGCGGCGCCGACCGGATCGCCACCGTCTTCATCGGCGCCCGGCCGGTGCGCTGGATCCCGGCCGCCATCACCGCCGCGGCCCTGCTGATCGGCATGCCGCACCTGTTCGACGTCAGCTTCGTGATGCTGGTGCCGCTGGTGTACACCGTCGCCAAGCGCACCGGCACCCACCTGCTCTACGTCGGCCTGCCGATGGCCGCGGGCCTGTACGTCTCGCACGGCCTGCTGCCCCCGCACCCCTCGCCCACCCTCGCGGTGACGGCGTACGACGCGAGCACCGGCCTGACCATCCTCTACGGCCTCATCATCGGCATCCCGCTGGCCGTCCTCACCGGACCCGTCCTGACCCGCGCGATCAGCCGCTGGTTCGGACCCGCGCCCGACCTGGACAAGGGCCCGGTGCAGACGGCGACCGACGAGCCCGAACACCGCCGCAGGCCCGCCTCGTTCGCCCTCGCCCTGATCACCGTCCTGCTGCCGCCCGGCCTGATGCTGATCGGCACCGTCGGCACCGCGAACACCACCGAGGGCACCCTGCCCCACGCCTTCTTCGACGCCTGCGACTCCTCCGTGCTGTCGCTGCTCGCCGCCGTCGTCTTCGCGTTCTTCGCGCTCGGCGTCCGCTCCGGGTTCGGCCTCGGCCAGCTGCAGAAGATGGCCGCCAAGGGCCTCGGCCCGGTCGGCGGCATCATCCTCATCCTGGGCGCGGGCGGCGGCCTCAAGGCCATGCTGACCGAGACCGGCATCGACACCCTGATCTCGGACTACGCCGTGGACTGGGCCATACCCCCGCTGCTGCTGGGCTGGCTGGTCGCCGCGCTGCTGCGGATCTGCCTCGGCTCGGCGACGGTCGCGACCGCCGCCGCCACCGGCATCGTCGCGCCGCTGCTCACCGCCTACCCGGGCACCTCGCCCGAGCTGATGGTGCTGGCCACCGCGTCCGGCGCGGTGATGCTCTCGCACGTCAACGACTCCGGCTTCTGGCTGTTCAAGGAGTACTTCCAGCTGTCGGTCGCGCAGACCTTCCGCACCTGGACGCTGATGCTCTCCCTGCAGTCCCTGCTGAGCCTGGGCGGGGTGCTGCTGCTGAGCACCGTCGTGCACGGCTGACGCGGTCCGCCGGTGACGGCCCGCGGACCGTCACCGGCGTGATCATCGGTTAACGTCATCACCGTCGAGAGGAGACGCCCCCACCATGGCCGAGGACCGCAAGCCGCCGCTGATCCCCGACCAGCGCCGCGAGCACCTGCTGAAGGCGCTGCGGCGGGAGGGCGTGCTGAGCGTGCAGCAGATCACCCGGCTGCTCGGCGTCTCCCACATGACGGTGCGCCGCGACATCGCCGAACTGGAACGCGCGGGCCAGGTCTTCTCGGTACCCGGCGGTGTCCGCATCGCCAGCACCATCACCAGCGAACCCGGCTTCGACGACAAGTCCGAGGTGGAGCAGCCGCAGAAGGCCGCCATGGCGCGCGAGGCCGCGCACCTGGTGCGGGACGGCATGACCGTCTACCTCGACGCGGGCACCACCCTGCTGGCCATGGCCCCCGTGCTGGCCGGGCTCAGCCGCCTCACCGTCGTCACCAACGACTTCACCACCATGGGCAGGCTGATGGCGGCCCCCCACTTCGACCTCGTCCACACCGGCGGCCTGGTCGACGTCTCCAACCGTTCCAGCGTCGGCCGCCTCGCCGCGAACACCCTGCGCGACCTGGCCCTCGACCTCGCCTTCATCAGCACCAGCTCCTGGGACCTGCTGCGCGGGGTCACCACGCCCTCCGAGTCGAAGGTCGAGGTCAAGCAGGCCGCGATGGCGTCGGCGGCGCGCTCCGTGCTCGTCGCGGGATCCTCCAAGTACGGCACCTTCGGCCGGTACCGGGTGGCCCCGCTCGCCGCCTTCGACACGATCGTCACGGACACCGACCTCAGCGAGGCGGCCGCCGAGGGCGTCAGGTCGGCGGGTACGGGTCTGGTGCGGGCCGGGGCGTGACGGACCGTGCGCGACGGCGCACAGGGCGCGATGTCCGCGCGCGGGCGGCGCCGGGAGGTTTGCGCGCGCTCTGACGGTGCACACGAGGAGCTGACACGACCTGTACATGACTAAGGGAGTCAACCTCATGGGCATCATCGCCTGGATCGTCATCGGCCTGCTCGCCGGAGCCATCGCCAAGCTCCTCCTGCCGGGCAAGGACCCGGGCGGCATCATCGTGACGATGCTCATCGGCATCGCGGGCGGCCTGCTCGGCGGCTGGCTGGGCAAGGTCATCTTCGGTGTCGACTCGATCGACGGGTTCTTCAACCTGTCGACCTGGGTCGCCGCCATCGTCGGCTCGCTGATCCTGCTGATCCTCTACCGCGTCCTCACCGGCAACCGGCGTTCGCACGCGTGAGCCGCCGCACCGGACCCGGCGCGGGGCCCGACGCCCCCGCCGGGCCCGGACCGGCGCCCCTCACGGCGCCACCGGGCCGCCCCGCTCCTCCCGCGGCCCCCGATTCTCCTCCGGCGCCGACCGCCCCACCGGCCCGGATGGTTCCCCGTCAGGGGCGCGCCCCGAGGAACGCAGGAGCCAGCGCCGCTCCGCGTAGGCCAGATCGTCGCGCCACAGCCGCCCGGACGCCACGCCGAGGAGCCTGCGCACCACCGGGGACACCGCGCGGGCCGCGCCGAAGCCCGGCCGCCCCGACGAGGCCACCACCGCCTCCACCACCGCCGTCCGCGGACGGCCCCGCTCGTCGCACCCCACCGGCGTGGCATGCGTCTCCACCACCGAACCGCGCCCCTCGCCCTCCGTGATCCGCATGACGACGGTGCGCGGACCCGGCGCGGTGAACACCGCCCGCACCGGCACCACCAGCCGCCCCGCCACCCGGAACGAGACGTCCACGGTGAACCCGTCACCCGTCCCGGGCTCCGGCGTCCCGACGACGGCCAGATCGACGAACGCGTACGGGTGGAACCAGGCCCCGTGCCACGGATCCAGCCGGTTGGCCACCACGTCCTGCGGCTCGCACACCCCCGTCACCGTGTGGACGGCCGCGATCGACCGGGCCGGATCGGGGCGCGGCGTGAGCACCGGGACCGCCGTCGGCGCCTCACCGCCCACCCGGTCGAGCCTGACCCGGACCAGGACCCCGTCGTCGTGCACGGGCAGCGGCCGCCACCCGGCGAACGCCGTGCCCCGCAGCGCCAGTCCGTGCCAGTGGCAGACGAGCACCCCGCAGCGCACCGGGCTCTCGGCGAGCGCCGCGCCCAGATGCGGGCAGACCCCGGGACCCGCCACGAGCCGCCCGTCGGGACCGCGCCAGACCACCACCTCCTCGCCGCCGACCGTCGCGGCCAGCGGCCGGTCGTCGCGCACGTCCCGGCTGGCGCCCACCACGAACCAGTTCCCCGACGGCCTGGCCACCGCCCGCTCCAGCGCCGCCGCGATCACCGCCGGGCGGGCCGCCCGCCACGTCGGCCGCTGCCGCTCCCAGCGCACCGCGCGGCGCCGCAGCGACA
>NZ_FMCI01000144.1 GCF_900091845.1 Streptomyces sp. SolWspMP-5a-2
CGTGCGACCCCAGCCTGCAGTACGACCACCGCGCCCCCCTTCGGAAACCGCCGTCCGGCGCCTGCCGGATCCGGCGCAGAGCGTAGCCACGCGCGCGTGGCCGGGGCCGGTGGGCGGGCGGGACACGGCGGGCGGCGCGGGGGCTGTCCCCCGTTCGGCGGTCCGTGCGGGGCGGGGCGCGGGGCAAGGATGACGGCACCCGGACGACCGCCGCCCAGAGGATGGTGCCCCCTTGCAGTTCGACGACGACGCCCCGCTGGACACCTCGGACGTGCAGGACGTGCGCGGCAGCCGGATCCCCGGCGGCCGGGCGACCGTGGGCGGCGGTGTCGTCGGTCTGGTCGCGCTGCTGCTCGGCCTGTTCTTCGGGGTCGGGCCGCAGGAGCTGGGGCTCTCCGACGGGTCGGGCCGTCCGGCGGCGACGGCGTCGTCGCTGGCGCAGGTGCAGCAGAGCTGCCGTACCGGGCGGGACGCCAACACCAGGGAGGACTGCCGGCTGGTCGGGGTGGTCAACAGCGTGCAGGACTACTGGCGGCAGGAGTTCGCCCGCCGGGGCGGCACGTACACGTCCGCGCCCACGGTCTTCTTCGGCGGCCGGGTCTCCACCGCGTGCGGCCAGGCGTCCAGCGCGGTCGGTCCTTTCTACTGCCCCGGTGACCGGAAGGTCTATCTCGACCTCGGGTTCTTCGACGAGCTGCGGACGAAGTTCGGCGCGAACGGCGGGGCGTTCGCGCAGGCGTACGTGGTGGCGCACGAGTACGGGCACCACGTGCAGGACCTGCTGGGGACGCTGCGCCGGGCCCAGGACGGGCGGACCGGCGCGAACAGCAACGCGGTCCGGGTGGAGCTGCAGGCGGACTGCTACGCCGGGGTGTGGGCGCACCACGCGACGACCACGAAGGACCGGACGACCGGGCGGCCGCTGATCACCAGCCTGACGGCGGCGGACATCCGGGACGGCCTGGACGCGGCGGCGGCCGTCGGGGACGACCGCATCCAGGAGCGCTTCCAGGGGCGGGTGGCCCCGGAGTCGTGGACCCACGGGTCGGCGGCACAGCGCCGGCAGTGGTTCGACCAGGGGTACAGGACCGGGGCGCCCGGCCGGTGCGACACCTTCGGCACGTCCTGAGCCGACCGGTCCCGGACCGACACCGGGAGCCGGTCCGGGAGCTGGTCCGGGGGCCGGTCCGGGGGCCGTTGTCAGTGGTGGCTGCGAGACTGGTTCGTGGTGAATCCGACCGGTTCTGGTCACGAAGGGGTGATCGGCATGGCAGACGGCACGGGCGCGGCGCCGAGCATGTATCCGACGCTGCTCTACACGGACGCGAAGGCCGCGATCAGCCAGCTCACGGAGGCCCTCGGCTTCAAGGAGCTGGCGGTCTACGAGGGTGAGGACGGCTCGGTGATGCACGCCGAACTGGCCCAGGGCAACGGCGCGGTGATGATCGGCTCCAAGGGCCGGGCGGGCCTGTTCGCCTCGGCGATGCGGGACGCCGGGCCGACGGGGGTGTACGTGGTGGTGGACGACGTCGACGCGCACCACAGGCGGGCCGCGGCGCACGGCGTGGAGATCCTGATGCCGCCGACGGATCAGGACTACGGCTCGCGGGACTACATGGCCCGGGACACCGAGGGCAACGTGTGGAGCTTCGGCACGTACGCACCCCGGCTGCCGGGGTGAGGTGCCGGGGCACGCTCCCGGCATCGCCACCGCGCGCCCGCTCCGGCCGGACCAGCCGTTCCCGGGCCGACCACGCCCAGGCCGCCGGTTCTCTGACCGACCGCTCCCGGGCTGAGCGTTCCCGGGCCCCCGGTGCCCTGGCCGACCGTTCCCCGGCAGACCGCTCCCCCGCCGCCCGTGCCCACGTCGCCCGTTCCCGGGCCGTCCGCTAGCTGCCGCCGGTGTGGACCTGGAAGGCCGCCCGGCGGACGGCCTTGGCCAGGGCCGGGTCCGGGTGGGCGGCGGCCAGGGCGACCAGGACCTGCACGGTCCTGGGGTGGCCGACGGCGCGGACCTCGTCCAGCAGGGCGGGCACGGTCGGCTGGAGGGCGGACTCCAGGTGCCGTACCAGCATCGGGGCCTCGCCGTGGTCGGCGACGGCCGCCGCGGTGTCGACCCAGAGCCAGGTGGCCTCCTCCCGGGTGAGCACCTCGTGGGCGTCCTCGGGGTCGATGCCGTCGTGCTCGGCGAGCCAGAGCAGAGCGTAGGGGCGCAGGGCGGGCTCGTCGGCGACGGAGCGGACGTCGGGCTCGGCGGGGGCGCCGACCACGCGCAGCGCCTCGAAGGCCAGGCCGCGCAGCAGGGCGTCCTCGCCCCGGGCGGCGGCGAGCAGCTCGGTGACGGCGCCGCCGACGGTGCGGGCGGCGAGCCAGGCGCGGTACTCGGCGCGGGCCGCGTTCGGGCGGAGCTGGGCGCAGCCGCGCAGCATGTCCTCGGCGCCCTGCTCGATGTTGCCCGCGGGGCTCTGCGCGGCGACGCAGATCTGCTCCAGCTTGACCCAGACCGCCCAGCTGCCCAGCGGGGTGAGGGTGGCCTGGCCGTCGCCGCAGGTGAGGGCGCCGACGGCGGCGAGGGCGTGCAGCGCCCAGTCGAGGAGGGGGGCGAGCTGGGTGTCGTCGCGCTCGGGCGGCAGCGGTACCGGGACGGGTTCGGGCTGCGGGCCGTAGGGGATCTCGCAGCGCTCGGTGCGCAGTTCGGTGACGCGCTGCTCCAGCAGGTCGAGGAGCTGGGCGACGGGCACGGGACCGGCGGAGAGCTGGAGGAAGGAGAGCACCTGCGGCATGGCCGAGACGACCTCGGCGACACCGGCGGGCTCGTGCGCGGCGGCCTCCGGGTGGGCGATCGACCAGGCGTCGAAGAGGGCGACCCAGCCGCGCAGGACGGCGCTGTCGTCGCGGTTCCAGGCGCGCAGCCGCCAGCCGGGGCGTGCGGTGTCGCCGTGGACCTCGATGAGTCCGGCCAGCCGGGCGGTGTCCCAGTGGGCGCGGACCTGAGCCGTGGTCAGGCCCAGTTCCTCGGCGGCGCGTTCGGCGGTGGCCTCGGCGAGGGTGGCCTGGTCACCGGCGGTGGCGCCGTCGCCGCCCGGACCGAGGGCGATGTCGGCCCAGCGGGCCACGCGGGCGGCGCCCGCAAGCTGGGAACGAGCCATTCGGGCGAGCTCCCCGGGGGCCGGTGTGCCCTCCGGGGGACGCGGCGCGGGGCGGCGGGTGCGCCGCTGGTTCACTGCTCTGGGGGCGGCGGCCAGGGGTCGTGGGCGGACGAGTCGAAGCCTGGAGTCGCGCGGGATACGGGACGTCACGGGTGCAGTCTTCCGGTTGACGGTCCGAAAACCCAAACGGAATGTCACGGCGGGCGACGGGGATGGCCAACGCACCGGGTCCGCGGGGCGGTCGAGGGCCGAGAACCGGCCACTGGTACGGCGTTAAACGGAATGCCGGCGCGCGGTGCGCGGCGGACCGCGCCGCGCGCTCCGCCGGGGTCACATCAGCGGGGTCAGGAAGCGGCGCAGGACCTCTTCGTAGCCGTCCGGGTCGACGTTCCACATCGCCGCGTGCGGGGCGCCCGGCACGGGGTGCAGGGTGACCAGATCGGGGCGGTCGGCGGCCAGGCGGCGGGAGGGCGCCCAGGGGGCCAGGGTGTCGTCGGGGCCGTGCACGATCAGGGTCGGGACGGCGAGTCCGCCGGGTTCGGCGGCCTGCGCGGTGGCGTCGCCGCGGATGCCGGTGCGGCCCTGGGCGGCGCGGACCGCGAGCGGGAGCAGGGCGCCTGGGGTGTGCCGGGCGGTGGCGAGGGCGCGCAGGGTGGCCGTCCAGTCGAGGACCGGGGAGTCCAGGACGAGGCCGGAGATCCGCTCGCCGAGCGCCGAGTGGGTGGCGGCGAGCAGCGCCATGGTGGCGCCGGTGGACCAGCCGTAGAGGATGACGCGGCGGGCGCCGTGCTGGACGGCGTGCCGGATCGCGGCGTCCAGGTCGTGCCACTCGGTCTCGCCGAGGTGGTGCAGTCCGTCGGGCGAGCGGGGCGCGCCGGGGTCGCCGCGGTAGGCGGGGACGAGCACCGGGAAGCGCAGGCCGTGCAGGAACTCCATGAGGTTGAGGGTGTGTTCGCGGCCCGCGGCGAGGCCGTGCACGGCGATCACCCAGGTGTCGCGCGCGGCGGGCACCGACCAGGCGGGCAGGGGTCCGAGTTCGCCGGGCACGGCGACGGAGGTGTGGGGCAGGCCGAGGGCGGTGGTGGGGTCGCCGGTGCGGAGGTCGGGGACCAGCCACATCCGGTCGCCGGTGGCGGGGGCGCCGCGGGTGACGCGTTCCAGGCGGCGCACGACGGTGTCGGCGGAGTGGGCCGCCGCGTCGATGACCGGGCCGACGACCGCGTGGCTGTCGTCGTCGGCGAGGCCGTAGGTGCCGGGGCGCAGCGAGGCGAGGGCGCGGGTCAGCGCGATCCAGTCGTCGCCGACGGCGTGCACGGTGAGGCGCGGTTCGGTGGGCGGGCGGCCGCCGGAGGGCGCCTTGAGGGCGGCGTCGCTGGCGAACCGGCCGGCCGCCACGCTCGCGGCGCCCGCGGCGAGGGCTGCGGTGACGGCCGCGGCCGCCGCTTTGACAGTGCGCACCCGTCCAGTCTCCCGGCGGATCGGGGACCCGGCCAGTGGGCGGAGCGGGCGGGTGACGGCGGCCGGGCGGGGCGGGCGCCCGCCGGGGGCGGGTTCAGCCGCGCTGGCCGTACCCGCGCAGGCGTTCGGCGACCTCGGTGAGCTGGTCGGGGGTGAGCAGGCTGGGGGTGAGGCCGGGCACCGAGACGGCCGTCAGCCACAGGCGGCACATCCACTCGAGCTGCGCGGTGCGGTCGTAGGCCTGGTCGAGGGTGGCGCCGTGGGCGACGGTGCCGTGGTTGCGCAGGAGGCAGGCGCTGCGGTCCTCCAGGGCGCGCAGCATGTGCGCGGCGAGGGCGTCGGTGCCGTAGGCCGCGTAGGGGGCGACGCGGACGGCGCCGCCGAGGGCCGCCGTCATGTAATGGACGGCGGGGAGTTCGGTGACGAGCGTGGAGACGGCGGTGGCGTGCACGGCGTGGGTGTGCACGACGGCGAGGGCGTCGGTGGTGCGGTAGACGGCGAGGTGCATGGGCAGTTCGCTGGTCGGCACGAGGCTGCCGAGGACCTGGCGGCCCGCCAGGTCGACGCCGGTGACGTCGGCGGGGGTGAGCCGGTCGTAGGGGACGCCGGACGGGGTGACCAGGACGGTGTCGCCGACGCGGGCGGAGACGTTGCCCGAGGTGCCGACGACCAGCCCGTCGGCGACCGTGCGGCGGGCGGTGGCGACGAGCTCCTCCCAGGCCAGCGCCTCGGCGTCCCGTACGGCTCTGCCCCATGCCTCCGGTGCGGTGCGTTCCCTGGGTGTGTCCCGTCGCGGCTCGGCCATGGGGCGATCCTGCCAGGCGGGTGCCGCCCTGGGGAGGGGGTGGCGCGTGGGGCCGCCGTGCGGGAGTTCGGCGCCTCACTCTTCCGGGTGCGCGCGGAATACCGATCATCCGGTGATCTTCGAGTAGCCTCCACCGGTGATTTGTCGTCCACGTCACTATTTCGGGGGATAAATGGCTTGTGTCCGCACGTCGTTCCGTCGTCTCCGTCCGCTCGCGATGTCCGTGGCGGCGGTGACCGCCGTCGCCGTGACCGCCGTCGCCGGGCAGCCGTCCGCGGCCGCCGAGGCGGCCGGGCTGCCGAAGGGGCACGACGTCTCGTCGCACCAGAAGCGGGTCGACTGGGGGAAGGCCAGATCCAGGGGGGCCGCGTTCGTCTACGTGAAGGCGACCGAGTCCACCTCGTACCGCAATCCGTACTTCGACGGCCAGTACCGCGGCGCCCGGGACCACGGCATCCTGCGCGGCGCCTACCACTTCGCGCTGCCGAACCGGTCCTCGGGCGCCGCCCAGGCCGCGTTCTTCGTGCGCAACGGCGGCGACTGGAAGGCCGACGGGCGGACGCTGCCGCCCGCGCTGGACATCGAATACAACCCGTACGACCGCAAGCACCGGTGCTACGGGCTCGGCAAGGCGCGCATGGTCGGCTGGATCCGCGCGTTCAGCGACGAGGTCGCGCGGCGCACCGGCCGCCCGCCGGTGATCTACACCACCGCGCACTGGTGGAGCGCCTGCACCGGCAACAGCCGCGCGCTCTCCGCCAACCCGCTGTGGATCGCCCGCCCGGGGGCCTCGAACGCGGGGTCGCTGCCGGGCGGCTGGTCGTACTGGACGTTCTGGCAGTACGGCAACAAGGGGCGGCTGCCGGGCGACCAGAACCTCTTCAACGGGAGCCTCGCGCAGCTGCGGAAGTTCACCCGGGGCGGATAGCCGAGGGGCGGCTCGGGGCGGCGGGGCCGGACGGAGCGGCAACCCTCCCGCACGGTCACCCTGTCGCCCGTCTCAGTTCACCTTCCGTTCATCCAGGTTGCCTACGTTCAACGCGCCAATGACTTCGAACGATTGCCTGGGTAAATGGAAAACTTCTCGCTGATCTTGGCGATTGTGGTAGTGACCGCACTCGCGTTTGATTTCACGAACGGTTTTCACGACACCGCCAACGCGATGGCCACCACCATCTCGACCGGTGCGCTCAAGCCCAAGGTCGCGGTGGCCATGTCCGCCGTGCTGAACCTTGTCGGCGCCTTCCTCTCCGTGGAGGTCGCCAACACGATCTCCAAAGGTCTCGTCGACGAGAGCGGCATCCGTCCCGAGGTCATCTTCGCCGCCCTGGTCGGCGCGATCCTCTGGAACCTGCTGACCTGGCTCGTCGGGCTCCCCTCCTCCTCCTCGCACGCCCTGATGGGCGGTCTGATCGGCGCCACCATCGCCTCGGCCGGGTCCGGCGCGGTCCACGGCGACGTGCTGGTCACCAAGGTGCTCATCCCGGCCGTGGCCGCCCCGATCGTGGCGGGCGTCGCCGCGCTCCTGGCGACCCGGCTCTCCTACACCCTGGGCCGGAAGGCCGACGGCAAGGCGGCCGCGAAGGGCTACCGGACCGGGCAGATCGCCTCCGCCGGACTGGTCTCGCTCGCCCACGGCACCAACGACGCCCAGAAGACGATGGGCATCATCACCCTGGCCCTGGTCGCGGGCGGCGCGGTCGCCCCCGACTCGGACCCGCCCACCTGGGTCATCCTCTCCGCCGGTCTGGCCATCGCGCTCGGCACCTACCTCGGCGGCTGGCGCATCATCCGCACCATGGGCAAGGGCCTGACCGACCTCCAGCCGCAGCAGGGCTTCGCCGCCCAGACCAGCGCGGCCACCGTCATCCTGGCCTCCTCGCACCTCGGCTTCTCCCTCTCCACCACGCACGCCGTCTCCGGCTCGGTGATGGGTGCGGGCCTGGGCCGCAAGGGCGGGGTGGTCCGCTGGTCCACCGCCACCCGGATGTTCGTCGCCTGGGGCCTGACCCTGCCGGCCGCCGCCCTGGTGGGCGCGCTCGCCGAGACCGTGACCGGCCTGGGCGACTGGGGCACCGCGGCCGTCGCCGTCTTCCTGATCGCCTCCAGCGCGGCCATCTGGAAGCTGTCCCGGCGCGAGGTCATCGACCACCACAACGTCAACGCGGCCGACGAGCCCGAGCCCGCCGGTGTGGTGACGCAGGCGATCGCCGCCGTCACCCCGCCCCCGGCAGGAACCGTCGCCGAGGGGCTGACCGCGACCATCCCCGCCCCGCCCGCCACCGCCCAGAGCACGGAACCGGCCGCCGGTCCCGCCGCCGTCTGAGCCCGTCCTCCCGGTAACGAAGGAACCCCGACATGAAGATCGACTGGGCGTCCCTTGGCTCCGTCTTCGGCGTCAGCCTCGTGGTCACCGTGGGCCTGGTGGCCCTGTTCACCCTCGGCATCGCGGGCCTCTCCCGGCGCGAACGCGCCACCGCGCAGGGCGGGTCGGCGACGCTCGCCGTCACCGGCGCCTACGTCTGCTTCGCCGCCTGCGCGGCGGCGGTGGCGTACGGGATCTCCCTGATCGTCGCCTGAACCGCGCCGGGCCACAGGCCCGCCGGCACCCCGGGGTGCGGGACGGAACACCGTCCCGCACCCCTGTGCGTGTGGGCCTCGGCACACTCCTTCACCGCAGGTCAACAGCAAGTTGACTGCCGTTGTGCAGCGTGGTGGACTGCCGAGGCCAAGTACGGCGGCACGAGAGGAAGCCGGTGCGAATCCGGCGCGGTCCCGCCACTGTCACCGGGGTAGAACCCCCCGGGAGCCAGGAACTCTCACCGCCGGTCTCGTCGAACCAGGGCGCGGACACCCTGAGTGAGGACATATCGCCATGCGCGGCATCCGACCGAAGCCGAGCGACCCGGCCCTGCCCGCCCCCGCGGCCGACTGACCCGATGCGTGCCGATCGCGTCTTCGCGTACGGCGCCGCCGCCGGCCTCCTCGGTGACCGACTGCTCGGCGATCCACGCCGCGGGCATCCGGTCGCCGCGTTCGGCCGGGCCGCCGGTGCCGTGGAGCGGGTGCTGTGGCGGGACCACCGCGGGTGGGGCGCCCTGCACACCGCGGTGTGCGCCGGTGGCGCCGTCGCCCTGGGCGTCGTCGCCGCCCGCGCCGTGCGCCCCTCCCCCGC
>NZ_FMCI01000126.1 GCF_900091845.1 Streptomyces sp. SolWspMP-5a-2
CTCCGGGCGTTCCCGGCTTCCGGGCGGTCCCCGGCCTCCGGACGCTCCCCGGCTTCCGGACGGTTTCCGGTCTCCGGGCGTTCCCCGGCTTCCGGGCGTTCCCCGGCTTCCGGGCGGTCCCCGGCCTCCGGACGGCCCCCGTCCCCGGTCGCCGCGTGCCCGTGAGGACCTCGCGCAGGCGGCCGTCGATGCCGAGGTCGTCCAGGGTCCTGCCGACGCACGCGGCGGGCAGGCCGAGGAGGTCCCTGCCGACCTCGTTGACGAGGGTCAGCCGGTGCTGCGGGTCCATCGCGACGACGCCCTCGGCGATCCCGTACAGCATCGCCTCGCGGTGTTCGGCGAGCCCGGCGATCTCCCGGGGCTCCAGGCCGAGCGTCTGCTTCTTCACCCGGCGGGCCAGCAGCCAGGAGCCGGCCAGCCCGAGGCCGCTGGCGACGCCGAGGTAGACCAGCAGGTACGAGGAGGCCCCGCCGAGCCGCTGCCAGACGGTCGGCGACGCCTCCCCGATCATGACGGTGCCCAGGGTGCGTCCCAGGTCGCCGCCGTCGCCCAGCACCGGCGCCTGCGCCACCAGCTCGGTGCCGCCGCCCCGCCGCAGCTCGCCCGACCAGCCGCGCCCGCCGGAGACCCCGGGGCCCGGCGGCAGCGGTCCGCCGACGGCCGACGGATCGGTCGAGCTGACGACGCGCCCATCGGCGTCGGCGATGGTGACGGAGGTGACCTCGGACTGGACCAGGGTGGAGTGCGTCAGTGGGGCGAGCGTCTCCTGCGGCGCGGGGCGCGTGAGCTGGGTGCGCACCAGGGGGTTGGCGGCGAGCTGTTCGGCGAGCGCCGCGACCCGCCTGCCCTCGACCCGGTCGAAGGTGGCCTCGGACTGCGCGAGGGAGACGGCCGCCACCGCCAGCAGCACCACCACGACGATGGCGAGCTGGAGCACCAGCATCTCGCCCGCGAGGGTGTGTCGACGGAACGTGGTGACCACAACGAACTCAATCTCTCCTGCTGACACAAACTGTGCGTCTCGTCCCGAGGGCCGCACAATCATGACGTCCCCACCGACGGCGGTGAAAGAGAGGTGCGCCATGAGATACCGCTCGCGCGTCCCTCGCCGCGCCGTGCTGCGCGGTGCCGCCGGCGCGCTGCCGCCGCTGCTCGCCGCCGGATGCGGACCGCCCGGTTCCGCTCTGCTGGGCTCCGGAGGGCGGGACGACGGGACCGGCGGCGGCCTGCGGATCATGGTCCCGAACGCGGCGGGCGGCGGGTACGACATCACCGCCAGGACCGTCGCCCGGGTCCTCCAGGAGACCGGGATCACCCCGGACGTGCAGGTCTTCAACCTGCCGGGGGCCGGGGCACGGTCGGCCTGCAACGCGTCGTCAACGAGCGCGGCAACGGCGGGCTGCTCCTCCAGATGGGCCTCGGCGTGGTCGGCGCCTCGCACGTGGCGCGCTCCCGGGCGACGGTGGCCTCGACCACCCCGATCGCGCGGCTGGCGGACGAGACCGGGGCGGTGGTGGTGCCGCGCGACTCGCCCCACCGCACGATCGGGGACCTGGTCGCCGCCTGGCGCGCAAACCCGGCACGCCTCACGGTCGGCGGCGGCTCCTCGCCCGGCGGCCCCGACCACCTGCTCCCCATGGAGCTGGCGCGGGCGGTCGGGATCAGCCCCCGGCGGGTCGACTACGCCGCCTACTCGGGCGGCGGCGGCGACCTGCTGCCCGCGCTCCTGGACGGTGACGTCGACTTCGCGGCGACCGGGTTCGGCGAGTTCCTCGACCAGGTCGACGCCGGTCAGCTGCGGGTCCTCGCGGTGACCGGCGCGGGACCGGTGGACGCGCTGCCCGGGGTGCCCACCCTGGCGGCGTCCGGCATCGACCTCGTCTTCAGCAACTGGCGCGGGATCGTCGCCCCGCCCGGGATCGACGACGCCGACCTGCGGCGCTGGACCGACGCGCTCACCGCGCTGCACGCCTCCCCGCCGTGGCGGGCGGCCCTGCGCAGGAACGGGTGGAGCGACGCGTTCGCGGTCGGGGACACCTTCCGCTCGTTCCTGGTCCGCCAGGACGCGGCCGTGGCCCGCCTCGTCGCGGACCTCGGCCTGAACTGACCCGCACGACCCCGGCCCGGCCCGCC
>NZ_FMCI01000202.1 GCF_900091845.1 Streptomyces sp. SolWspMP-5a-2
CCGCCGCAGCCGCAGCGTGTCGCGGCCCGCGTACCGGGCCGCGCTGCCCAACTCCTCCTCGATGCGCACGAGTTGGTTGTACTTCGCGGTGCGGTCGGCGCGGGAGAGGGAACCGGTCTTGATCTGGCCGCAGCCGGTGGCGACGGCGAGGTCGGCGATCGTGGTGTCCTCGGTCTCGCCCGAGCGGTGCGACATGACGACGGTGTACCCCGCGCGGTGCGCCGTCGCCACGGTCGCCAGGGTCTCGGTGAGGGTGCCGATCTGATTGACCTTCACCAGGATCGAGTTGGCGATCCCGTCGCGGACACCGGCCCGCAGCAGCGCCTCGTTGGTGCAGAACACGTCGTCGCCGGTGAGCTGGCAGCGGTCGCCGAGCCGCGCGGTGAGGTCGCGCCAGCCCGCGTGGTCGTCCTCGGCCATCGGGTCCTCGACCGAGGCGACCGGGTAGCGCTCCACCAACGAGACCAGGTGGTCGGCGTGTTCGGCGGGGGAGCGGCGGACGCCCTCTCCGGTGTAGTGGTACGCGCCGTCGCGGAAGAACTCCGAGGAGGCCGGGTCCATGACGATCGTGATGTCGGTGCCGGTCTTGTAGCCGCTGCGCTCGACGGCGCCCACCACGAACTCCAGGGCCTCGTCGGCGGTGCGCAGATCGGGCGCGAAGCCGCCCTCGTCGCCGACGTTCACGCTGTGCCCGGCGGCCAGCAGGCTGCCGCGCAGGGTGTGGAAGACCTCCGAGCCCATCCGGACGGCCTCGGCGAAGGTGGCCGCGCCGACCGGGGCGATCATGAACTCCTGGAAGTCCAGCGGATTGTCCGCGTGCGCGCCGCCGTTGACGATGTTCATCATCGGCACCGGCAGCAGCCGCGCGTCGACCCCGCCGACGTACCGGTACAGCGGCAGCCGGTGCGAGGCGGCCGCGGCCTTCGCGGTGGCCAGCGAGACGCCGAGCAGGGCGTTGGCGCCCAGCCGCGCCTTGTCGGGGGTCCCGTCCACCGCGATCAGGGCCGCGTCCACGCCCGCCTGGTCGTCGGCGCGCAGCCCCACCACGGCGTCGCGGAGCGCGTCGTTGACGGCGTCGACCGCGCGCCGCACGCCCTTGCCGTGGAAGCGGGCCGGGTCGCCGTCCCGGAGTTCGACGGCCTCGCGGGCGCCGGTGGAGGCACCGGACGGGACGGCCGCCCGGCCGAGCGATCCGTCGGAGAGTTCGACGTCGACCTCGACCGTGGGGTTTCCCCGACTGTCGATGATCTCGCGTCCGATGACCCTGCTGATGACGACAGGCACGCTGCGACTCCTCGGGTGCGAGGGCGCCGGTCCGACGGGCCGCGCCCTTAAGTTCCGGTGGGATACAAAGTGGGTCCCGAAAAGGAACCTACTATGGGCGCATGAAGATGCACAACGCCGACGAGACCTGCGGGACCGCCCAGGCCGCGATGGTCCTCGGAGACTGGTGGAACGTGCTCGTCCTGCGCGAAGTCGCCCGCGGACACGTACGGTTCGACGCCCTCGCCGCGGAGATCGGCCTGTCCCGCAAGGTGCTGAGCGAACGCCTGGGGCGGCTGGTCGCGCACGGGGTGCTCAACCGCTCCCTCTACCAGCGCAGGCCGGTCCGCTACGAGTACCTCTTCACCGAGGCGGGCACCGCGCTGCTCCCGCTGCTGGCCGCGATGCAGGACTGGGGCGACCGCTGGGTCCTCGGCGACGGCGATCCCGGCGCCGCGGTGGCGGACGGCGGCGCCGTCCACGCGCGTGTGCACGCCCTCACCGGGACCCGGGTCCCCGACGGCCTCACCCTGCCGGGCCCCGGCGGCGAGGACGTCCCCGTCGTCACGTCGGACGCCTCCGCCACCGTCCTGTTCACCTTCCCCGGCGCCGATCCGGACGAGCCCGCCGACGACCCGGACGGGCCGGACCCGGAGCGGGCCGACCGGGCGCCGGACGGGCCGGACCGGGAGGGGGCCGACCCCGCGCCGGAGAACCGCCTCTTCCGCGACGCCTGGCCCGCCGCCCGCGCCAGGGGCGTCCGCATAGTCGGGGTCAGCACGCAACTCCCGCACGAGCAGCGCGCGTTGGTCCGCGCCGGTGCACTTCCGCACCCTCTCCTGTCCGACGCCGGGCACGTCCTCACCACGGCCCTGCGGTTGCCCGCCTCCCGGAGCGCGGGCCGCCTGCGCCTGACCCGGCTGATCCTGGTCGTCGACGCCGCGCGGACCGTCCGGCACGTCCTGTTCCCGGTCGACGACATCGAGGGCGCGGTGGCGCGGAGCCTGCGCCTGGCCGAGGCGTGCGCGCGCCCGGCGTGAACCGGCGGGCGCCGCCGAGGAGCCGAATCGGCACACACATCCGGGCGGAGCGCGAAAGACTGGCCCGGTGTCGAGTTATCTACCGCCCGTTCCCCCGGGGTTCGTCGGCCGTCAGGACGAGCTGAGCGACCTCGCCTCCGCCCTGCGCGCGCACTGCCTGGTCACCCTGACCGGCGCCGGAGGCGTCGGCAAGAGCCGTCTCGCCCTGCACGCCGCCGACGAGGCGAGCAGGGCGGCCCACCGGGAGGCGGCCTGGGCCGACCTGTGGCAACTGCGCGACGAACGGCTCCTGGTGGCCACCGTCGCCGACGCCCTCGGCTTCGCCGACCACAGCCCGGCGCTGCCCCTGGACGCGCTCGCCGAGTGGCTCGCGGCCACCGACAAGGACCGCCTGCTGGTCCTCGACTCCTGCGAACACCTGTCGGCCGCGAGCGGTGCCCTCGTCACCCACCTGCTGCGCTCCTGTCCCCGGCTCACCGTCCTGGTCACCAGCAGGGAACCCCTCGGCCTGCCGGGCGAGCGGCGCCTCGTGGTGGAGCCGCTGCCCGTCGACACCGACGCGCCCGCCCTCCTCGGCCGCCTGGCGGGCGACGCGGGCCGCCCGCTCACCGGGACCGCGGACGCCGTCGTCGCGGCCCGGCTCTGCGCCCGCCTCCAGGGCATCCCCCTCGCCATCGAACTCGCCGCGGGACAGCTCGCCGACCGGGACGTCCAGGACGTCGACCGCGAACTCGCCCTGCTGCTCGACCTCGCCACCACCGAGCGCCGCGCGGGACCGCCCCGGCACCAGGCCCTGCGCACCACCATCGGCTGGAGCCACGAACTGTGCTCGCCGCCCGAACGCCTGCTCTGGGCCCGCCTCTCGGTGTTCCGCGGCCCCATGGACCGGGACGCCGCCGTCGCGGTGGGCGCGGGCGGCCCGCTCGCCCCCGGCGACGTCGACGAGGCGCTCGCCGGACTCGTCCGCAGATCCGTGCTCGGCCTCGACGGCGACCGCTACCGCATGCTCGACACCGTCCGCGAGTACGGCCTGATGTGGCTGGACGCCCTGGAGGAGACCGCCCTCGCCGCCGACCGGCACGCCCGCCACCACGCGCGGGCGGTGGCCCGCGCCGACCGGGCCTGGCACGGCGCCGACCAGATCCGCTGGTACCGGTGGATCGGCGGCTCCCACGCCGACCTGTGCGCCGCGCTCGACCACCTCCTGCTCGACCGCCCCGAGGAGGCCCTCCTGATGGCCGGGCACCTCGGCTTCTTCTGGAGCTGCTGCGGTCATCTCCCCGTCGCCTCCCGCTACTTGACGGAGGCGCTCGACCTCGCCCCCGGACCCGGACCGGCCCGCGGCCGGGCGCTGTGGGCGCTCGGCGTCGTGCGGGTGCTGCGCGGCGAGAACGACACCGGCCGCGAACTGGCCCAGGCCGCCCGCCGCCAGGCCGAGGACGCCGGGGACACGGACGCCGTCCTCAGATCGGCGTACCTGCTGGGCCTGAGCCATCTGCTCGGCGGCCGTCCGCTGGCCGCAGGGCACGTCGTGGACGACGCGCTCGCCAGGAGCGCGGGCGCGGACTGCACCGGGGCGGTGCTGTGCCGGCTCGCCCGGGTCTTCGCGCTCACCGCCAGGGGACTGCGCGACCAGGCCCGCGAGGAAGCCGCCGAGCTGCGCCGCGACTCCCTCGCCCGCGACGAGTGGTGGACCCGCTCCTACGCCGACTACCAGCTCGCCCTCATCGCCCTCATCGAGGACCGGCCCGCCATCGCCGCCGCCCACGCCCTGTCCATGCTGGAGGGGAAGCTGCGGATAGGGGACAGCTTCGGGCTCGCCCTCGGCCTGGACGTCCTCGCCTCCGCGCTCGCCGCCCAGGGCTCGGGCGAACGCGCGGTCGCCGCCCACACCGCAGCCGAACGGTACTGGAGCGCCGTCGGGCACCAGCAGCGCGGCACCCCCGAACTGGCGCCCCTGCGGCTGCGGTACGAACAGACGGCGCGTTCCCTGCTCGGCGACGACGGCTACGACGAGGCCGCCGCCCGCGCCATGCTCCGCGCGGCCGGGGCCATCACCCACGACCTCCTCGGCCGCACCCCGCCGGGCGCCTGAGACCGCGTCCGGCACGCGGGACCGGCCCGGCCGGAAGGGCCCGTGTGGGAGGGCGGGGAGCGGGCATCCGGTGTGCACAGTGCGACGGAGACACCGTCGACCGAAGGGAAAAGACCCATGCTGGCGATCATCTCCGCGGTCCTGTTCTTCATCTCCTTCCTGATCAACGCCGCGGACATCTCCACGAACGACGCCTTCAGCTCGACCAACGTGATGCTGCTCGGTCTCACCGTGCTGGCACTGCACCTGGCGGGCGTCGGCGCGGGCTGGTCGGCGCGCGGTCGCAGAAGGTGACCAGGGCCCGCCGTCCTGACCGGACGACGTCGAGCCGCGGTGCCGGGTGGTCCGGCCCCGCGGCTCGACGCGTTCTGTGCCCGGCGGGCCCCCGGCGCCGCCGTCCCGCCCGCGCGGGCGGCCTCCTCACTTCTCCCGGGGCGGCTCCTCCCGGACCCGCCGCGCGACGTCGCGGAGTTTGACGTTGTGGTGCTGGGAGATCCGGCGCAGCACGTTGAACGCGTCGTCCTCGCTCATCCGGTGGCGCTCCCTGAGGATGCCGATGGCCTCCCCGATCGCGTGCCGGGTCTCCATCGCGTGCTCCAGCTGATCGATGGTGCGGGCGCTGGAGAGCGCCACGGCCGCGTGCGACGCCAGCAGCCACCCCGCCGTCTCGAACTCACGGGTGAAGGCACCCGGGCGCTCGCTGTACAGGTTCAGCGCCCCGAAGTCCTCCCGGTCCGTGTACAGCAGCACCCCGGTCATGCTCCCGATCCCCAGCCCGTGCGCCGCCGACGCGAACCGCGGCCAGTCCGTCCGGGGCGCGCTCATGTCCTCGATCCGGTAGGCGCGTTCGTCGGCGTGACCGCGCGCCAGGTCGAAGCAGGGCCCCTCGCCCAGCTCGCCCTGGAGCCGGTCGCTCTCGCGCACCATGTCCCCGTGCGAGGCCAGCGTCACCGCGCGGCCCCCGCGCACCGCGAGGATCCCGGCCGCGTCGCACCCCTGCACCAGCTCCACCGCCGCCACCGCGATCGCGTCCAGGGTCTCCTGCACCGACTCCTTGGCCAGCAGCTCCCTGGCCAACTCGGCCATCCGCTCGGCGAACTCGCGCCAGTCCATCCGTCACCTCTGTCTGATCCATGCCGTTCCGCCGGTTCTGTCCGTGCCGCCGTCCGGCGCCGGTCGACCGTCCACCGCATTCAACACGCTGGGGAGGAGTGAGAGCGTGAACCCCGGGTACCCGCCCCCTCGACCGGCCGACCGGCCGCTTGCAGGGTCAGGGGAGGACGCGTGATGACGGCGACGACGACGGGTACCGGTGCACGGCGGATCGAGGAGATCGCCAACCCCTCCCAGATCGCTCCGAAGGACGCGCGTGAACTCACCCGCCATTTCCTCGGGCGGCTCGCGGAGCTGGAGGAGGGCACCCCGGAGCACCAGTACGCGCGCAACACCCTGATCGAGATGAACATCTCACTGGTGCGGTACGCGGCCTCCCGCTTCCGCAGCCGCGGCCCGGAGGAGATGGAGGACATCGTCCAGGTCGGCACCATCGGCCTGATCAAGGCGATCGACCGCTTCGAGGTCTCCCGCGAGGTCGAGTTCACCTCCTTCTCCATCCCCTACATCGTGGGCGAGATCAAGCGCTTCTTCCGCGACACCTCCTGGGCCGTGCACGTGCCGCGCCGCCTCCAGGAGGCCCGTGTCCAGCTCGCCCGCGCCACGGAGGAGCTGAGCACGCGCCTCGGCCGCACCCCCACGGTCGCCGAGCTGTCCCAGCTGATGAGCCTCACCGAGGACGAGGTCGTCGAGGCCCGCCTCGCCTCCAACGGCTACAACTCCTCCTCGCTCGACGCCGCGATCTCCGCGGGCGACGACGGCGAGAGCGTGCTCGCCGACTTCATCGGCTGCGAGGACGGCGCCCTGGAGCTGGTCGAGGACTTCCACGCGCTCGCCCCCCTGCTCGCCGAACTGGACGAGCGCGAGCGGCTGATCATCCACCTGCGGTTCGTCGAGGAGCGCACCCAGGCCGAGATAGGAGCCCGTCTCGGCGTCTCCCAGATGCACGTCTCCCGGCTGCTGAGCCGCCTGCTGGCCCGGCTGCGCGAGGGCCTGCTCGCCACCGGCTGACCCCGTCCCGCCGGACCGCGGGCCCGATCCTTTCCCCCGGGCGCCCGCGGTGTGGTCGCCCTCCGGGCCGCTGCTGTAGATTGCGGCGGCCCGGACCTGCGTCTCACGACGGAGGCGCGCGGTACCAGGGCGGACGCGCGAGTATGCTCACCACAGTTGTCGAGCGACAACTGATCATGGGGTGGGCGCGCAGGGTGGGGAAGGCGGAACGATGGTGACGTCGCAGCCGAGGGCTGCCGGTACGACCTCACCCGCGCACGGTGACCCGGGCGAAGTGTGGCACTGGCGCGAGCCGTCCGTGCTCCTCGTCGAGGACGACCCCGGCGACGCCCTCCTGGTGGAGGAACTGGTCGCCGACAGTTCCCTCAAGATGCGGCTGCGCTGGGTGCGCTCCATGGCCGACGCCCGCGCCGTCCTCGCCCAGGAGACCCCCGACTGCGTCCTGCTCGACCTGCACCTGCCGGACGCCCAGGGCCTGGAGGCCGTCTCCCAGATCCAGCTCTCCACCGACCAGGTCGCCGTCGTCGTCCTCACCGGCCTCGCCGAGGAGGAGACCGGACTCTCCGCCGTCGCCGCCGGCGCCCAGGACTACCTGGTCAAGGGCCGTGTCGCCCCCGACCTGTTCGGCCGGGCCGTGCGCTACGCCATCCAGCGCAAGCAGGCCGAGCAGGCCGCCGTCGCCCTCCAGGCCAGCCAGATGCAGGCCCAGGAGAACGCCCGTCTGGAACGCGGCCTGCTGCCCCGGCCACTGCTGCGCGGCGACTCCACCGGCGTCGACATCGACATCGTCGCCCGCTACCGGCCCGGCCGCTCCCAGGCCCTCCTCGGCGGCGACTTCTACGACATCGTGCAGAGCACCGAGGGCACCGTCGCCGCGCTGATCGGCGACGTCTCCGGGCACGGGCCCGACGAGGCCGCCCTCGGCGTCGCCCTGCGCATCGCCTGGCGCACCCTGGTGCTCAGCGGCGTCCCGGCGCCCGAGCAGGTGGCGCGCCTGGAGGAGATACTCGTGGCCGAGCGCGCCCGCACCGAGGTCTTCGCCACCCTCACCAGCCTCACCGTCGCCCCCGGGGACCGCCGGGTGCGCATCACCCGCGCCGGACACCCGGGGATGCTGCTGCGCACCCCCGACCGCCGGGTGGACTGGGTCGAGGTGCCCGCGGGCCCCGCGCTCGGCGTCGTCCCCGGCCAGGCCCGCTGGCCCATCGAGGAGATCGACGTGCCCGTCGGCTCGGGCATGGTCCTGTTCACCGACGGACTCTTCGAGGGCTACGTCGGACGCGGCCGCGAGCGACTCGGCGAGGAGGGCCTGCTGCGCCTGGCCAGAGAGATGCCCGAACTGGAGCCCGAGACCTTCGTCGACCGGCTGATCGAACGAGCGGAGCACCTGGCCGAGGGCCAGGGCGGCCTGGACGACGACGTGGCCGTACTGCACCTGAGCTGGAACTGACGATGTCGGAGGACGACGTGACCACCGCTGGAACCGGGACGCCCGCACAGGGCCACCGGCTGACCGTGCAGGGCTGGTTCTACCTTGCCGTGTCCCTGATGATGCTGCTTGTCATCGGCGGGAGCGTGATCGGCGCCCGGCTCCTCGCGCAGACCGCCGAGGCCACCGACCAGCTCACCTCCCGGATCCTGCCGGCCCGCACCGAGGCGGCCCGCCTCCAGGCCGGCCTGGTCAACCAGGAGACCGGTGTGCGCGGCTACGCGATAGCCGCCGACCGGCAGTTCCTCACCCCCTACACCGAGGGCAAGCAGGACGAGGCGCGGGCCGCGGCCCGGCTGCGCGACCTGGTGAGCGACCGGCCCGAGCTGCTGGCCGACCTGGACGCCGTCGAGAAGCAGGCCGCCGAGTGGCGCCGCACCTTCGCCGACCCGCTGGTCGCCGGAGTCACCGTCGGCGACCCGCAGCGGATCGACAAGGCGACCGCCGAGCGCAGCAGGGAGGCGTTCGACGGCCTGCGCACCCGCTGGTCCACCCAGAACCGGGACCTGGCCCGCGCCGTCCACGAGGGCAAGCAGCGGGTCGAGCACGAACGGACCGTGCGCACCTACATCCTGGGCGCCCTCGTCGTGACGTTCCTGCTGACCGCGCTGGTGCTGACGGTGCTGATCCGATTCCTGGTGGCCCGCCCCCTGGACGCCCTGCGGGACTCCTCCAGGAAGGTCGCCCGCGGTGACTTCGGACACGTCATCACCGTCACAGGACCCAAGGACCTGACCGCGGTCGCCCAGGACGTCGAGTACATGCGCCAGCAGATCGTCGAGGAGCTGGACGCCTCCCGCGCCCAGCAGCGCGTCCTCGCCAGCCAGGCCGCCGACCTCGACGCCCAGGCGGTCGAACTGCGCAGGTCCAACGCGGAGCTGGAGCAGTTCGCCTACGTCGCCTCGCACGACCTCCAGGAACCGCTGCGCAAGGTCGCCTCGTTCTGCCAGCTCCTGGAGAAGCGGTACGCGGAGAAGCTCGACGACCGCGGCCGCCAGTACATCGACTTCGCCGTCGACGGTGCCAAGCGCATGCAGGTCCTCATCAACGACCTGCTCACCTTCTCCCGGGTCGGCCGGGTCAACGACGCCCGGCTGCCCGTCGAACTCGACCAGGCGCTGGACCGGGCGATCGCCAACGTGGAGACCGCGATCGCCGAGACCGGCGCCGTCGTCGAACGCCCCGAGAAGCTGCCGCTGGTCGTCGGCGACCCGATGCTCCTCGCCATGCTCTGGCAGAACCTCGTCGGCAACGCCGTCAAGTTCCGCCACCCCGACCGCACCCCGCACATCCGCGTCACCTGCGAGGAGGACCCGGAGCAGCCGGGAACCTGGCGGTTCGGCGTCACCGACAACGGCATCGGCATCCCGCCGGAGTTCACCGAGAAGGTCTTCGTGATCTTCCAGCGGCTGCACAGCCGCGACAGCTACGGCGGCACCGGCATCGGCCTCGCCCTCTGCAAGAAGATCGTCGAGTACCACGGCGGCCGGATCTGGGTCGACGACGCCCCGGCCGAGGGCACCAGGATCAGCCTGACGCTGCCGGCGGCCCCCGAGGCGTCCGACGCCGCCGCGCACGACCCCCAGCTCTCCGAGGAAAAGGCACTCACATGACCGTTCCCGCCGCCACACCGATCGACGTCCTGCTCGTGGAGGACGACCCGGGCGACGAGCTGATGACCCGCGAGGCGTTCGAGGACAACAAGATCGGCAACACGCTGCACGTGGTGCGGGACGGCGAGGAGGCGCTCGACTTCCTCTACCGGCGCGGAGCCCACCCGGACGCCCCGCGTCCCGATCTGATCCTGCTCGACCTGAACCTGCCGAAGTACGACGGCCGCCAGGTCCTGGAGAAGATCAAGTCGGACCCCGACCTCTCCCACATCCCGGTCGTGGTGCTCACCACCTCCGCCGCGGAGGAGGACATCCTGCGCAGCTACAAGCTGCACGCCAACGCGTACGTCACCAAGCCGGTCGACCTCGACCAGTTCATCGCGGCGGTCCGCCAGATCGACGACTTCTTCGTCCAGGTCGTCCGGCTGCCCCGGCCGCACCACTGAACCGGCCCCCGGCACCCAATCCGGCCGCGGACGGCATGGGACGGCACAAGCGGGTAGAAGTCTGTGCGTGACCGCGGTGAAGGCGAGATGTATGGACGCGAAGTGTCCGGACCACAACGGGACTGCCCCGGGCTCCGAGCAGACGTATATACAGGCGATGGCGTCCTTCGAGGGCGACGGCGGCTGCATAGCCGAGGCGCGCCGGGTGGCGACGGCGTTCCTCGGTGAGGCCCGCTTGGGACACGGGGTGCCCGTGTCGGTGCGGGCGGTCGACGTGACCCAGCTGGTGGTGAGCGAGCTGGTCACCAACGCCCGCAAGTACGCGCCGGGGCCGGTGCTGATGGACCTGCGGATCGTGGGCGAGATCCTGGAGATAGCGATCTGGGACTCGGGCCCGCACCTGCCCGTCGTCCACAGCGCGGACCCGGAACGGCTCGGCCGCCACGGTCTGGAGATCGTGACGGCCTTGGTCGAGTCCTACCGGGTGTCGATGGAACCGGTGGGCAAGTGCGTCACCGTGCGGATCCCGCTCCGCGAAGCCCGCTGACCGACCCGCCCCCCTGGGTGGCCGGTGCGGTCACACCCGGGCGGCCAATGCCCGTACCGCACGCACCAGTTCGGCGTTGTCCCGGGCCCGGGAGCCGTCCGGGAGGTCGGTGCCGTCCTCGAAACCGATCCGGGTCTCGTGCCCGTCGGCCAGCGCGGCGCGCAGCACCGGCCAGGTGGTGGCCGCGTCCCCGTGGTAGAGCAGCGGCGCGGTGACCCCGGCGGCCCGGATCAGCGCCGCCATCTCCCGGGCGTGCGCCACGGCCGTGTCCGGGTCCTCGTCCATCGGCTCGATGAGGATGCGCACGTTCCGCTCCAGCGTCGGCGAGGCCAGCAGCGCGGGCACGTCGTCCACGCTCCACACCGCGCTCTCCAGCGTCATGCCCTTGGCGACGATCAGCGACGCGGTCTCCGCCGCGCCCTCCTCGCAGAAGGCGACCGACGCGAAGTCGGGCAGCACGTCCCACGCCTCGACCAGGTCGTAGCGTTCCGCGGGGCCCGAGCAGGTCCACAGGCCGGTGGTGGTCCCGACGACCGCGCCGGGCGCCGTCGAGCGCACCGCGCGCAGCACCTCGGCCAGCGCGTCGGGTGCGATCGTCTGGCCGCCGTCGGGTGTGCGGACGTGCAGGTGGACGACGTCGGCGCCGGCCGCGATCACGGCCGCGGTGTCGGCGGCGATCTGCGCCGGGGTCACCGGGACCGTGGGGTGTTCGGCGGGGGTCCGGCCGCCGTTGATGGCTGCCTTGAGCAACATGGGTCTTTCCTTGCGGGTCTCGGTCCGTGCGGGTCCCGGCCCTCGCGGGCCGGGGGTTCACACGGTGGTGGGGGAGGGGGTGCGGAGCGCGGCGACGGTGCGCGACGCCCCGGTGAGCGTGCCCAGGGGATGCCCCCGGTGCAGCTCGGCGAGGAGGTCGGGCTCCTCGGCGTCGTCGGCCAGCGCCTCGTCGACGACGGCGGCCAGCCGCGCGGCGGGCGCGATCAGCAGGCCGTTCTCGTCACCGAGGACGAGGTCACCGGCCTGGACCGGCACGCCGCCGCAGAGGACGGGCGCGTTCAGGGAGCCGTCGGCGATGCCGTGCAGCTTGGTGGTGAGCAGCGAGGTGCCGTACGCGTAGACCGGCAGTCCGACGTCGCGCAGGGCGCCGATGTCGGTGCAGACGCCGTCCACGACGGCGCCGGCCGCGCCCCGGGCGGCGAGGGCGTGCACGACGACCTCGCCGAGCGGCGCGTGCCTGCGGTCGCCGCCGCAGTCGACGACCACCACGTCACCGGGGCCGACGAGTCCGGCCAGATGGTGCAGGAGCGTCGAGTCGGTGGGGGTGATCCGGACGGTGACGGCCCGGCCGACGAGCTTGCCGGTCCCGGCGCGGCGGCTCAGCGCCGGATCGCAGAATCCTTCCTCCAGATAGTGGCCGAGGGTGGGGAAGTCCACCCGGGCCAGGCGGGCGGCCAGCTCCTCGTCGAGGGGCGGCACGTCGGTCAGGTCGTGGAGGGTCAGCGGCACGGGGTCACCTCGGTCCGATGATGATGCGGCGGTTGCGCAGGACGGGAAGGATGGTGCGGGCGCGGTCGATGCGCTGCTTGTCCGCCTCGACGACGAGCAGCGACCGCTCCTCCTCGCCGAGCGCGGCCCGGACCACCCCCAGCGGGTCGATGGCCATGCTCATGCCGATGCAGTCGGGCGTGGTCAGCGACGACGCCACCACCCAGCAGGTGTTCTCGATCGCCCGGGTGCGCAGCAGCGTCGTCCAGTGGTCCTCCTTGAGCGGGCCGCGCACCCACGCCGCGGAGACCGACAGCAGGTCGGCGCCCATCTCGACGAGGGTCCGGGTGAACTCGGGGAAGCGCAGGTCGTAGCAGTTGACCAGGCCGACGTTGAACTCGCCGATCCGGACCACCACCGGGCCCTCGTCGCCGCGCTGCACCTCGCTCGACTCGCGGTAGTCGAAGGCGTCGTACAGGTGCATCTTGCGGTAGCGGCCGAGGAGTTCGCCGTCCGCGGAGACGGCCGCGACGGTGTTGTAGGGCAGCGAGTCGCCGCTCGGTTCGTAGCCGCCCGCGATGACGGCGATGCCGTGCGCGGCGGCGAGCCCGGACAGCTCGGCGAGGAAGCCGGGCCAGTGGGTCTCGGCCGCGGCGTGCAGGGGCTTTCCGGCCTCCTCGGCCGGGACCATCGCCTCCTCGGGGAAGACGACGAGTTCGGCGCCCGCGGCCGCCGCCTCGGCGGTCATGGACGCGATGACCGCGAGGTTGGCGCCGACATCGGCGGTGGGGGCGTACTGGGCAGCGGCGACCTTCACGGCCGTATCTCCTTGCTGGGGTGGTTCGGTGCGGGGTGCGGGTGCCGGGCGGGCGTCGCGGGGGACACCTGCCGGGGGAGGGTGCTCACTCGGTGAGCACCCGGGACGCCTCGGGCCGCCAGTGGGCCCAGGCCGGGCCGCCCGCGGTGAGACCCGCGGTGTCGGCTGAGGACGTCTCGGCGACGAGGGTGCCGCCGTCGCCGAGGGTGAGGTGGTGGCGGACGGCGCTGCCGAGGTACACCGACTGCTGGAGGACGCCGCGCAGGGCCGCGTGCCCGGGAGGCACCTGGTCCTCCCGGCCGCACACCCCGACGTTCTCGGGCCGCACCGACAGGTGCGCCTCGCCGACCGCCCCGCCCTCGGGGACCGGCAGCGCGCCCAGCCCCTCGACGGCGACGACCCGGCCGTCCGACGTCCCGCTGAGGAAGTTGGAGGTGCCGATGAAGGAGGCCACGAACCGGCTGGCGGGCCGCTCGTAGACGCCCTCGGGGGTGTCGACCTGCACGACCCGGCCGCCGTTCATCACGGCGATCCGGTCGGACATGGTCAGCGCCTCCTCCTGGTCGTGGGTGACGGTCACGAACGTCACCCCGACCTCGCGCTGGATCTTCTTCAGCTCAAGCTGCATCTCGGCGCGCAGCTTCTTGTCCAGGGCGCCGAGCGGCTCGTCGAGCAGCAGCAGCGAGGGCCTGCCGATCAGCGCGCGGGCGATCGCCACCCGCTGCCGCTGGCCGCCGGAGAGCTGGGCGACGGACCGGTCGCCGT
Source organism: Streptomyces sp. SolWspMP-5a-2 (assembly GCF_900091845.1). Taxonomy (GTDB): domain Bacteria; phylum Actinomycetota; class Actinomycetes; order Streptomycetales; family Streptomycetaceae; genus Streptomyces; species Streptomyces doudnae. Next base: position 13,682 of record NZ_FMCI01000202.1, read on the forward strand.
AGCCGTCGAGCCGGACCAGGGCCAGCGCCTCGCGCACCGCGTCCCCGATCTGCGCCCGGGGCCGCAGCTTGCGGACCTTCAGCTCGAAGGCGACGTTGTCGGCGACGCTCAGGTGCGGGAAGAGGGCGTAGCTCTGGAAGAGCATGTTCAGGTCCCGCTTGTGGGCCGGGACCCCGGTGGCCGGGACCCCGCCCAGTTCGACCGTGCCCTCGGACGGCTCCTCGAAGCCGGTGATCATCCGCATCAGGGTGGTCTTGCCGCAGCCGGAGGGGCCGAGGATCGAGAAGAACTCGTTCTGCCGGATGTCGAGGGTGACGTCGCGCACCGCGTGGGTGCCGCCGAAGACCTTCCCGACCCGGTCGAGGCGGACGGCGGGAGCCGTGGGGTTCGTGCTCATCTCAGGACGCCTTCACCTTGGTCCAGCCCTGCTGGAAGTACTGCATCGCGGTCCCCGGGTCGAGCAGGAAGTCCGCCTTCGCGATCGCCGCGTCGGAGGCGTAGATCGCCGGGTTCTTGAGGGCGTCCTTGTCCTTGATGTGCGCGCGGGCCGCCTGGTTGGCGCTGGCCGAGGAGCCGTCGTCGGTGGCCTTAGCGGCGACCTCGGGACGCAGCAGGTACGTGATGAACGCGTACGCCGACGTCACGTTCTTGGCGCCCTTGGGGATGGCGAGACCGTCCGTCCAGATCGAGCCGCCCTCGGACGGGATCACGTAGTGGACGTTCTTGTTCGACTGCACGACCTTCGCCATCGCCGTGCCGCTCCACGCCTCGGCGGCGCACGCCTGCCCGCTGGACAGGAGCTGCGGGTAGTTCGTCGAGTTGTACCCGGCGAGGATCTTTTTTTGCTTCACCAGCGCCGCCGTCGCCTCGGCGATCTGGTCCTTGTCCGTGCTGGTGGCCCGGTGCCCGGTGACCTGGAGGCCCGCGATGTAGGCGGCCAGCATGTTGTCGAGCATGTACAGCTTGCCCTTGTGCGCGCTGTCGAACAGGGTCTTCCAGCTCGTCGCCGACTTGATACAGGTGTCGTTGTAGGCGAATCCGGTGGTTCCCCAGATCCACGGCACGCTGTACTTGTTGCCCTTGTCGTAGGACGGGTCGCGGAACTTCGCCGCCAGGTTGTCCAGGCCCTCGATCTTCGAGTGGTCGAGGGGCTGGATGAGCTGCTGCCCGATCAGCTGCTGCACGGTGTACTGGCTGGGCTCGACCAGGTCGTAACCGGACGCCCCGGTGCTGAGCTTCGCCGTCATGGTCTCGTTGCTGTCGAACGTGTCGACCGTGACCTTGATGCCCGTCTCCTTCTCGAACCCCTTGACCACCGAGTCCGGGATCTCCCCGGCCCAGGCGTAGACGTGCAGGTTCTTGCCGCCGCCCGAGGAGGCCGCGGTGGTGGAGCCGGAGCCGCCGCAGGCGGTGGCGAGGAGCGCGGTCACGGTCAGGACCGACGTGGCCAGGAGCGTTCTCGAAACGGTGGTACGGGACATGGCGAGGCCTTTCAGGGACGTACCGAGGAGTGCGTGACGAGCGGCGGTGCGGGTGGGTCAGTCGGTGCCGTCACCGACCAGGACGCGGCGCATCTGCCGCAGCCCGGCGCCGAGGATGATCACGAAGGTGAACAGCACGAGCAGCGTGCCCAGGGCGTTGATCTCGGGCGTCAGCCCGGTCTTGAGGAGCGAGTACACCCGCAGCGGGAGCGTGGTGGTGCCGACGCCGCTGGTGAAGGTGGACATCACGATGTTGCCGAAGGAGATCGTGAAGCAGAGCAGCCAGGAGGCGAGCAGCGCCTGCTTCAGCAGCGGCACCGTCACCAGCCGGAACCGCTGCCAGCCGCCGCATCCCAGGTCGGTGGCGGCCTCCTCGAGCGCCGGGTCGAGCGCCCGGTGCGCGCCCAGCACGATCAGCGCCGCGTACGGCAGCGTCACCACCAGGTGGCCGAGGACCAGCGTGGTCAGGCCCAGGCTCGCCTTCAGCGTGCCGAAGACCGACAGCAGCGCCACTCCGAGCACGATCTCCGGGATCACCAGCGGCAGGAACAGGCTCCCGGAGAACAGGGCGCGGCCGCGCGGCCCGAGCCGTCCCATGCCCATCGCCGCGAGGAGTCCGCCCGCGGTGGCCAGCGTCGCCGAGACCACGCCGACCTCGGCGCTCACCCGCAGCGCGGAGAGCAGATCGGTGTCCTGGGCGAGCACCCCGTACCAGCGGGTGCTGAACCCCGCCCACCGGTAGGTGACGTCGGAGTCGTTGAAGGAGAGGACCACCACGACCACGATCGGCACGTAGAGGAAGACGATCACACCCCGGGCGAGCCACGCGGTGACGGTGTCGGGCAGCCGCCCGGTGAGCCGGGTGCGTCCGCTCATGACGTCCTCCTCCTCAGCCGCCGGGCCGCGGTGCCCAGCACCGCCACCGACGCGATCATCAGCACCAGCAGGACGACGGAGGCCGCCGCGCCCATCGGCTGATTGCGGAACTCGGTGTACAGGGTGACGATCAGGTTGCCGACGAGCTGGTTCTTGCCGCCGCCCAGCAGCACCGGGATCACGAACACGCCGAGGGTGGGGATGAAGGTGAGCAGCGCGGCGGCCAGCAGCCCCGGCCGCACCAGCGGCAGCAGCACCCGGGTGTGCACCCGCCACCAGCCGCAGCCCAGGTCACGGGCCGCCTCGCCGAGCGAGGGGTCCACCCCGCGCAGGGTCGCGTAGATCGGGAAGATCGCGGTGGGCAGGAACGCGTAGACCAGGCCCACGAAGGAGGCGCCCTGGCTCGGGATCCACTGCGCCGGACCGTGGGTGATGCCGAGGGCGTCGGTCAGGCCGTTCACCGGGCCGCCGGGGCTGAGCAGGTTGATCCAGGCGAAGGTGCGCACCAGGAAGTCCGTCCAGAACGGCACGATGATCAGGAGCAGCAGGAGCCCCTGGCGCTGCGGGGACCGCCCGGCGAGGTAGTACGAGACGAGGTACCCGAGCAGCAGGCAGACGGCCGTGTTCAGGGCCGCCATGCCCAGGCTGTAGCCGAACACCTTCAGGTACACCGGGTCGAACAGCTCGGTGTAGTTGGCGAAGGTGAAGCCGCCCTCGATGCCGCCGTAGGCGTCCGGCAGCGCGAAGCTGTTGCGCACCACCAGGACCAGGGGCACCAGCACCAGCGCCAGGACGGTGAGTCCGGCGGGCGCCAGCAGGGCGAAGGTGACCGCACGGTGCCGTGCCCGGCCGGTGCGCGCGGCGGGCGGCACGGGGACGGGGGCCGGCGGCGCCGCGGTGACGGTCACCGCTGCCTCCGGTCGGCGGACGACGGTGCTGCTGCCTGCATGTGCGGGGCCTCCCTCGGATCGGTTCGCGCACGTCCGGATGATCGTCCGTTCGCGCCGTGGCCCTTAGCTTCCGCCCGTGTTCGACCCCCTGAACAGAGCCGCCGAAATCGAATCCAGTGGAAACGGGGACCGAATTCCACGCATCTCGCAACGACCGCGTCACACCGTGGGGCGAAGATGGTGCGGAGAGCAGAGGGAGGTGCCGGTGTGATCGACGACCTGGACCGGCAGATCATCGACCAGTTGCGGGTGGACGGGCGGAAGTCGTTCGGCGAGATAGGCCGGGTGATCGGCCTCTCCGAGGCGTCCGTGCGCTCCCGCTTCCAGCGCCTCAAGCGCCGGGGCGCGATCCAGGTGGTCGGCATGACCGACGCCGTACGGCTCGGCGAGATGGAGGTGCACCTCGCCGTGCGCGTCCACCACATGCCCGTCGCCCTCGTCGCCCGGGAGCTGTCCCGGATGCCGGAGATCCGGTACGTGGCGTCCTGCGTCGGGCCCTACGACCTGATCCTCGACGTCCGCTGCCGCGACCTCGAACACCTCTCGGAGCTGCTCACCGAGCGGGTCCGCCGGGTGAACGGCGTCGCCCACGCCGAGGCGCTCACCGTCCTGGACGTCGTCAAGGACAGCTATCTGTGGGCGGGGTTCCGCGAGGTCCCGGCCGATCCGGACCAGCGCATCCTGCCCCGGTAGAGGACGTCCTGCCCGGTGGACGGCGTCCTGCCCCCTGCGGTCCGCACCCGATCCGCCCGCCGGACCCGGCCGACCGGGGGCCGGGTCCGCCCCGCCGCTCAGCGACCGGTGACGGCCTGCCCGACCGCGTTGTCCAGGCCGTCCCACGAGTAGTCCTTGAACAGCTCCAGGAGCAGCAGCACCTGCACCCGCGAGACGCCGGGCAGCATCCGGATCTCGTCGAGGAGCTGCACGAGCTGCGGCTGGTCGCGGCAGGTGCCCTCCAGGAAGATGTCCTGGCTGCCCGCGCAGAGCGCCACGTGGTTGACCATCGGCATGTCCGCCAGGCTCCTGGCGACCGCGCGCGGGGTGAGGTCCCGCACCCGGATCATCAGCCGCACCGACTGGTGGCCCAGGGTGAGCGGATTGCACAGGGCGACGATGCGCAGCGCGCCGCTCTCCTGCAGGCGCGCCACCCGCTGCCGCACGGTCGCCTCCGACACCGCCAGCTCACGGGCGAGCGTGGTGTACGGGGTGCGTCCGTCCCGGGTGAGGGCCCGCATGATGCTGCGGTCCAGATCGTCGATCACCGGCCACCTCCCTCGCTGCAGACCGTACGTGACCTGGTCACACCGGCACAATCCCGGCCGGTGCGATCAGACGCGCGGAGACCTGCGCACACTCAGCACGGCGACGTCGTCATGGCGCCCCGCGCGGCCCGCGAACGCCCGCGCGTCGTCGTACAGGGCCCGCGGCAGCTCGGTGGGGGAGAGGGCGAGGCGCTCCGCCACCCGCTCCTCGACCGGGTAGAACGCGCCGTCGGCGCCCCGGGTCTCGGTCAGACCGTCGGTGGACAGCAGCAGCGTCGCCCCGTCGGGGAAGGCGAACCAGCCGACGGTGACCGGCTCGGCGGCGAGGTCCGCGAGCCCCAGCGGCACGCCCGACTCCAGGCGCGGCACGCTGATCGCGCCCCCGGACAGCAGCAGCGGCGGCACGTGCCCGCAGTTGACGGCCTGCGCCTCGCCGCCCCGGTCCACCCCGATCACCAGCGCCGTGACGAACCGCTCGCCGTCGCCCGTGTGCTCCGCGTACGAGTTGTGCCGCACGACGGCCGCGTCCAGGGCGTCGGCCAGCGCGGTGAGCGTCGGCTCCCGGTGCGCGGCCTCGCGGAACGCGCCGATCACCGCGAACGCCGCGCCGACCGCCGCGAGGCCCTTGCCCTGCACGTCCCCGATGAGGACGCGGGTCCCCCAGGGCGAGGCGACCACGTCGTAGATGTCCCCGCCGACCAGCCGGTCCTCCTGGAGCGGCTCGTAGACGCCGTCGACCAGGACGTCGTCGGTCAGCAGCGGCAGCGGGTGCAGGATGTGGCGCTGCATCGCGGCGGCGGTGGAGCGCAGCCGCACCATCTCGTGCTCGCGCCGGATGCGGCGGGCGCAGCCGTAGACGGAGGTCGCGCCCAGCGCGAGGGTGAGCAGGACCAGGAGCAGCCGGTCCAGCCAGTGCGCCCGGTCGCCCGAGGCCCGCGCCACCGCCGTCGCGAGGACCACCAGGGTGGTCCACCCGGCGACGAACGTGGTCTGCCGGACGGTGCAGAGCGCGGACGCGGCGCCCGGCAGGAACACCAGCAGCCCCAGCAGCCACACCTCGGACCCGGACAGCACCCCCAGCACCTCGACGGTCAGGGTCACCGCGACCACGGAGAGCACCAGTTCGGCGTTGCCCGGCGGGTCGATGGCCTCGAAGACGGCGTCGGAGGTCGGCGGGCGACGACGGGGCATGGTCACTCCTGGGCAGGTGATGATCTCCTCATACGGTAGGCGGGCCGACTTCTCGCTCAAAAGGGCCGCACCGCTCACCCCGTGACCGGTACGGGTGAGCGGTGCGGTGGTGTCGGAGGGGCTCAGTCCTCGCGGACGGTGATCGCCGACGCCGGGCAGATCGCGGCCGCCTCCCGGACCGCCTCCCGGCATCCGGCGGCGGGTTCCGCGTCGAGCAGGACGACGATGCCGTCCTCGTCGCGCTGGTCGAAGACCTCCGGCGCCGCCAGCACGCAGCTTCCGGCGCCGCAGCACATCTCCTGGTCCACGGTCACCTTCACCGCCGTCGCCTCCTGTCGGTGGGTGCGCAGCCGCACCGGGGTGCGTTCACCATCGGACCGGCACCTCCCGGAGGCCGCCCACGGCGAGCCCGGCCAGCCGCTCCAACTCCGCTACCGGTACCGCCAGTTCGAGGCTCGGCAGGGTCCGCAGCAGAACGTCGAGGACCACCTGCAGCTCGGTGCGGGCCAGCGCCTGGCCGAGGCAGGAGTGCGGTCCCGCGCCGAAGGTGAGGTGCGGGTTGGGGCTGCGGCCGAGGTCCAGCTCGCCGGCGTCGGCGAAGGTCCGCTCGTCGCGGTTGGCGGCGGAGAGCCCGCAGAAGACGGTGGTTCCCGTCGGCACGACCGTGCCGTCGAACTCGAAGTCCTCGGTGAGGAAGCGCCGGACGCCGAAGCCGCCCAGGTTGGCGTCGGCGCGCAGCACCTCGTCGACGGCGGTGCGCACCAGCGAGGGGTCGGCCACCAGGCGCTCCCAGCGGGTGCGGTCGGCGAGCAGCATGGCGACCATCTTGCCGATCATGTTCGCCGTCGTCTCGTGCCCGGCGACCAGCAGCGACATGCCGGTGTCGCGCAGCTCGGGGTCGGTCAGCCCCTCGCCCTCCGCGCGGCTCTCCTCGATCAGCGTGCTGATCAGGTCCTCGCCCGGCGCGGCGCGTTTCGCGGCGATCAGCTCGGTCATGTAGGCCGAGAACTCCGCCTCCGCCGCCTCGGTCTCCGCGCGGGTGTAGCGGTCGATGTTGAGGAACGCGTCGGACCAGTAGGAGAAGCGGTCGCGGTCCCGCACCGGGGCGCCCAGCAGGTCGCAGATCACGGAGACCGGGAGCGGGAAGCCCAGGGCCGCCTTGAGGTCGGCGGGCGCGCCGCCGGCCACCATCTCCGCGACGAGGGCCTCGGCGGTCCTGGTCATGCCGGGGCGCAGGGCGGTCATCCGCTTGGCCGTGAAGTACCGGCCCACGTGCCGCCGCCACCGCTGGTGCTCGGCGCCCTTGAAGGCGACGGAGAGCGCGGTGTCGTTGCGGGTCGCCACCCCGCCGCCGTCCTCGGGGGCGACCCGGGCACTGTCGTCACCGGGCAGCGGGCGGGAGAAGCGGGGGTCCGACAGGAGGGCTTTGACGTGGTCGTACCGGGTCAGGAGGGCGCCGGTGTCGCCGCTCGGGAGTTCGACGGTGGCCACCGGGCACCGGGCGCGCAGACGCTCCCACTCGGCGGGCGGGTCCAGGGGTCCTTCGGTGGGCAGCGGCAGACGGACGACAGGGTCGTTCTGGCTCATCTGACCTCTCCGTGCGTGGGGGATCCTGCCCGTCATTTAAATCAACGGGTTTATTCAACGTAGGCGTCGGCGGGGGCGTCGGCAAGTAGGGGCGGGCGGGTGTGGCCGGATGTCGCCGGGTGGGGGCGGTGGGGGCCAAAACCCGCGCGGAGCGGATCGGTACGGCGTACCGTACGCTGACCCGTATGCCCCGACGTTCCGCATCGCTGGACCGCGCCACCCCGGACCGCATCGCCGGTGCCGCCCTGCTCCTGGTCGACGAGGGCGGCCCCGGGGCGCTCACCTTCCGGGCGCTCGCGACCCGGCTGGAGATCTCCGTCGCCTCCCTCCAGCGCCGCTGCACCGACCTCGCGGGGCTGCTCGACCTGTGCACCGACCACCTGGCCGCCCGACTGCCCGAGATCCCGCCCGGCACCGGCTGGGCCGACGCCACCGAGACCCGCTTCACCGCCCTGTACCGGCTGCTGACCGCCCACCCCGGCCTGCTCGCCCTGCGCGGCACCCGGCCCTGGCTCGGCCCGCACCTGCTCGCGCACCTGGCCGAACCGCAGATCGCCGCCAACCTCGCCGCGGGCATGACGCCCGAGGCGGCCATCACCGCCTACCGGCGGATGTACCTGCTCACCCTGGGCAGCGCGGGCTTCGTCGACCACCGCGACCCCGGCGCGACCCGGGCCGCCACCCGGGGCGCGCTCGCCGCGCTCGACCCCGCGGCGTTCCCCGCGCTGACCGGCCACGCGCACCCGATCGTGGCCGCGATGACCGACCACGACGTCTACCACGGCGCCCTGCGCCAGCTCATCGACGCGGCGGACCCGGCCGCGCCCCACCGCACCCCGAGGAACCCGGACCATGACTGACACCCGCCCCCTGCCCCGCGTCTTCAGCAGCGACAACACCGCGGGCACCTCCCCGGAGATAGCCGAAGCGGTGGCCCGTGCCACCGCGGGACCCGCGCTGCCCTACGGCGCCGACGCCCTCACCGGGAGCGTCCGCGACCGCCTCCGCGAGATCTTCGAACGCGACCTCGACGTCCTGCTCGTCTCCACCGGCACCGCCGCCAACGCGCTGAGCCTGGCCGCCCTCACCCCGCCCTGGGGCAGCGTCCTGTGCCACCGCGACAGCCACATCAACAACGACGAGTGCGGGGCGCCCGAGTTCTACACCGCGGGCGCCAAACTCGTCCCGCTCGGCGGCCGGGACGCCAAGATCGACCCGGCGGAACTGCGCGCTGCCGTCCGCCACAAGGCCGGTGACGTGCACAGCGTCGAACCGTCGGTGGTGAGCGTCACGCAGGCGACCGAGACCGGCGCCGTCCTCACCCCGGACGAACTCGGCACCCTCGGCGACCTCACCCGCGGGGCCGGGCTGCGCCTGCACATGGACGGCGCCCGGTTCGCCGGAGCCGTCGCCGCGCTCGGCGCCGCCCCCGCCGACCTCACCTGGCGGGCCGGGGTCGACCTTCTCTCGTTCGGCGCCACCAAGAACGGCACGATGACCGCCGACGCGATCGTCGTCTTCGACCGCGCCCGCACCCCCGAACTCTCCTTCCGGGCCAAGCGTGCGGGCCAGGTCGCCGCCAAGAGCCGTTTCCACGCCGCCCAGTTGGACGCCTACCTCACCGACGGGCTCTGGCTGCGCAACGCCGGGCACGCCAACGCCATGGCCGCCAGGCTCCGTTCGGGCCTCGACGCGACCCCCGGTGTCGAACCGCTCGGCACGACCGACGCCAACATCCTGTTCTGCCGACTGCCGGGCCAGGTGATCGAGAAGCTGCTCGCGGACGGGTTCGCCTTCTACCACGACCGCTGGGAGCCCGGCGTCGTCCGTCTCGTCACCTCGTTCGCGACGACCGAGGAGGACGTGGACGACCTGCTCCGCGCGATCGGGGACGCGACGGCGACCGGGCGGCCGTGACCCGGTCGGGCACGGTCCGGTCGGGCAGGGGCCGGGCGGGCTCGCGGGCGTCGTCGTCGGCTCGCCCGGCGTCCTCGGCGGTTCCGGACGGACGGTCCCGCGCGGCCGTGCGCGGGGAATCCGCCGCCCGGTCACCGTCGGCGCGATCATGCCGGGCGGCGAGTGCGTAGGCTTTCGTCGTCCGATCTCGCCGACCCGGCCGAGAACCCGCGGCGGCCTGGGGGACGGGCCGCCCCGGGATGGTGCGACGTGTCCCGAGGCGGTTCTCGTGGCGACCCGGAGATCCAGACGGGACGAGCAGGTCAGCGCGACGCGCGAGGCGCTCCTCGACGCGGCGGAGCGGCTGTTCGCCGAGCACGGCGTGCACACCGTCGCCAACCGCCAGATCAGCCTCGCCGCGGGGCAGGGCAACAACGCGGCGGTCAGCTACCACTTCGGCACCAAGACCGACCTGGTGCGCGCCGTCGCCCGCAGGCACGCTGAGCGGATCGAGATCGGCAGGCAGCGCATGATGGCCGGGGTCGACGACTCCACCGACCTGCGGGAGTGGGTGGCCTGCGCGGTACGGCCCGTCACCGAGCACCTGGAGGACCTCGGCACCCCCAGCTGGTACGCCCGGTTCATGGCCCAGGTGATGTCCGACCCGGCGCTGCGCGCGGACATGAACGAGGCGTTCCTCGACGCGTCGCCCTCCCTGCGGCTGCTCCAGGACGGTCTCAACCGCCGTCTGCCCGACCTGCCGCCCGGCGTGCACGCCGAGCGCGGCGCGATGACCCGTCACCTCATCACCCAGATGACCGCCGAACGCGAACGCTCCCTGGCCGACAACACCCCCACCTCGCGCGCCAGTTGGCGGGAGGCGGCGAACGGCCTGATCGACGTCATCGTCGCCCTGTGGCTGGCGCCCGTCACCCAGGACGACTGACGCCCGGCCCGCCGGGCGCCCGGTTCAGTGGCGGGCGAACTGAGCCCGGGTCGGCTGCACGACGTCGGGGCGCAGCCCGATCCCGTCCAGCGTGAGCCGCTCGCCGTAGATGTCGGTGACGCGGAGGGCGCCGCCGCAGCCGCCGCCGTCCGCCGCGAGGAAGTAGTTGTAGTCGGCGCGCGGCAACCGCCGCCAGCCGTCGCCCGCCCGAACCTCCAGGCGGGCCAGGGGATTCCGGTGGCCGATGAGCTGGATGCCGCACCAGTACGCCGTCGACCCGGTCTTGTACCGCACGGAGAGCGTGCCGACGTCGCTCGGGCTCACCAGCGTCCAGGAGACGGCGATCCGGCCCGCCGACGGCGCGGCGAGCCGCGCGAACGCCTCCGCGCTCAGGTCGATCCGGCCCGAAGCGCAGTCACCGGGGCACTTGTTGGTGATCCGCACCGTGACGGACCTGCCGCCCGAGGTGACCCGCACGTACGCCCCGCAGGCGCGGGCGGACTCGTAGTCGGCGGTGTTCATCGCGCCGGTCAGCGGGTCACCGCCCGGGTCGTACATGCACGCGCCGCCGCCGTCGGCGTCGTAGAAGGTGGCGACACCGCGGTGGGCCGCGCCCGGTCCGATCCGTCCCGCCAGCGGGGCGGCGGCCGGGACCGCGCGAGAGGTCCGCTCCGCCGACGGCGCCGGACGAGCCGATGCCGTAGGGGACGTGGAGGCCGCGGACGGGTCGGGGGAGGGCGACGGTGCGCGGGTCCCCGCCGCGGTCGCGGACGGGGCGCCCGCCCGGGTCCCGTCGTCGGCCCGTGACCGCCGGTCGCCCGCGTCGGAGCCGTCCGCGCGCAGCACGACGGCGATCAGCGCGACGACGACGAGCGCCCACGCCGCCAGGAACAGCCAGCGCCTGTGCAACCGACCCGACCTCCTCGGTGCCGCCGCGCGCGGACGCGGGTGACGGAAGGTGCGATCGTGCCAGAGACGACTCACGCGGTACAAGCCGTCCAGAGTCAACTGACTCCGTACACGCCGTAGTTCGGCCGCGCGTGCCGTCGGCGTCAGGAGACCGTCGCCGCCGGTGGCGTCCAACGGCGGTTGCGAGGTGTGGCGGTGGAGACCCCGAAGTCGTCCTTGAGGTGTTCGGGGATCGCGTAGTGCATGACCCGGCCCCGGGTCAGCGACGACAGTTCGAGCAGGGTCGTGACATGACCGAGCCGGTCCAGCGCCCAGGCGCCCAGCGGGGAACGGTCCTCGATCGTCTCCAGCACGCCCAGCAGCCGGGGCGCCGCCTTCACGAGCGTGTCCCACGGGGTGCGCGGCACCTGGAGCCAGTCGCCGCAGGTGTCGCCGACGAGGTAGCGGATGAGGGCGCCGACGACCGGGTCGAGGAGCGTGCCGGGCACCACCTCCTCGTACAGGTCGACGAGTTGGCGGGTCAGCGTGACGCCCTCGGGCGACGGACCCATGTGCCGGACCATGTACTGGTCCAGGAAGTGCCGTGCCTCGTCGAGGGTCTTGGGGACGGCGCTCTGGTCGACGCCGAGCATCGCGCCGACCACCCGCCAGGCGTAGAGGTAGGATTCCGCGCCCTCCGCCGACAGATGGACGCCGAGCCGGTGCAGGCTGTCCAGCACCAGCATGGAGAAGAACATCTGCCCGCCGATCATGTCCTCCTGGCAGATCGGCGTCCCGAGCCCGGCCTCGTCCCACCGGTTCTCGCGCCGGAGGTGGTGGCGGATGGAGGCGTGCAGCAGACGCACCTTCTGCGCGGCCGGGATGAACCGGCTGCCCGCCTCGAACGCCCCCGGCTGCATCAGATGGACCGTGAACTGGCCGGTCTCCGCCATCCGTTTGGACGGGTACCGCAGCCCGTGCGTCGCCGACAGGAGCTTCGCCACGGTCGGGACGAGATAGCAGGCGGGCATGGCCGCGAAGGACAGCGCGGTCGAGATGTGCACGTTGTTGTCGATGAAGAACAGGCGCGCCCGCTCCATCTCCGCCCAGTCCACCCACGACGGCGGCGCGCCGGTCACGGCCAGGTACTCCCTGGCCACCTCGGGCAGCCCGTCGGGCAGCGGGGAGCCGGCCGTGGAGACGTACCGCATCAGCGTGTTGAACTTCCCCACCTCCCCGCGCTCGAAGAGGGTGGCGACGGTGGCGTCGGCGAGTTCGTCCCCGGCCTGGCGCAGCGCGTCCGCCGACTCCTGGGTGTGCATCATCGCGGGTCGTCTCCTTGTCGAGAGGGTGGGGTGACCGGGGGAGGGGATCAGGCCGCGCGGTCGGCCGCCCCGTGCGCGAGCGCGGTGAGGGCTGCCTCGGCCGGCGCGGGGACGTCCAGGCCGTGCAGGGCGTCCAGGGCCTCACGGACCCGCGCCCGGATCATGCCCTCCACCCGCTCGGGGGCCTTCAGCCGGACCATCACCTCCCGCACGGACTCCAGCGTCCCCCGCGCCGGAGAGCCCCTGCCGAGCAGCCGGTCGAGCAGGGCGCGGTCGTCGGCGCCCGCCGCCCGCCAGGTCTCCGCGAGCAGCACGGTGGGCCGACGGCCGCGCAGATCGTCGGAGTTGGCCTTGCCGGTCCGCGCCGGATCGCCGAACAGGCCCAGCAGATCGTCCCGGAGCTGGAACGCCTCGCCCAGCGGCAGCCCGTAGGCGGACAGCCCGTCCAGCAGCGCGCCCCCGGCCCCCGCCAGGGTCCCGCCGATCAACAGCGGCTGCTCGACGGTGTACTTGGCCGTCTTGTAGCGGATCACCTTCAACGACGCGCCGGTGTCCGGAGCCGCCCCCGTGCGCAGGATCTCCAGGCACTCGCCCGCGATCAGCTCCCGCGCCAGCGCCGACCAGAGCGGCCGCGCCCGCGCCAGATAGGCGGCGGGCAGCCCGCTCGTCGCGAACAACTGCCCCGCGAGCGCCATCAGCAGATCACCCACCAGCAGGGCGAGCGCACGGCCCGCGCTTACACCGCGCGGGTGAGGGCCCGCCGCCTCCCGCAGGGCCACCTGCGCGGTGGGCCTGCCGTGCCGCAGCGGACTGTCGTCGATCAGGTCGTCGTGCACGACCGCCGCCGCGTGCACCAGCTCCATGGACGCCACCGCCCGCACCAGCGCCTCGTTGTCCGGCTGCCCCACCGCGCGCCAGCCCCAGTAGCAGAACGCGGCCCGCAGCCGCTTCCCCTCGGCGACCGCCGCCTCCAGTTGCGCGGCCACCGGCTCCAACGACGCGTCGATCGCGACGAGATGACCGGCCTCCTCGGCGACGAAGCCGCGCAGCACCTCGTCCACCCGGGACCTGAGGGCGGCCGACGCCCACGCCTCACTCGCCATCGTGGTCCCGCGCGGTCCGTCCCGCGGGCGGCGCGCTCGGCTCCCCGGGGCCGGTCCCCGACCGCGTGGCCAGCACATGGCGGGCGAGGACCTCCAGATGGGCCGGGGGCACCACCGCGTACCGGTCGAGGACCAGGCGGCCGCGCGCCGTCAGTTCGTCCTCCGCGTGCGCCGCCAGCTCCGCCGTGTCGGAACGGCGCAGCAGCGACCGCGCCGCCCCCAGCGCCGAACCCACCGTGTCCACGGCCAGATCGGCCAGCCCGGCCGCCAGCAGCACCGCCTGCTCGCCGCCCCGACGCCCCACGTCACGGATCATGCCGCCTCCCCGCTCCGGATCCCCGCCCAGCGTCGCGCCCGCGCGACCACGGCGGAGCCCTAACTCACCATCGGGTGAAGGACTCGTTCGCCCGTGCTGGGTTTGGCCCGACGAGCGCCGGGCACACGGAAGTTCGCGCTTCGGACCCGAGGCGAGGCCGACAAAGACGTTGCGGCCGTGGGGTCCAGGCGCCCTTTCCATGTCCGGACGGAACCGTCCCGGAGATCGCGGGGACCCCGGTCGGGCCACGAAGCCACCCGCTGTTGCCAGGCGAACCAGAGGAGCGTGTCAGATGCTGATCCCCCACCCCGTCGTCCTGCGGAACCTCCTCGACGAGTACGAGGCCGCGCGGACCGCCGAGGCGGCAAGCCCCGCGGACGCCGCGGGACAGGGACGGCGCGTGCAGGACGCGGCCTACACGCTCTGCGTGCTGACCAGCACCCGGGACGTCACGCTCGCCGTGGAGGCCGCGCGGCGGCTGCTCGGCACCCGGACGGCCGCCGCGCCCGTCGAGTCCTCCCTCCCCGTCGGCGCCCCCACGGACGTCTGCGCCTGACACCGCGGTCCCGAGCGAGACCCCCGGCGTGTGCGCGGCGGCGCCGGGGGCATCCGGAGCCGCAGGAGGTCCACATGAACTCGACAGCCATGGCCCGAGCGGGCCGCACACACGCCGAGCGGGCCGCACGCGGCTCGGTGAGGGAGGGCGCGGCCCGTGCCGGACTCACCGCGCGGGGGGTCATCTACCTGCTCGTCGGTGTCCTCGCGGTCCAGGTCGCCTTCGGTGACTCGGACCACCAGGCCGACCGGGGCGGCGCCCTGGAGGAGATCGCCCAGCAGAGCTTCGGCGTCGTCGTGCTCTGGGCCCTGGCCGCCGGTCTCGTCGGGATGGCGCTGTGGCGGCTCTCCGAGGTCGCCTTCGGCGCGGCCGGACAGGACGGCGGCAAGGCCCGCAAACGCGCGATGTCCGGGGTCCGCTGCGTCTTCTACGGCTTCGTCGCCTACTCGGTGATCATGTTCGCGGTGTCACCGGGGAGCAGCGGCGGCGGCGGTTCGAGCGACGAGCAGTCCCGCGACGTCACCGCCAGGGCCCTCGGACTGCCCGGCGGCCAGTGGATAGTCGGTCTCGCGGGCGCGGGTGTCGTCGCGGCCGGTGTCTGGATCGGTGTCCGCGCGGTGCGCCGCAAGTACCACGACAAGCTCAAGCTCGGCGAGATGTCCCGCAGGACCCGCCGCATGGTCGACGTCACCGGCGTCGGCGGCGGCACCGCGCGCGGCCTGGTCTTCGCCACCGCGGGCGTCTTCGCCGTACGGGCCGCGATCGACTACCAGCCGGACAAGGCGAAGGGCATGGACGACACCCTGCGCAGCCTCGCGCACACCCCGCTGGGGCCGTGGCTGCTGGTCTGCGTGGCCATCGGGTTCATGCTGTTCGGCCTCTTCTCCTTCGCACTCGCGCGGTGGCGGAAGGTCTGACATCCGACGCACGGGGAAGGCGCACCTGATGAACGAGCCCGAGCTGCCGGAGAACAGCCCCGTCGACATCTACCTCGATCTGCTGCGCGCGCGGATGGACTCGGAGGACTACCGACTGCTGATCGAAGCCGTCGGGCCCGCCCTGCGCGCGATCGAGGAACACCGCCTGCCGGAGATGGAGTTCGCCATCGACGACCGGCCGGAGAGCCTGCCGCCCAAGCTCCGCGACGAGGCCGTCCTGGTCATCGCGGCGGCCGTCACCGGGCGGCTGGACAACGAGGTCGTCGAGATCAGCCTCGGCGACGAGAGCCCCGTCCGCCTGGTCACGGACGCGGACACCGCCACCGACCCGGAACGGCTCGGGGAGATCGCCACCTATCTGCGCGAGCGCCGTGACCAGGACGAGGTGCTGCGGGGGATCGCCGAGGCCAGCGACCTGCCCACGGACCTCTGAGGTTCCGCACGCGGGCCACCGGACGGTCCCCCGGCGTCCCCCTCACCCCACGGGGTCGGCTTCCCGCGGTCCCCAGGTGGCCCGCACCAGGGAACGCTCCGCCCCCGCCAGATGGACCGCCGCCGCGAGCCAGGCCCGCGCGTACGCGTCCGGGTCGGCCTCGCCGGTGCGACCGAAGACATCACGGGAGCGCCGGTCCGCCTCGGCGGCCAGGGCGCCCGCGAGATCGGCGGCGGTCCGGAAACCGCCGCGCCGCAGTGCCGCACCCGCCCCGCCCCGGTCGCCGTCCCTGGCCGGTTCGGCCGCGGCCCTGCGGCCCCCCGACACGGCGACCTCCACTATCCTGCGCAGCCGCCACAGCGGCGCCTCGGCCAGCGGGTCCGACGGCGGCTCCACCACAGCGCCGGCCGCGGGCAGCGTCCCCGGCGGCGGGAAGTGGGAACCCTCCAGCCGGTCGTAGCCCAGATCGGCATGCCCTTCCCAGGCGGCGGGCAGCCGCAGCGTCGCGTCGGTGTCCGGCAGCGGCGCCACCGCCAGCGGACGCAGCGTCGCCGCCCGGTCCGGCTCGAGACGCCCGATCACCCGTATCCGCAGTCCCGGTCTGGCCGCGAGCTGCCGGAGGTTGGCGGTGTGCGCGAGGTCGGGGTGCCCGTTGGCCGGGGTCAGCCGGACCGGCACCCCCTCCTCGTCCGGCCGGCCGGCGCGGATCTCACGGGCGATCACCTGCCCGTCCGCCGTGCCCACCACGACCAGATCGCAGCCGACCGGTTCACGGACCCGGTGCTCGGCCCGCTCGGGATCCAGACCGGGACCCCCGCCCAGCCGCTCGGCGACGGTCTCGGCCAGCGGTCTGGCGAACAGCGCGCCGAGCGGCCCGGACGCCCACGGCTGACCGGCGACCGCGGTGGCCCGGACGCCCTTGCCCGCGCCCAGCCGCCCCTCCGGGGAGACCGTCGCGCCCGAGATGAGCAGCCCGCCCCTGGCCAGCCGGGCGTGGTCGAGCCCGCCCGAGCCGATCATCACCGTGGCGGTCCCGGCGCCCCGCGCCCGCGCCACCCCGCCGGGCTTGACGTCGGCCACCGAGTACCAGCGCCCCTCGTCGTCGACGACAAGGGTGACGACACCCCCGTACCCGGTGGCCGACACCACCGGCTCCCGGCACACCCCGCGCACCCGCAGGCTGCCGCCGGGACGGTAGGCGCGGCGGGCGGTGCCGAGCAGCGCCGGGTCCGGCTCCTCCCCGGCCAGCAGGCCGGTGGTGAGGAGCAGTTCGCTCAGGTCCGCGACCAGACCGGCCAGCCGGTGCCCGTCGTGCCGGGCCCGCGCGCCGCGCAGCCCGCGCACCACCCGCAGCGCGGCGGCCTCGGAC
>NZ_FMCI01000127.1 GCF_900091845.1 Streptomyces sp. SolWspMP-5a-2
CGCCGGGTGGACGGCCGGGGAGCGCGGGCGCGCGGACCGCGTCGGTCGCGCTCGCCGTGGGGATCACGGCGGCGGCCGCCGTGGTCGGCTCGGTCGCCGGGTTCGTCGCGTGCGCCGCCGTCCTGCTCTGCTCGCTGGCCGCGGGACGGCTGCGCGGACGCGGCCCCGGCCTCGTCGGCGCGGCGGTGGCGGTGACCTCGGTGACCGGTCTCGCCTGGGCCCTGGCCGGGGACGCGGTGCCCGAGGGGCCCGCCGACGCGCTGGCCGGGCAGCTGACGGGACACCGGGTCGAGCTGTGGCGGGACGCGCTGCGGCTGGCCCGCGACCATCCGGCGCTCGGGGTGGGCCCCGGACGTTTCGGCGAGCTGAGCGCGGCGGCGACGGGCACGCCGGTGCCGGACGGGCGTCCGCACTCGGCGCCCCTCCAGATCGCGGCGGAACAGGGGGTCGTCGGGGTGGTCCTGCTGGCGGCCGGGTTCTGCTGGGTGCTCTACGCGCTGTGGCGTTCGCCGCGCCCGACGCCGGTGGTGCTCACCGCGGCCGCCGCGCTGACCGTGCTGGCCGCGGTCGCCACCCTCGGCAACGCGCTCGGGTTCACCGCCGTCTCGGCCGGTGCGGGGGTGCTCGCCGGTCTTGCCACGGCGCGGCCGCTCGCCGAGGAGCCGGCCGCGGCGCCCGGAGGGGTACCGGCCTGGGACGACCGGCTGACGCCGTGAGCGGTCAGGTCAGCGGGGCGTGCCCGGGGCCGCCGGACGCAGCCGGTCCCTGATGACGTGGACGGCGGCCTGGGCGTCGTCCACGGTGATGGTGAAGGTGTGGCCGTCCCAGAGCCGCAGCACCACGCCCTCGCCGCGCCGCACGACGACGGCGGTCCCCTTCTCCGGCCGCCAGCGGTAGCCCCAGCCGCCCCACTGGCGCGGGGTGACGTGCGGGGCGAAGTCGGCGCCCGCCACCTGGGTGAGCGGGATGCGGCGGCGCGGCAGCCCGATGTGGCCGCAGCGCACCTCGACGGACTCCCGGTCGAGTCTCAGGTCGACGTGGACGAAGGCGAGGGTGCCGAAGAGGATGAGCAGTCCGGCGGCGATGCAGCCGACGACCGCCATGGCGAGCGGGGCGGCCCCCGAGGTCCACGCGGAGTCCACGGCCAGCTCGATGCCGAGCGCCAGGAAGGCGGCCCCGCCGACGGCGAGCAGCCACTGGACGCGGTTGGTGGCGCGGCCCGTCCACACGTCGGGATGCGGGGTGATGTCGCCGTGGAGGTGGTCCCTCATGCCTACGAGACTACTCAGGTTTCGGCGCGCGGGTACCGCCTCCCGGAGCGCGGCTGCGCCGACCGGGGGTCCCTTGAGCGGCTCGCTCCCCTTCTGTCCCGGGGGTCACCGGGCGGGCGAGACCGCCTGCAGGAGCCGTCCCTCGGAGTAGGCCAGGGCGGGCGCGGGGAGGCCGCCCTCGCGGCCGCTGAGCAGGACCGTCAGGGTGCCGCTCGTCTGCACGCCGGTGACCGGCTGGGCGCCGAGCCTGCGCAGCGCCTGGGCGGCGACGGCGCCCGCGGAGCCGTGCAGCACGAGCGGCGGGCGGCCGGGGCGCTGGACGGCGTTGCGGATGCGCTCGGCGACCAGCTCGTAGTGGGTGCAGCCGAGGACGACGGTCGTCACGTCGTCCGGGGTGAGCGCGGCCGCGGCGGCGACGGCGGCGTCGACCGCCGCACCGTCCGCGTGCTCCACGGCCTCGGCGAGACCGTGGCAGGGCACCTCGGTGACCCGCACGCCACCGGCGAAGTCGGCGATGAGGTCGCGCTGGTAGGCGCTGCCGGTGGTGGCCGGGGTCGCCCAGATCGCGAGGGGTCCGCCGCCCGCCGCGGCCGGTTTGATCGCCGGGACCGTGCCGATGACCGGCAGTTCTGGTTCGAGGCGCGAGCGCAGGGTGGGCAGCGCGTGGACGGTCGCGGTGTTGCAGCCGATGATCAGGGCGTCGGGCCGGTGCGCGGCGGCGGCCTGCGCGACGGCGAGGGCCCGCCGGGAGAGGTCCTGCGGGGTCCGCGGACCCCCAGGGCATGCCCTCCGGATCGAGGGAGAGCACGAGATCTGCGTCGGGCCGCAGACGCCGTACCGCGGCGGTGGCCGCCAAGAGACCGATTCCGGAGTCCATCAGCGCGATCTTCACCCGGTCACGATAGACGATGAGCGGTCCGGGGCCCGCCGCGTGGGGCAGACTGCGCCGGGTGAGCGCCATCGTGTGGATCGCCGCCCTGTCCCTCGCCGCCTGGCTCTGGCTGCTGCTGTGCCAGGGGTTCTTCTGGCGCACCGACGTCAGGCTGCCGCCCGGGGACGATCCCGGTGTGTGGCCCCCGGTCTGCGTGGTGGTGCCCGCGCGCGACGAGGCGGCCGTGCTCCCCGCGAGCCTGCCCTCGCTGCTGGCCCAGGACTACCCGGGCCGGGCCGAGGTCTTCCTCGTCGACGACGGCAGCACGGACGGCACCGGGGAGCTGGCGCGGGCGCTGGCCCGGGAGCACGGCGGGCTGCCCCTGACGGTCGGCTCCCCCGGCGAACCCCCGGCGGGCTGGACCGGGAAGCTGTGGGCCGTGCGGCACGGCATCGGCCTCGCGCGGGCCCGCGGCCCGGAGTTCCTGCTGCTGACGGACGCGGACATCGCGCACGCCCCGGACAGTCTGCGCACGCTGGTCGCGGCGGCCGGCACGGGCGGCTTCGACATGGTGTCGCAGATGGCGCGGCTGCGGGTGGAGAGCCGCTGGGAGCGGCTGGTGGTGCCCGCCTTCGTCTACTTCTTCGCCCAGCTCTACCCGTTCCGCAGGATCGGCCGCGCGGGCACCGCGACCGCGGCGGCGGCGGGCGGCTGCGTCCTGCTGCGCGCCGAGGCGGCCGAGCGGGCGCGCGTCCCGGACGCCATCCGGCAGGCCGTGATCGACGACGTGGCGCTCGCGCGGGCGGTCAAGGGGTCGGGGGCCGCATCTGGCTGGGTCTCGCCGACCGGGTGGACAGCGTGCGCCCCTACCCGCGCCTCGACGACCTGTGGCGGATGGTGTCCCGCAGCGCCTACGCCCAACTGCGGCACAGTCCGGCGCTGTTGGCGGGGACGGTGGCCGGGCTCGCGCTGGTCTACCTGGTGCCGCCGGTGGCGCTGGTGGCGGGGGCGGCCGCGGGGAGCGCGGCGACGGCGGCGGCCGGCGGGCTCGCCTGGCTGGTGATGACGGGCACCTACCTGCCGATGCTGCGCTACTACCGGCTGTCCTATTGGCTCGCTCCGCTGCTGCCGTTCACCGCGTTCCTCTATCTGCTGATGACGGTGGACTCGGCGGTGCAGCACTACCGGGGGCGCGGCGCGGCCTGGAAGGGCCGCACCTACGCGCGCCCGGAGCCGGTCGCCGACGACCCGGCGCGGTGACCGGCGCGGCAGGTCACTTGCGGCCGGGCGTCCAGTTCATGCCCCAGCCGTAGACGTGGTCTATGGTCCGCTGCGGGCTGACCCCGCGCTCGGGCACCAGGTAGCGGGCCTCGCGCTGGACCACCAGGTCGTCGCCGGTGCCGGTGATCAGGGCGAGGGCGCACACGGTCGACGGGACGGTGCACTCGTCGAGCGAGAACTCGATCGGCGCCCCGAACTGCGGTTGCAGGGTGACGGTGGCGTGCAGGTCGGCGAAGGAGCGGGCGCCCTCGTAGATGGTGACGAAGACGAGGATGCGCCGGAACTCGTGCTTGTGGTCGAGGTTGACGGTGAGGTTCTCGCCGCTCTCGACGGCGCCGGTGCGGTCGTCGCCGTCGAGGTGGATGTAGGGCGGGCGATGCAGGTCGCCGAAGGAGTTGCCGAGGGCCTGGACCACGCCCTTTCTGCCGTCGGTGAGTTCGAAGAGGGCGCACAGGTCGAGGTCGAGGTCGGCGTGCTGGGCGACGGCCCGGCCGCGCTTGCTGCCCCACCCCGAGAACTGCTTGCGGGACTGCCAGTTGAGGTTCACGCGCAGGGCGCCCGAGGTGCCGCCCTGCTTGGCGAGGGAGACCGCGGGGGCCGCCTTGGTGAGCGTGACCTTGCTGAGCGAGACGGGCGCGGTGGCCGGTGGCGCGGCGGGCGGGAACGCGGTGACCGGCGGGGCCGCGGGGGCGGCGGGGCGACCGGGGCGGAGGGCGCGGGAGGTGCGGGCGGGGCGGCCGGG
>NZ_FMCI01000095.1 GCF_900091845.1 Streptomyces sp. SolWspMP-5a-2
GCGGCCCGCCCCCGTGCAGGAGGGCGGGCCGCACCGTGTGGGGGGTGGTGGCGTGTGCGGGCCCCGGCGAGTGCCGGGGCCCGCCGCACGGACGCGGTGACTACTTGGCGAGCGCCTTCTCCATGGCGGCGGCGAGACCGTTGGCCCACAGCTGGTTGACGCGGGCCCGCTCGGCGGCGTTCGGGGTCGAGTTGGTGCAGGAGGTGCCGGGGCCGCCACCGGACATCAGCTCGCTGCACGGGCCCGAGTAGTGGTCCGGCAGACCGAGGACGTGCCCGGTCTCGTGGGCGGTGACGCGGGTCGAGTCGTACTGCTGGTTCTGCGCGTAGTCCAGGAAGACGTAGCCGCTGCCGTGGCCGTTGGTGGACGCGTACGAGCCGCGCGAGTCGTTGCCCTCGCGGTAGCTGAAGTTGGCGTTGGACGCGGTGCCCGCCTGGAGCTTGACGTTGGTGACCGCGCTGTTCCAGATCTGCGCGGAGCGGGCTATCTGGGCGCTGAACGTGGGGGCGCCGGAGGCGTTGTAGACGACGGTCACGGCGGCGGCCGACGTCGGGTTCGCGGCGCGCTTCTCGGCGACCGACTTCAGGACGGCCTCGAAGAACGCCTGGTTGTCCTTGGACTCGGCGGCGGAGCCGGTGTACCCGCTGACGGTGGTGGCGGCCTGCGGCGCGGGGGCGGCGGAGGCGGGCACGGCGGCACCGAGCGCGGCGAGCCCGAGGCTGAGACCGAGGGCGAGGGCCGAACGGGAGACGGAGGTACGCATCGAGGACTCCTAGGGTGGGGGGTGAGTCGTCACCGAGGAGTTTCGGCGCCCGGCGGGCGGCTGTGATGATGGCAACCGGCGATAGCACGGGGTTATCACCCCGGGCGGCACCGGAGGCCCGCCCTCCGATTCGCCCTCGCTGAGGGGGTTTTGCCCATCTGGTGAAACCTGTGATTCCGCTTTACGCTCCGGCCGTATGGAGCTTGAGGTGAGGCACCTTCGCGCGCTGTGCGCCATCGCCGACACCGGCAGTCTGCACCGGGCGGCCCGTCAACTGGGCGTCGCCCAGCCGTCGTTGAGCACCCAGCTGCGCCGTATCGAACAGGAACTCGGCGGCACCCTGTTCGCCCGCGCCCGCACCGGCTGCCGCCCCACCCCGCTGGGCCGCCTGGTCCTGAGCCGGGCCAGGCCGCTGGTGGCCGAGATGCGCTCCCTGGTCAGCGAGGCGCGGGCGGCGGCGACCGGCGGCACCGAACTGCGCGTGGGCTCCACCGCGAGCCGCGCCCTGGCGGGCTGGCTGCGGCGGCTGCGCGCCCGAGGCCAGGAACCGAATCTCCACATGAACGTTTCTCCGAACGTCCTGCTCCACATGGTCGCCGACGGCCAGCTCGACGTGGCGTTCGTGCACGAGGTCGAGGGCACGCCGCTGCGCGTCCCGGAGGGGCTGCGGACCCGGGTGCTGGTCGGCCGGGAACCGCAGTTCGTGTCCCTGCCCGCCGACCACCCGACGACGGCGGCCCCGGTGGTCGACGTGCGCGACCTGGCCGGGGACCGCTGGATGGTCGACCCCGCGGTGGACGGCGAATGGGACGCGGTCCAGCGGATGTTCCGCACGGCCGGCATCAACCCGCCGGTCCTGCACGGCGATTACCACACCGCCGCCGCGCTGGTCGCGACCGGCGAGGTGGTCGCCGTCTGCCAGCCGTCCTGCCTGCCCCGCGCCGACATGGCGGTCCGCCGCCTGCACGGCGACCCGCTGGGCGTCCGGCTCCTGCTGGCGGCCCGCACGGAGACGGACCTGGACGGCGCCCTCCCCGCCCTGGAGGAGGCGTACTGGGAGGCGGCCCGGCTGGCCCCCGCCTACCGCGAGTGGCTGGAAAGAGAGGGCAGACCGAGCCCCGCGCCGGCCCTCTCGTAGGACCGACGCGGGTACGCGCGGCGGGAAACCGGAACGCGAACGCGAACGGGAACGCGAACGGGAACGGGAACGGGAACGGGAACGGGAACCGGAAGCCGGGCGGCTCAGACCCCGATGTCCTCCCCGTCCTTGCGCCAGACGGCGACGACGGCCGGGCGGACGATCCGGCCGGGTCCGTCGGGCCAGGTGCTCGCGGGCTTCTCGACCGTCGCCCCGGAGATCTCCCCCGGGTGCTGCACGGCCACCAGCACCCGCCGGTCCTGCACCAGCGGACCGCAGGTCTCCGCGCCGGTCGGCACGGTCAGGAACTGCTTCAGCTCACCGCGCCGCTCGCCCCGGGTCGCGACGCCGAACAGGCCGTCGTGGGAGCCGAGTTGGTTGCCGTCGGTGGAGATCCACAGGTTGCCGTGCGGGTCGAAGGCGACGTTGTCCGGGCAGGAGATGGGGCTGACGGCGTCCTTCGGGAACCCGGCGAAGTAGGTGGCCTGGTCGTCCGGGTCGCCCGCGACGAGGAAGAGGGACCAGCCGAACCGGGTGCTCTCGGCGCGGCCCCGGTGCTCGGTCAGCTCCAGGATGTGCCCGTGCTTGTTGGCGTTGCGCGGGTTGGCCTCGTCGGCGGGGGCGTTCGCGCCGACCCCGCGGTTGGTGTTGTTGGTAAGGGCGACGTAGACCTTGCCGGTGACCGGCGACGGCTCGATGTCCTCGGGCCGGTCCATCTTGGTGGCGCCGACCTTGTCACCGGCGAGCCGGGTGAAGACGAAGACCTCGTCGGCGGACATCCCGGCGACGTGCGAGACGGCGCCGCGCGCGGTCGCGGTGGCGAGCGGGATCCACTCCCCGGCGCCGTCGAACTCCCCGTCGGCGGGCAGCTTCCCGGTGCCGTCGATCTCGATGGCGGGGGAGTCGCCGGTGAGGCGGGCGACGTAGAGGGTGCCCTCGTCGAGCAGCGAGAGGTTGTGCTCCCGGACCGCGCGCGAGGAGCCCTTGCGCATCCGCTTGCTGCCGACGAACTTGTAGAAGTAGTCGAACCGCTCGTCGTCACCGGTGTAGACGACCGGCCGCCCGTCGTCGGTGAGCCGCACGGTCGCGCCCTCGTGCTTGAAGCGGCCCAGCGCGGTGCGCTTGCGGGGCGTGGAGTGCGGGTCGTAGGGGTCGAGTTCGACGACGTACCCGAACCGGTGCGACTCGTTGGGCTCCCGGGCGACGTCGAACCGGTCGTCGAACCGCTCCCACTTGCGCTCGGTGGCGCCCGCGCCGAGCCCGTACCGCTTGTCGGTGGCGCGGGTGCCGTTGGCGAAGTACTGGTTGAAGTTCTCCTCGCCGTGCAGGGTGGTGCCCCACGGGGTGGTGCCGCCCGAGCAGTTGTTGAGCGTGCCCAGCACCTTGCGCCCGGTCCGGTCGGCGGAGGTACGCAGCAGCGGGGACCCGGCGGCGGGCCCGGTCAGCCGGAACTCGGTGGTGGCGGTGACCCGCCGGTTGAGGTGGTGGCGGGGGACGGCGGTGAGCGCGCCCGTCCTGCGGTCCTCCTCCACCACGACGACACCGAGGCCGTGCGCGGCCCAGCCGACCTCGACCTGCCTGCGGGTCGGGTTCTCCGGGTCGTAGTCGCGGAACATCAGGACCTCGTCGGTGTACTCGTGGTTGGCGACGAGGAGCTGGCGGTGGCGCTCGCCGGGCACCGGCAGCAGCGCGAGGAAGTCGTTGTTGTACCCGAACTGACCGGCCTGGGAGGCGGCGGTCTGCTTCTCCGGATCGAAGGCGGGCGCCCCGCGCAGGATGGGGTCGCCCCAGCGGACGACGACGTTCTGCCGGTACCCGTCCGGGACGGTCACGGTGTCGGCGGTGTTCGGGGCGACGGCGTCGAACCGCAGCCCGCGGGCGGCCCGGGAGCCGTGGCCGGGTTTCTTCCGGCCGGCGGACCCGGCCGCGGAGGCCCCGGAGGCTTCGGGGGCGGCGGAGGCGGGCCGCGCCCCGGCGACCGTCGCGGACCCGGCCGCGGCGACGACCGTGACGGCCGCGGCCGCGCGCATCATCGAACGGCGGCCGACGGCTTTGGCGATCACGTCGCCGACGTACTCGTTGGAGCTGGTGTTGGGCACCTCCTGGAAGCAGGCGTCCCCGCACCGGAAGCGGCAGGTCAGCGCGGAGCGCCCGCCCGGGTGCGATGCGGACGGGGTTCCGATCAGCGGCAGCGGCTTACGCACTTTGCTCTCCCCTTACGATCCCTTGGTATGGGCGTGACGGTAGGGGGGCGCAGGAGCGGGAGCGCGGCGCGAGAATGAACGACGGGTGAACCCCGGGGATTGACGGCGGTGTTGACAGATCAGCCCCTCGGGCTTCCCTCCCCTACCCAAGATCCCCATCTCGGGCCGCTAACCTTACGTATCCGTCCTGGCCAGCGATTGACGTGCTTCCACGCACGCGGCTGGTCGGCGATCGACGGGCTTCAACTCACGCGAAGGGTTGCGCACATGGGCATTCTCACTCTCCTGCGGAACGCGTTCGGCAGGTCACGCAAGGGGCGTGACGCCGAGGCGGAGGGTGCGGACCGTACCTCTTCGCAGACGCCGGCCGCAGACGCACCGGCGACTCCGACAGTCCCCGCCCCGTCCCAGGAACCGGATCCGGCCACCAAGGCGGACATCCCGTCCCCGTCCCCCGAACCGACCCCGCCGCCGACGGCGACGGTCCCGGAACCGCGGGACGACGAGCACGACCTGGTCTCGGCGGCCTTCAACAACGTGACGGTCCCGAGGCCGACGACGTCGGAGGAGGGAACGGAGGCGACCGAGGCGACCGAGGCGAAGACGGTGGCCGAGCCCCAGGCAGAGGCCGAGGAGCCGGTGGCCGAGCCCGCCGCACCGGTGACCGAGGAGCCCCCGGCGGAGAAGCCGGCGGCGGAGGAGCCGGCGGCGGAGGTCGCGGAGCCCGAGGAGACCAGGGCCGAGGAGACCAAGGCCGAGGAGATCGAGGCCCAGGAGCCGACGGCGGTGTCGGCCGAGCCGGTCGCCGAGGAGACGAAGGCGGAGGCTGAGGCTGAGCCGGTGGCCGAGGAGAAGGCCGCCGCCGAGCCGGTCGCCGAGGAGAAGGCCGCTGCCGAGCCCGAGCCGGTCGTCGCGGAGCCCGAGCCGGTCGCCGCCGAGGCCACCCCGGAGCCGGTGGTCGAGCCGGTGAAGGAGACGCCCGCCGAGCCGGTCGCCGAACCCGTCGTCGCCGAACCGGTCGTCACCGAGCCCGTCGTCGCCGAACCGGTCGCCGCTGAGCCCATCGCTGCGAAGCCCGCGCCCGAGCCGGTCGTCGAGCCGGTCGCCACGGAGCCTGTCGCTGCGGAGCCGGTCGCTGCGGAGCCGGTCGCTGCGGAGCCGGTCGCCGCGGAGCCCGTCGCCACGGAGCCCGAGCCGGTGGCCGCGCCGATCGTCACCGAGACCGTCACGGCCGAGGCGGTTGCCGCGCCGGACGTGGCCGAGGCGGTCGTGACGCCCGAGGCTGCTGGTGCGGCGGACGCGGCCGGGGACGGGAATTCCGTCGTCGATGCGGGCACGGACGTCGGCGCGGGCCTGGGTGCTGATGCGGGCGCTGCTGGTGTGGGTGCTGATGCGGGCGCTGCTGGTGTGGGTGCGGGGGCGCAGGCGGTGCCCGCCTCGCTGCTCAGCGCGTACACCGCCGCGGCGGCCGCTCTCGCCGGGCGCCCCACGACGCGGGCCGCCGTCTACCTCGTCCTGGACCGCTCCGCGTCGATGCGGTCGTACTACAGGGACGGGTCGGCGCAGGCCCTGGCCGAGCAGACCCTCGCGCTCGCCGCCCAGCTCGACCCGGGCAACGAGACCCCCGTGCACGTGGTCTTCTTCTCCTCCGAGCTGGACGGCACCGCCGACCTCGGGCTCACGGACCACGACAACAGGATCGACGAGCTGCACGCCTCCCTGGGCCGGATGGGCCGCACGAGCTACCACTCGGCCGTGGAGGCGGTCGTCGCCCACCACGAGGCGCACCGCACGAGCCCGGAGGCACCCGCGCTCGTGGTGTTCCAGACGGACGGCGCCCCGGACGCGAAGACCCCGGCGACCCAGTCGCTGACGGACGCGGCGAAGAACCACCCGGGACTGTTCTTCTCGTTCGTGGCGTTCGGTGAGCACGACAACAAGGCGTTCGACTACCTCCGCAGGCTGAAGACGCCGAACACGTCGTTCTTCCACGCGGGCCCGACCCCGCGGGAACTGACGGACGCGGAGCTGTACGAGGGGATCCTGGCGGGCTGGCGCCCGTAACCCTCCCCGTCACACCCTGAGCCGCCCGCGTCCCACCCGCCAGAACGGGAGGCGGGCGGCTCACCCGTGTCGGCTACGATTTCAAGGTTCGTATCTCGTCCCCGTTCGCCTCTCGCGCGTCCACGACGCACGCCGAACGACCGACCCTGGAGCAGCCACGATGGCTCGACACCTCATCACCAGCGCCCTTCCGTACATCAACGGAATCAAGCACCTGGGCAACATGGTGGGGTCCATGCTCCCGGCGGACGTGTACTCCAGGTACCTCCGCCAGCGCGGTCACGACGTCCTCTACATCTGCGCGACGGACGAGCACGGCACCCCGGCGGAGCTGGCCGCGAAGGAGCGGGGCGTGCCGGTGGCGGAGTTCTGCGCCGAGGCGCACGACGCGCAGAAGGCGGTCTACGACGGCTTCGGACTGGCGTTCGATTACTTCGGGCGCAGCTCGTCCCCGCAGAACGTGGACATCACGCAGCACTTCGCGCGCCGTCTGTTCGAGAACGGGTTCATCGAGGAGCGGGCGATCCGCCAGGTGTACTCGCCGACCGACGGCCGCTTCCTGCCGGACCGCTACGTGGAGGGCACCTGCCCGCACTGCGGCTACGACAAGGCGCGCGGCGACCAGTGCGAGAACTGCACGCGGGTGCTGGACCCGACGGACCTGATCGACCCGCGCTCGGCGATCTCCGGGTCGACGGACCTGGAGGTCAGGGAGACCAAGCACCTGTTCCTGCTCCAGTCGAAGCTGCAGGTCGAGGTCGAGGAGTGGGTGGCCAGGCACGAGGCGGACTGGCCGCAGCTCGCGTCGTCGATCGCCCGCAAGTGGCTGACGGAGGGCCTGCACGACCGCGCGATCACCCGCGACCTGGACTGGGGCGTGCCGGTCCCGGCGGACACCTGGCCGGAGCTGGCGGCCGAGGGCAAGGTCTTCTACGTGTGGTTCGACGCCCCGATCGAGTACATCGCGGCGACGAAGGAGTGGTCGGACCAGGACCCGGAGAACCGTGACTGGAAGTCGTGGTGGTTCGGCGAGGCGGCCGGGGACGTCCGGTACACGGAGTTCATGGCGAAGGACAACGTCCCGTTCCACACGGTGATGTTCCCGGCGACGGAGCTGGGGGTGCGCGAGCCGTGGAAGATGGTCGACTACGTCAAGGCGTTCAACTGGCTGACGTACTACGGCGGGAAGTTCTCGACGTCGCAGAAGCGGGGTGTCTTCACGGACCAGGCGCTCGACGTGCTGCCCGCGGACTACTGGCGGTACTTCCTGATCGCGAACGCGCCGGAGTCGGACGACTCGTCGTTCACGTGGGAGCACTTCACGGCGACGGTGAACAAGGACCTGGCGGACACGCTGGGCAACTTCGTGAACCGGGTGCTGTCGTTCTCGAAGAAGCGGTTCGGCGAGGAGGTCCCGGCGGGCGGTGAGCCGGGCGAGGCGGAGACGCGCCTCGGCGAGGAGATCGCGCGGCTGCTCGCGGAGTACGAGGAGCAGATGGCGGCGCTCCAGTTCCGCAAGGCGGCGTCGGCGCTGCGGGCGCTCTGGTCGGCGGGCAACTCCTACCTGGAGGAGAAGGCGCCGTGGCTGGAGATCAAGACGGACAAGGACGCGGCGGCGCTGACGCTGCGGACGGCGATGAACCTGATCCACCTGTACGCGGTGGTGTCGGAGCCGCTGATCCCGGCGGCGTCGAAGGCGATGCGGGAGGCGTTCGCGCTCCCCGAGGACACGGCGACGTGGGTGTCCCAGGAGGAGGCGAAGTCGCTGACGACGCTGACCCCCGGCATCGCGTTCACGGTCCCGCCGGTCCTGTTCGCGAAGCTGACGGACGACGACCTGGCGGCGTACAAGGAGCGCTTCGGCGGAGAGCCGGCGGCGTGACGCGGTAGACCACGCTGAGGGCCCGGGAAGCAAGACTTCCCGGGCCCTCACGCGTCACAACTGCCCGACGAACCCGCCCCAGGCGTCCCTGCCGACGTGGAAGTGGGGTCGGCCTATGTCCTTGGAGTCCCGGACGTGGACAACCCCCGGCGCTGAGGCGACCTCGACGCAGGAGTTGACGTCAGGGCCGTCGCTGTAGCTGCTCTTGAACCAGGCCAGTTCGTAGCCGTCTGCGGCAGAAGCCTCGCGGATCATGTCTCTCCCAGCACTTGCTCGATGAAGGCCAGCGACTCCCGGGGCGTGAGAGCCTGCGCTCGGATGGTGCCATATCGCAGCTCAAGTACACGAAGCTGTTTCGGATCGGAAGTCGGCCGACCACCGTGGACACCCTCAGAACGACCCACGGCCGAGCCGTCCGGAAACTTCAACACCTCGATCTTCCCCTCAAGTCCAGGATGAGCATCCGAGTTCATCCGCATCACTTGAAGCGTGACATTGCGCAACCGCCCTACCTCCAGCAGGTGTTCGAGCTGTTGGCGCCACACCATTGTGCCGCCGACCGGTCGGCGAAGCGTCGCCTCTTCCTGGACGAAGCTCAGCGTCGGAGCCGGGGAACGCTCGAAGATGGACTGCCGCGCCATACGAGCACTGACCCCGCGTTCCACTTCATCCGGCGAGTACACGGGTTGCCAGGCCTCGAACAGGGCTCGCGCATGCTCCGGGGTCTGCAAGAGGCCATGGACACTCAGTCCGGCATACACCCCGAGCTCAACCGCTTTGGCCTCCATCTGAGCCAAGTCCCGCACTCTTTTCGGATACCGGACCTTGGCGATGTCCTCCTTCATCGCGGCCAGCAAACCGCCCGCGCCCAGGACCTCGTCCGCCCTGTCCAGGAACTCGGGGCGAGGGATCCGCTTGCCGCCCTCCAGCTTGTAGACCATGTCCTCGCCGTACCCGACGGCCACCCCGAAGTCCGGGGCGCGCATCCCGACCGCTTCCCGCCTCAGCCTCAACTGCCGCCCCACCGTGGCGACTACGGCGAGTCCCCACTCGTCGTCGGGGTCGACCTCCCACCCCGGTTCGTCGGCCTCGTCCTTGAGTCGCGCCGTGTCACCGTCCACCGACATCCGCACCCCTCCGTCACCAGGTCGCAGGCCGGGCGGACAGCCCGTACTCCTAGCGACAACCCCGGACAGTCACTCTACGTATCGTCCATGTCGCTGTTCACGGTAGCCACAGGCGGCCACGCTGAGTGACGTGAACGAGAGAATCTCCCCCCAACTCCACTCCCAGGAGCACCACTTCGCCGTCCGCCTGTCCGCGACGCCGCGGGGCGCGCGAGGGGCCCGGCTGCTGGCGACGGCCTGGCTGGGCCTGTGGGGTCTGCCTCCCTACAGAACCCAGTCGGCGAAGCACGTCGTGGCCGAACTCACCGCGAACGCGGCGACGCACGGCAGGGTCCCCGGCCGCGACGCACACCTCGCGCTCACCCTGCGGGGCAACGTGCTGCGGGTGGAGGTGACGGACACGAAGGGGGACCAGATGCCCGGGTGCCCGCAACTCCCGCCGCTGGACGCGGAGTCGGGCCGAGGCATGCTGATCGTCGAGGCGCTGGCGGACCGCTGGGGCGTGGAAACGGGCCCGGTGCCCCGTAAGACCGTCTGGGCGGAACTGGACCTCGCACCAGGACACGGGCCCCCGCGCACCGAGGCTCACTCGCCCGGGTGAACATACCCATCTCAGCTGGATTTGGACCTTATTGGCTGCGCTACCTTCAGCGGCGTCAGCAGGACTCCCGAACATCAGGACGTCCCTCGCAAGGACGGGCACATCGCATGAGGGATGTCCCCGTCGCTGACGACGGGTGTGCCGGTCGACATCACGACCCGGCGTCCCGCTTCCCCGACGATGCGTGCCCGCACCAGGCACCGCCTCACCTGCCACGCGCGTCAACACCCACAACTCAGGAACTCACATGGTCAGTTCGCCCCATGAGGCGATGCACCGCGTCTTCCAGGACCACCCCGGCCTCTTCACCGGGGTCTCGGAAGCACTGGGGGTGCGCTTCACCCGTCCCACGTCCGTGCGCGTCATGCCTACGGACCTCACGGAGACAAGCCCGCTCGAACGCCGCGTCGACACGTTGTTACGCCTGGAGGCGGAGGACGAGGAGCCGTTTCTGCTGGCGATCGAGGCCCAGGGCAAGAAAGACCCTGACAAGCTCGCGAGCTGGGCGTACTACGCGTCGTACCTGCTGACGAAGTACCGGTTACAGCCCATGCTGCTGGTGGTCTGCCAGGACCGCGCGACGGCGGAATGGGCATCGCGAACGGTCCGCTTCGGCCCGCCCCAGTGGCCCCTGCTCACCCTGCGCCCGCTGGTCGCGGGACCGCACAACATGCCGGTGATCACCGACCCGGCCGAGGTCCGCAAGGACCTGGCGCTGGCCACCCTGTCGGCGATCACCCACGTATCGAACCCGGAAGTCGGGACGATACTGAAGGCGATGACCACCGTCCTCCGGGACACCCCGCACAACCTGGCCGCCCCCGTCGTCGAACTCGTCGCACAAGGCATGGGAAAGCACCCGGCCGCAGAGATCTGGAGGAAACTGATGGCTGTGGACCTCTCTTTCTACAAGTCACCCATCGCCCAGGAGATCCGAGCCGAGGCCAAGGCCGAGGGACAGGCCGAAGGCGAGGCCAAGGGCCAGGCCGAGGGCCAGGCCAAGGCGATCCTGTCCGTCCTCGAACTGCGCGGTGTCGACATCCCGGACGACGCCCGTGAACGCATCAGCACCTGCGCCGACCTCGACGTCCTCGCCCGCTGGCTCACCCGCACCCTGACCGCCGTCACCGTCGACGACCTCTTCGCCGACGAGTAGGCACCGCCGGCAAGCCGCCGACGGCCCGGGAGCCGGAACCCGGGCCGTCGGCCGTCTCCGGGAGGCGGGTCGGTCGTACGCCCGCGTCACACCCGGAAACCCAGTGCCGGTGGACCGACCCCGCCCGGCACCGGGGCCTCCTCAAGGGCGGGGCCGCCCCGACCGGCCGGGGCGGAGTCCGCGGCCCGGTCACCGCCCGAGGCACCCCGCGGAAGGTCACCGTCCCTGTCCCCGGCACCGCCGGAGGCGCCCCGCGGAACGTCGCCGTCCTCCGGCCGGACGCCCAGTGCCTCGCGGGCCGCGTGCACATGGGCCAGGCCCTCCCTGGCCGTGCGGGTCACCTCCGCGTACTCCGCCGCCGTGTGCGCCCCCGCCAGGCGGAACCGTGCCTCGCGGTGGCACTCCGACGCCCAGGTCAGCTCCCGGCCCGCCGTCTCCCCCGCCGCCGTCGACCAGGTTCTCGCGTCCGGCGGGACGAGGCTCGCGCCCAGCCGGATCAGCCACCGGTTCGCCTCCGCCTCCGCGTCCAGGCCGGACAGCCCCGGACGGCCGGACAGACAGCGCGGGTGGGCCTCGTCCCGCGTCCTGCCCGTCCGGCGTCCGCGTCGCCGCGCGACCACCGCGCCCGCGATCAGCAGTACCGCGAAACCGATCGCGAACCCCATGGCTGCCTCCCCTTGCCCACCGGACGCCGCCGTCCCCGGGGCGGCGTCGTCCGGCTTGTCCGCCTGACGCGGTTGTCGCCCTCTATGACACGACAGGCCGCTGTGGGTCCCCCTCGGGATTCCTGTGCTCCTGCGGTGAGGTTGCGCCGGTCCCCTGCGCCGCCTCCACCGGCCGCGCCGCGCGGATGTACCGGGCCGCGACCACCGCGAGGAGCGACGCCGCGGTCAGGGTGTACATGCCGCCGTTGGTGGAGCCGGTGGTGTCCTTGAGGTAGCCGAAGAGGGTGGGGGAGACGAAACCGCCGAGGTTGCCGATGGAGTTGATGAGCGCGAGGCCCGGCGCGGCGATCCGCAGGTCGAGTCCGGACTGCGCCATCGGCCAGAACAGCGTGGCCGCGCACTTCGAGCCGACCCCGGCCAGCGTGATCGCGGCGAGGCCGAACCACGGCGAGCCGAGGGTGGCGAGATAGGTGCCGACCGCCGACAGCACCAGGGTGATCGCGAGGAACGGACGGCGGTCGGGCGCCCGGTCGGTGAACCGGCTCATCGAGTACATGGCGGCCATGGAGCAGACCGCGGGGATCGCCGAGAGCAGTCCGACCTGGAAGGACGACAGCCCGCCGATCTCCTCGATGAGACTCGGCAGCCAGAACGTGATCGCGTACCCGGTGAGCGTCATCGCGAAGAACGCGCCGGTGAGCAGGGCGACCTGCGGGTGCAGGACGAGCCGCCAGCGGGCGGTCCTCGGGGCCCGGCTGCGCGCCTCCTGGTCCCGCGCGACGGCGGCGCTCAGCGCGTCCTTCTCCTCGGGGGTGAGCCAGCGGGCGTCCTGGACGCGGGAGACGAGGAAGAACCCGGCGGCGATCCCGACGAGGACCGAGAACGTGCCCTCCAGCGCGAACATCCAGCGCCAGCCCGCGAAGCCGCCCAGGCCGTGCAGTTCGAGCAGGGCGCCGGTGATCGGGCCCGTGATGATGCCCGCGGCGGCCGATCCGCCGAGGAAGATGGCGCTGGCCCGGCCGCGGTCGGAGTCGGGCAGCCACTGGGTCATGTAGAGCATCGCGCCGGGGAAGAACCCGGCCTCGGCGACACCCAGCAGGAAGCGCAGGCTGTAGAACATGGTGACGTTGTGGATGAAGCACATCGCGATGATCACCACACCCCAGGTGATCATGATGCGGGTCAGCCAGACCCGGGCGCCGAATCGTTCCAGCAGCATGTTGCTGGGCACCTCGAAGAGGGCGTACCCGATGAAGAAGAGGCCCGCCCCGAGACCGTAGGCGGTGGCGCCGATGCCGACGTCCGCCTGCAGTTCGTCCTGGACGAAGCCGACGTTCGTCCGGTCCAGATTGTTGATCAGCAGCATCAGGACCAGCAACGGCATCATGCGGCGCAGGAACTTGCTGACGGCCCGGCGCTGGGCCGCGTGCTCGGGCCCCGGCGCCGGGTGCGTCGTGGACGGATCTGACATCGTTGTCTCCCACGCTGTTCACATACAGGAATACCCATCACGTGCTTGAGCACGATATGGAGGCGAAACCCCCGGGTCAATGGGTTGTTCCTACGACCATGTATGTGAACAGCAGAGGATCGCGCCGCAGGTCAGCTCGCGCTGGGCGACGTCGTCGCACCCGGCGGAGTGTCCGTGCTGTCGTGCGTCTCGTCCGGCGCGACGCCCAGCGTCAGCGCGGCCCGGACACCCCGGGCGATATGCCGGGAATCGTACTCCAGGACCAGCAGGCCGCCCTCGTGTCCGTTGCCGGGGTAGATGGTGTCCTCGTCGAGGGTGGTGCGCTCGGTCGTGTTGGAGGCGTACGGCTCCACGCCCGCGGAGAGCAGCACCGACCGCTCGTCGAAGAACAGCTGACCGGTGTGGCAGGTGTGGCCGCCCTCGTAACCGGCGTCCGTCCACTCCCCGTCCACGTGCACCTTGACGTGGACGTGCACGCAACGGCCCCGGTACCAGCCGGGGAAGACGGTCCGGAAGGTGACCTCGCCGTGCCGGTCGGTGCGCCAGGTGCCGCGCAGATAGCGCTCGTCGTCGGTCGGCTCCTGGTGGCCGCCCCCGCCGCCGGGACCGCCCGGACCGCCGGGGCCGTCGGTCGGCGGCTCGCCCGTGGGCGGCTCCCCGGTGGGCGGTTCCCCGCCGCCTCCGCCGCTGCCCATGTCCTGGTAGCCCGAGTACACGCCCACCGCGTTGCAGTGCCAGATGTCGACGGCCGCGTCCCGCACCGGGCGGCAGCTCTCGGCGTCGATCACCTTCAGGCGCAGCCGCAGCGGGATGCCCTCCTGGTCCTCGGTGACGTCCCGGCGGATCTTGTCCGCGTCGATGTAGTAGGGGCCCTCGGTGGTCTCGGAGGTGAGGGCGTAGCAGGGTTCGCCGTCCCCGCCCCGGCCGCCGCCGCGCACGGCCGGGTTGTCCTGGGCGGCGGCGGAGACCGCGAGGGCGCCGCCCGCGCCGAGCGCGGTCACGGTGGCGCCGGTGGCGATCAGGACCGTGCGGCGGTCGACCTGCTGTCTGTCGGGTGCTTCTCGATGATCCGTCATGGCCCGGGACGCTAGGGCCGGCGCGGTGGGCGGAAACATCGGAGGGAGCTGTGAATCGGGGCGGGCACGGGAAAGGGCTCAAAACCGATGCCGGTTTCGAGCCCTCTGCCGGTCCTTCGCCCGGTCCGCCGCGTCTACTTCGGCTGCGGGGTGCGCACCGAGAGGTGCAGCTCCCTCAGCCGGGCCTCCTCCAGCTCCGTCGGGGCGCCCATCATCAGGTCCTGGGCGTTGCCGTTGAGCGGGAAGGAGATGGTCTCGCGGATGTTGGGCTCGTCCGCGAGGAGCATGACGATGCGGTCGACGCCGGGGGCGATGCCGCCGTGCGGCGGGGCGCCGAAGCGGAAGGCGCGGAGCATGCCCGCGAACTTCTCCTCGACGGTCTCCCGGTCGTAGCCCGCGATCTCGAACGCCTTGAGCATGATCTCGGGCTCGTGGTTGCGGATCGCGCCGGAGGACAGTTCGACGCCGTTGCAGACGATGTCGTACTGCCAGCCCAGGATGTCCAGCGGGTCCTGGTTCTCCAGGGCGTCGAGGCCGCCCTGGGGCATGGAGAACGGGTTGTGCGAGAAGTCGATCGCGCCGGTCTCCTCGTCCTTCTCGTACATCGGGAAGTCGACGATCCAGCAGAACCGGAAGACGTTCTCCTCGAACTGACCGGCCCGCTTGGCGGCCTCGACGCGGACCGCGCCCATGATCTTGGAGACCTCGTCGAACTCGCCCGCGCCGAAGAAGACGGCGTGCCCGGCGGCCAGCGACAGGCGCTTGGTCAGCTCGGCGACGTTCGCCTCGGTGAGGAACTTCGCGATCGGGCCGGTGAGCGACCCGTCCTCGGCGACGCGCACCCAGGCCAGGCCCTTGGCGCCCTGCGAGACCGCGTAGTCACCGAGCTGGTCGAAGAACTTGCGGGGCTGGCCCGAGACGTCCGGCACCGCGAGGGCGCGCACGTGCTTCCCGGCGAACGCCTTGAACTCCGAGCCCTCGAAGACGTCGGTGAGGTCCACCAGTTCCAGCTTGGCGCGCAGGTCCGGCTTGTCGGAGCCGTACTTGAGCATCGCCTCGCGGAACGGGATGCGCGGGAACGGGGAGGTGACCTCGCGGTCGCCGCCGAACTCGGTGAACAGCTCCGTCATCAGCCGCTCGATGGGCTGGAAGACGTCCTCCTGCTCGACGAAGCTCATCTCGACGTCGAGCTGGTAGAACTCGCCGGGCGAGCGGTCCGCGCGGGCGTCCTCGTCGCGGAAGCAGGGCGCGATCTGGAAGTAGCGGTCGAAGCCGGAGATCATCAGCAGCTGCTTGAACTGCTGCGGCGCCTGCGGGAGCGCGTAGAAGCGGCCCGGGTTGAGGCGGGAGGGGACGACGAAGTCGCGGGCGCCCTCGGGGGAGGTCGCGGAGAGGATCGGCGTCGCCATCTCGTTGAAGCCCAGCGCCGTCATCTTGTGCCGGATGGCGGAGATGACCGCCGTGCGCAGCATGATGTTGCGGTGCATGCGCTCGCGGCGCAGGTCGAGGAAGCGGTACTCCAGGCGGCGCTCCTCGTTGACACCGTCCTCGGCGTTGATGGTGAAGGGGAGCGGCTGGGCGGCGCCGAGCAGCTCGACCTCGCCGACCTCGACCTCGATCTCGCCGGTGGGAAGCTCCGGGTTGACGTTGTCGGCGCCGCGGGAGACGACCTGGCCGTCGATCCGGACGGTCGACTCCTTGGTCACCTTGTCGAGGGCCTCGTAGGCGGGGGTGCCGGGACGGGCGACGAGCTGCGTGATGCCGTAGTGGTCACGCAGATCGATGAAGAGGATGCCGCCCAGGTCGCGCCGATTGTGCAGCCAGCCACTCAGCCGGACGTCGGTGCCGACGTCAGAGGAGCGGAGCTCGCCGCAGGTGTGGGACCTGTACCGATGCATCGTCGTTCATCCAGCCTTCGCGGATCGGGGTTGTGTTTCACGTGAAACTTCCCCAAGCCTACCGGGGACCCCATGATCGCCTCCCCACCGTTTACCCGGCCGGGACGGGCCCGCGCGCGGGTTCCGGGTGATCACGGTCCGGCCGCTCGGTGGCAGGCGGTGTTCCCTTTTTCCTAAAGTGGGGCAATGCGCACTGGTGAGCCCTTGCCCGCCGTGGGGGAGGTCCTGGCCTCCCTCGCCACCGGCCTGTGGCGGTGGGACACCGCCTCGGGGCTGGTCACGGTCGACGCGGAGGCCGCGCGGCTGCTCGGGCTGCCCGCCCGCGGGACGACCCTGACGGAGTCCCAGACCCGGGCGCGGCTGCATCCGGTCGACTGGAACGAGATCACCGGGGTCGTCGGGCTCGCCGTCGCCGAGAACACGCTCGCCGAGGTGCGGATCCGGGTCATGGACGAGCTGGGCCGGGTGGTGCGGGTGGTCCGCTCCCGCTCCAAGCCGTCGTTCGACCCGGCCCGGCGGTCCTTCCGGCTGATCGGCACCCTCCAGGAGGTCACCGAGCCGACGCCGGGCACCCCCGCGGGGCGCAGCGCGGTCACCGGTGACTGGCGGCGCTCCCGGGAGGCGTTCCTGCTCGACGCGGGGCGGGCGCTGGCCGAGGCGCGCTCCACGGAGGAGGTGCTGCGGGTCGCGGCCGGGCTGTCGATGCCCGGGTTCAGCCCCGACGGCCTCGCGGTCTTCGGCATCGAGGGCGACCGCCTGACGCTGGTCGGGTACCACGGGCAGCAGCCCGGCGCCGTCGCCCCGTTCACCCAGTTGGCGCTGAGCACCGACTACCCGGCCGCGGAGGTCGTCCGCACCGGCCGGGCGGTCTATCTGTCGTCGCCGCAGCAGTACCGCACGCGCTATCCGGTCACCTGGCCGATCGCCGCCCCGTTCGCCCGGCACTCCTGGGCGTTCCTGCCGCTGACGGTGGCCGGGCGCACCATGGGCGCCTGGATGGCGGGGTTCGCCTACCCGGTCGCGTTCACGCCCGACGAGCGGTCCGTGCTGACCACGGTGGCCCGGATGCTCGCCCAGGCCCTGTCGCGGGCCGGTACGGCGGAGTCCGAGCGGGCTCTCACCGACGGTCTCCAGCGGTCGATGATGCCGACGCTGGGGCCGCGCACGCCGGGTCTGCGGGTCGCCGCGCGCTATGTCCCGACCGGGGGCGGCCTCCAGGTCGGCGGGGACTGGTACGACGTGATCCCGCTGCCGGGCGGCACGGAGGCGGGCGGCGGCCGGGTCGCGCTGGTGATCGGGGACGTCCAGGGCCACGACGTGCGGGCCGCGGGGCTGATGGGCCAGTTGCGGATCGCCCTGCGCGCGTACGCCTCCGAGGGGCACCGGCCCGACGCGGTGCTCTCCCGCGCCTCCCGGTTCCTGCACGGCATGACGTACGGCACGCCGGAGGGCGAGGACGAGTCCGAACTGCGCTTCGCGACCTGCCTGTACGTGGAGGCGGACCCGGCGACCGGCACCCTCGACATCGCGCGGGCCGGGCATCCCGACCCGGCGATCCGGATGGCGGACGGGACGGTGCTGGCGCGGGCGACGGCGGGCGGTCTGCCGCTGGG
This sequence comes from Streptomyces sp. SolWspMP-5a-2, assembly GCF_900091845.1. Lineage (GTDB taxonomy): Bacteria > Actinomycetota > Actinomycetes > Streptomycetales > Streptomycetaceae > Streptomyces > Streptomyces doudnae. The sequence continues at coordinate 17,659 of NZ_FMCI01000095.1, forward strand.
CATCGACCCGGACGCGGACTACCCGACCACCCGGATCGTCCTGGAGCCCGGCGAGACGATGCTGATCTGCACCGACGGTCTGATCGAGACCGGCGGGCACGACCTGGACAGCGGCTGGCAGCGCATCCGCGCGATCCTGGAGGAGCACAGCGGGGATCTGGAGGAGCTGGCCGACGCGCTGGTGCGCGGGGTGCACGGTCCGTCGTCGCACCACACCACGGGTCCGCTGGCCGACCGCCGTGAGGACGACATAGCGGTCCTGCTGCTGAGCCGCGCGGGCACCGGGACCGGTCCCGACGCGTCGGCGGCGGCCGGTCCCGCGGTGCGGCGCACGCTGCTGAAGGTAGCGCAGGCGGAGCCGGAGCGGGTGGCGGTGGCCCGGCAGCAGCTCCGCGAGCTGCTGCACGACTGGCCGAGCGCCGACCAGGTCGACTCGGCGGTGCTGCTGCTGTCCGAGACGCTGACCAACGTCCTCGTGCACACGGACGCCGACGCGCTCGTCCAGGCGGAGGTGCGGGGCGGGCCGGGCGGGCGCCGGATGCGGGTCGAGGTGACGGACACCGGGGACGACCTACCGCACCGCAGGCACCCCGGCGAACTGGCGTCCTCGGGGCGGGGGCTGGTCCTCATCGAGCTGCTGGCGGACACCTGGGGGGTGGATCCGCGGGGCGAGGGCAAGACGATCTGGTTCGAACTCCGGGAGCCCGCGGGGGAGGTGGGTCAGGAGGCGTCCGCGGAGTCGGCGAAGCCGTAGCGGGAGCGCAGTTCGTGCAGGACGCCGAAGGCCGCGGCGGTGAGCGGCACGGCGAGCAGCATCCCGAGGATGCCCGCGACGGAGGCGCCCGCCGTGATGGCGACCATGACGACGGCCGGGTGCATCTGCACGGTCCGGCTCTGGATCACGGGCTGGAGGACGTGCCCTTCCAGCACCTGCACGGCGAGGACGACGCCGAGCGTCCACAGGGCGATCACGAACCCGCGGTCGGCGAGCGCGACGAGGACGGCGACGGCGCCGGAGAGGAAGGCGCCGAGGTAGGGGATGTACGCGCCGACGAAGACGAGCGCGCCGAGCCCGACGGCCCCGGGGACGCGCAGCACCAGCAGGCCGACGGTGATGCAGACGGCGTCGATGAACGCGATGAGGGTGGTGCCCCGCATGAAGCCCTCGACGGCCTCGAACGCGCGGCGGGCCATGGCCTCGGCGAGGTCGGCGGTGCCGCGCGGGGCGAGGGTGCGCAGGGCACCGGCGGCGCGCTGCGAGTCGCGCAGGAAGAAGAAGACCAGCAGCAGCGCGAGGACGGCCATGGCGATGACCTCGGCGACCACGCTGACCCCGCTGATCACGTTGGAGGCGGCGGTCCCGCCGAACTTGGCGAGCAGTTGCCTGGCGTTGCCCGCGAGGTCGCCGAGGGAGGTCCCGGCGGCCCCGAAGTGCTCGGCGAGCGAGGTCCCCGCGGTCTTCAGGGAGGAGACGATCTGGTCGCCGGTGTCGATGAGGGCGGCGACGACGATGTACACGGCGCCGCCGACGACGGCGACCACGGCGACGCAGGTGAGCCCGGCGGCGATCGACGGGTTGACCTTGGCCCGCACCAGCCGCCGGTACAGCGGCCCGAGCAGCGCGGAGCCGAGGAGGGCGAGCAGCACGGGCGTCACGGCGGTCCGGAACTCCACGCAGAGCCGCACACCGACGTAGACGACCCCGGAGACCAGCAGGACGACAGCGCACCAGGCGGCGACCCGCCGCACGGGTTCCGGAAGCAAGGACATCCCCCCAGCCGAACACGCCGGGCGGCCGGTGCCGGGCAGACATCGGCCGAATCGGTCCCGCGGCCCCCGAACGGGGGAGCCGGGGCCCGCCGGGCGGCGCCCGGGCGGGCGGCCCGTGGCCGGGTACGGCCG
>NZ_FMCI01000183.1 GCF_900091845.1 Streptomyces sp. SolWspMP-5a-2
GGGGGGCCGGATGTGCGGACCCGGTGCCGCCCGCGCACCGGAGTTCCCGGCCCGCGTCGGGTCAGACCTCGCGCCAGGCCTCCAGTGCGAGGCCCGGCTCGTCCTTGCGCCGGGTCAGCCGCAGCGTCCCCGTCGACGGCGCGTACGTCGCCGCCACCACCCGGTCCGCCGCGTCCCGCGCCAGCGACACCACGGCGTCCGCCGGGAGCTGCGGACCCGACTCGGTCCACCAGGCGCCCGCCGACTCGCACTCGGTCGGGTACGCGGCGAAGGCGACCCGGCCGCTGGTCGAACGCTGCGCGAGAAGCGTGCAGTCGTGGCCGTCCAGCACGCAGCGCACGGCCGCGACCGGGCCGGGACCGGCGGAGGCGAGCACCGCGACCGGTCTGCCGCCGGGGCGCCACGCGCACAGCTCGCCCGACTCGTCGGTGTAGAAGAGGGTGCCGGCACCGGCCGAGGTGGCGAGGGCGCGCAGGGTGCCGGGCCTGACCGGCGTCTCGACCGCCTCCTCCAGGACCGGCACCGCGCCGGGCTCCTCCTGCCGCCAGTGCAGCAGGCCGCCGTCCACCGAGGCGAACAGCTCCACCAGCCCCGACTCCCCGGTGACGGCGGCCAGTTCGTCCCCGACGTCCCCGCCCTTCAGGTCCCGCCAGGGGTCCCAGCCGCCCTTCTCCTTCTGCGCGACCATGCCGACCCCGCCGCGCCGGGCGCGGACGAAGACATGGGCCCGGCCGCGGCCGTCCACGGCGACGGCGGGCGGTCCGGTGCGGGCGCCGGTCCGGTCGGGGTGGCCGACGGGGACCCAGTCGAGGGCCGCGAGCCGGGGCCTGAAATGGGTGGAGTGCACCAGACCGTGCTCGCCGCGGACGGTGGGCCGCCAGCTCACCAGATGGGTGTAGGAGTCGTCGCCCTGGCCCAGCGCGGGCGGCGGCTCGACCACTTGGTCGCCGCCCACTCTCCGCGCGGGCGTCCAGGCACCGCCGGGCACGTACTCGGCCCGGCACTCGACCGCGTCCCCCGTCGGCAGGTAGACGCCGAGCCGCCCGTCGCGGCCCCGGATGAGCCAGTCGCCGTTCACCGGTTCACTCTAAGCGGAACCTCTCCGGAGCGGTCCGGCGGGGAGCGCGGACCGGCCGCGCGGGGCAGGCTGGGGACGAGCAACCACCGTACGAGAGGGAAGCCGACCTCATGACCGACAAGCTCACCGTGGCCGTCCTGGGCACGGGCATCATGGGCGCCGCGATGGCCCGCAACCTGGCCCGCGCCGGACACTCCGTCCGCGCCTGGAACCGCACCCGCGCCAAGGCCGAGCCGCTCACCGCCGACGGCGTCCGGGTCACCGGCACCGCCGCCGAGGCCGTCGAGGGCGCGCACGCCGTCCTGACCATGCTGTACGACGGTCCCGCGACCCTGGAGGTGATGCGCGAGGCCGCTCCCGCGCTGCCCAGGGGCGCGGCCTGGATCCAGTCGACGACCGCCGGGATCGACGGCGTCGCCGATCTGGCCGCCTTCGCCGCCGACCACGGCCTGGTCTTCTACGACGCGCCCGTGCTCGGCACCCGGCAGCCCGCCGAGGCCGGGCAGCTGACCGTCCTGGCCGCCGGGCCCGCCGACGGACGCGCGGCGGTGACGCCGGTCTTCGAGGCGGTCGGCGCGCGCACGGTGTGGACCGGCGAGGACGGCGCCGCCGCGACCGCGACCAAGCTGAAGCTGGTGGCCAACGGGTGGGTGCTGGCGGCCACTTCGGCGGCCGGTGAGGTCCTCGCCCTGTCCCGGGCGCTGGACGTGGACCCCGCGCGCTTCTTCGACCTCATCGACGGGGGCCCGCTGGACATGGGGTACCTGCGCGCCAAGACGGCGATGGTGCTGGAGGACCGGCTGACACCGGCGCAGTTCGCGGTGGAGACGGCGGCGAAGGACGCCCGGCTGATCGTGGCGGCGGGCGCGGCGAACGGGGTCCGCCTCGACGTGGCCGAGGCGAGCGCGGCCCGGATGGAACGGGCGGCGGCGTCGGGGCACGGGCAGGAGGACATGGTGGCGGCCTACTACGCGAGCTTCGAGGAGCCGGGAGCGGGGTGAGCGGCGCGGTCCCGGCCCGCGGGGCGTGCGAACCTGGGGGCATGGACGCGGACGACCCCACCCCGACGCTGGTGATCGTGGACGGCGCCAACGTCGTCGGCTCGGTGCCCGACGGGTGGTGGCGCGACCGGCGCGGGGCCGCCGAGCGGCTGCGGGACCGGCTGGCGGCGGACGGTGTGCCGGGGCGGACCGGGCCGGTCGAGATCGTGCTCGTCGTCGAGGGCGCCGCCCGGGGTGTGGCGCCGGTGCCCGGGGTGCGGGTGGAGTCGGCGCCCGGCAGCGGGGACGACCACATGGTCGCCCTGGTCGCGGCGGCGCGCGGGCGCGCGGTCCTGGTCGTCACCGCCGACCGGGAACTGCGGCGCCGGGTGACGGACCTGGGCGCGGAGGTCGCGGGGCCCCGCACGGTCAGACCCGCCTGACCCGGCGCGGGCCCTCCGGACACCTGACACCCCGTAGCACCCCGCCCGCCCGGCCCGCGCCGTCCGCCGCCCGGCATCGCGCCCCGCCCGACCGGCCTCACGCCGGGTGCCCGCCGGGGCGGGGCGCGCTTCCGGGGGCCGTCCTCACGGCATCCGCGCGTACAGGACCGCGCCGTCGACCTTCCCCGTCTCCTCGTAGCCGTCGGCCAGCAGGCGGCGCAGGGTCGGGACGCGGGCGGGGCCGTAGGGACGGCCGCGCGAGTCGTCGACGATCAGGACGGGCGGGCGCCGTACGGTCTCCCGGCGGAACACCGTCCAGGCGCCGTCGACCGCGAACTCCTCCCCGACCTGGGGGCCGTCCCGGCCGCCGCTGAAGTTGGTGAGCAGCCCGGCGGTGAGGTAGCGGCTGGCGGGGGCGCGGTCGGCCAGCCAGTAGGTCTCCGGGTGCATGCCCCAGATCAGGACGCGGTCGCCGGGGCGGGTCCGGTCGGCGACGGCGTGCGCGAGGCGCTGCGCGTGGGTGAGTTCGGCGCGCGGCGCGAACAGGCCCCAGGTGAGGAAGAGGGCGCAGGAGCAGCAGGCGGTGAGGACGGCGGCCGACAGCCGTTCCCTGGGCAGGATCTGCAGGGCGGCCGTCGCCAACAGGACGAGCGGCGGCACCAGTTGCAGGTAGTAGTGGCCGAAGAAGTGGAAACCGGCGAGCACCGCCCCGGCCGACGCGGCGAGCCACAGCCACAGGTCCGCCGCCCCCGTGCGGGCGATCCGCAGCACCCGCAGCACCGGCGGCAGCAGCCCGGCGCAGCCCGCCATGAGGATCGCCGTGTTGGTCAACCCCCGTGACAGGACGTGGAGTTCGGAGCCGGTGAAGGTGGTGGCGTAGGCGCCCGAACCGGTGACGGTCCAGAACAGGAACCCGGCGGGGTCGGTGAGCGCGGCGGCGCCCAGCACCGGCAGCACCAGCCCGGCGAGCAGCCGCAGCGTCCCGCCCCGCTGCCGGGCGCACAGCCACAGCACCGGCAGCAGCACCGCGCCGCCGGTCTGCTTGGCGAGGAACGCGCAGGCGACGGCCGCGCCCGCGGCGCCCCACCGGCGCCGGTCAGCGCACCACATGGCGGCCGCGGTGCACGGCAGCATGAACACCTCGAACCCGGCGGCCTGCGCGTCCTCGGGGTTGAGCCCGACGGAGGCCAGCAGGTAGAGGGTGCCCGCGGTGCGGCCGGCCGTGTCGCCCCAGCGGCGGCGGGCGAGGGAGGCGAGCAGCGCGGCGGTGAGGAGGTGGGCGAGGACGGCCAGGACGCGGACCGGGGTCAGCGAGCCCGAGCCGCAGAGGGCGAAGGCGCCTTCGTAGAGCCAGGGCACCAGGGGCGGTTTGCGGTCGACGACCGTCTGGTAGAGGGCGCCGCCGTGCGCCAGTATCCGCGCCTGGACGGCGAGATAGCCCTCGTCGGGGTTCCACAGCGGGCGGACGAAGGAGGGGACGCGGGTGACGCAGGCCAGCGTCGCCAGCAGGGGCAGCAGTCGTCTCCAGTAGCCGGGCGCGGCGACTGCGGAGCGTGCCGGGGCGGGCTGCGCGACGAGCATGGGGTGCACGCTATCCGGCCCCGCAGTCCCTGCCGAAGCGGGACATACGGGGCCGGGGTGACGGATACCGCGACTACGGGCGGTCGCCGGTCTCCTGTTCGGACCGGCCGGGGGCGAGGCGGCTGTGGGTGCGGCCGTAGAGGAAGTAGACGGCGAAGCCGATGACCATCCAGATGGCGAACCGCAGCCAGGTCTCGGCGGGCAGGTTCAGCATCAGCCAGAGCGAGGCGCACACGGACACGATCGGCAGGATCGGCACCAGCGGGGTGCGGAAGGAGCGGGGCAGGTCGGGGCGGGTGTTGCGCAGGATGACTACACCGACGGCGACCACCACGAAGGCGAACAGGGTGCCGATGTTCACCAGCTCGGCCAGCTCGCTGAGGCTGGTGAACCCGGCCACGATCGCGATGATCACGCCGAGCAGGATGGTCGGCCGGTAGGGGGTCTTGAACCGCGGGTGGACGTGCGAGAAGAACCTCGGCAGGAGTCCGTCGCGGCTCATCGCGAAGAAGACCCGGGTCTGGCCGAGCAGCAGGATCATGCAGACGGTGGTGAGGCCGACGGCCGCGCCGAAGCTGATCACGCCCGCGTACCAGGGGTGGCCGACGGCCTTGAACGCGTCGGCGAGGGGGGCGTCCACGGAGAGCTGGGTGTACTTCTGCATGCCGGTGACGACGATGGAGACGGCCACGTAGAGCGTGGTGCAGATGACGAGGGAGCCGAGGATGCCGCGGGGCATGTCGCGCTGCGGGTTGCGGGTCTCCTCGGCGGCGGTGGCGACGACGTCGAAGCCGATGAAGGCGAAGAAGACGACGGACGCAGCGGTGAAGATGCCCAGCAGGCCGAAGTTGGACGGTGCCCAGCCGAACATGAGCTGGATCAGCGGCGCCTTCAGGCTGCCGCCCGCCTCGACCGGCTCCGACTTCGGGATGAACGGCTTGTAGTTGTCGCCCTTGACGAAGAACGCGCCCGCGATGATCACCAGGAGCACGACGGCGACCTTGATGGCGACGACGACCGAGGTGACCCGCGCCGACAGCTTCATGCCGAGGACGAGGATGCCGGTGAGGACCAGGATCAGCACGGCGGCCAGGAGGTCGAAGCCGAAGCCGTGCGCGCCCTCCCGGCTGCCGAGGTACTCCGGCAGGTGCCAGCCCGCGTTCTCCAAGAGGGAGGCGACGTAGCCGGACCAGCCGACGGCGACCACCGCGGTGCCCAGCGCGAACTCCAGGACCAGGTCCCAGCCGATGATCCAGGCGGGCAGCTCCCCGAGGGAGGCGTAGGAGAAGGTGTACGCCGACCCGGCCACCGGGACGGTGGAGGCGAACTCGGCGTAGCAGAGGGCGGCGAGGGCGCAGACCACGCCGGCCACCACGAAGGACAGGGCGACGGCGGGACCCGCGTTGGTCTTGGCCACCGTGCCGGTGAGAACGAAGATGCCGGTGCCGATGATGACCCCGACACCGAAGACGGTCAGATCCAGCGCGGAGAGGCTCTTCTTCAGCGCGTGTTCCGGCTGCTCGGTGTCGCGGATGGACTGCTCGACCTTCTTCGTCCGGAAGAGGGTGCTGCTCACGTGAACCTCCCACGCTTCGTCGTCCTCGACATGATCGAGAGGGGGCGCGGTACGTATGCCCCGACGCGGCCGGATTCACGCGGACGGGCCGGTTCCACCACCCGTGACAGTGGCGGAACCGGCCCATCCGGTGGTACCTCGGGTCAGTCGCGCGCGGGCTCCACCGCGTCGACGCCCTCGGTGGTGCCGTAGCGGCCGTCCATCTTGGAGACGAGTCCGGTGACCTGGCGGGCGATGTCCGGGGCGGTCAGGCCGATCTCGGTGAGGACCTCGGCGCGCGAGGCGTGGTCGAGGAAGCGCGGCGGGATGCCGAAGTCGCGCAGCGGCACGTCGACGCCCGCGTCCCGCAGGGCCTGCGCGATCGTCGAGCCGACGCCGCCGACCCGGCTGTTGTCCTCGACCGTGACGACGACGCGGTGCCGCTCGGCGAGCGGGGCCATGGCCTCGTCGACGGGCTTGACCCAGCGCGGGTCGACGACGGTGGTGGTGATGCCCTGCCGGTCCAGGAGGGCGGCGATCTCCAGGCACATCGGGGCGAGGGCGCCCACCGAGACCAGGAGCACGTCCGGGGTGTCGGTGCCGGGCTCGCGCAGCACGTCCATGGCGCCGACGCGGCCCACGGCGGGCACGGCGGGGCCGACGGCGCCCTTGGAGAAGCGGACCACGGTCGGCGCGTCCTCGATCTCGACGGCCTCGCGGAGCTGGGCGCGGACCTGGTCGGCGTCGCGCGGGGCGGAGAGCCGCAGGCCGGGGACGACCTGGAGGATCGACATGTCCCACATGCCGTTGTGGGAGGCGCCGTCGGTTCCGGTGACCCCGGCCCGGTCGAGCACGAAGGTCACGCCGCAGCGGTGCAGGGCCACGTCCATCAGGACCTGGTCGAAGGCCCGGTTGAGGAAGGTGGCGTAGACGGCGAAGACCGGGTGGACGCCGCCGGCGGCGAGACCGGCGGCGGAGACCGCGCCGTGCTGCTCGGCGATGCCGACGTCGTAGATCCGGTCGGGGAAGGCGTCGGCGAACTTCTTCAGGCCGACCGGCTGGAGCATCGCGGCGGTGATCGCGACGATGTCCTCGCGCTCCTTGCCGAGCGCGACCATCTCGTCGCCGAAGACGGAGGTCCAGTCGGCGCCGGACGCCTTGACCGGCAGGCCGGTGTCGGGGTGGATGGGTCCGATGCCGTGGAAGCGGTCGGCCTCGTCCTGGAGGGCAGGCTGGTAGCCGCGGCCCTTCTCGGTGAGGACGTGCACGATCACCGGGCCGCCGAACCGCTTGGCGCGGGCCAGCGCGGACTCCATGGCCTCGATGTCGTGGCCGTCGATGGGGCCGACGTACTTGAGGCCGAGGTCCTCGAACATGCCCTGCGGGGCGATGAAGTCCTTGAGGCCCTTCTTGGCGCCGTGCAGGGTCTCGTAGAGCGGCCTGCCGACGACCGGGGTGCGCTCCAGGAGGTCCTTGCCGCGGGCCAGGAAGCGCTCGTAGCCGTCGGTGGTGCGCAGGGTGGCGAGGTGGTTGGCGAGGCCGCCGATGGTGGGCGCGTAGGAGCGCTCGTTGTCGTTGACGACGATGACCAGCGGGCGGTCCTTGGCGTCGGCGATGTTGTTCAGCGCCTCCCAGGCCATGCCGCCGGTGAGGGCGCCGTCCCCGATGACGGCGACGACACGGTCGTCGCGTTTGCGGATCTGGTTGGCCTTGGCCAGTCCGTCGGCCCAGCCGAGGACCGTCGAGGCGTGGCTGTTCTCGATCACGTCGTGCTCGGACTCGGCCTGCGAGGGGTAGCCGGAGAGGCCGCCCTTCATCTTCAGGCGGGAGAAGTCCTGACGGCCGGTGAGCAGCTTGTGCACGTAGGACTGGTGGCCGGTGTCCCACAGGACCTTGTCCCTCGGGGACTCGAAGACCCGGTGCAGGGCGATGGTCAGCTCGACCACACCGAGGTTCGGACCGAGGTGGCCGCCGGTCTTGGAGACGGCGTCGACCAGGAAGGCGCGGATCTCCTCCGCCAGCAGGTTCAGCTCGTCCAGGCTGAGCCGGTCCAGATCGCGCGGTCCCGTGATGCGGGTCAGCAGCGGCACCCGTGCCTCCTTGCAGTAGAGCTGTTGCCGGGCTTGTCGAGTCTAATGTTCCGCCTCCGCGGGCGGCGTCCGGGCGGTGCGTCGTACGTCACGCGATCGGCTGTACCCAAGATCTGCCTGACCTATGACATGACTGTGCCCGGCACCGCCATTGGTGCCGGGCACAGGTTCCTGGGGCCGCTAGGGCGTGGTCCGGGGCACGCGCTAGGCGCGGCCGGCCGTCTTCTGCGTCTTGCGGGTGATCGAGTCGATCACGACCGTGGTCAGCAGCACCGCGGCGGTGATCATGTACTTCACCGGCTCGGCGATGGACTCGAGCTGGAGGCCGTACTGGATGGAGACGATCACCAGGACACCCAGCAGGGCGTTCCAGGTGCGACCCCGGCCGCCGAAGAGCGAGGTACCGCCGATGACGGCCGCCGCGATGGCGTTCATCAGCAGGTCACCGGTGCCGGCGCTCTGGTTGGCCGAGGCGATCTTGGAGGCCAGGAAGAGGCCGCCGACGGCCGCGAAGCCGCCGGAGATCGCGAAGACCGATATGCGCACCGCGGTGACGTTGATGCCCGCGCGGCGGGACGCCTCGACGCTGCCGCCGAGCGCGAAGACCTTGCGCCCGTAGGAGGTGCGGCGGAGCAGGAAGTCGGTGCCGATCAGGAAGACCAGGAAGATCAGCGTGGCCAACGGCAGGCCCTTGTACTGGTTGTACATCGCCGCCGCGGCGAACGCGACGACGGCCAGCAGCACCGTCCGCATGAGCGTGTCGCTCAGCGGGCGGGACGGGATGCCGACGGCCTCACGGCGCCGGTTGCCCAGGAACGAGGTGAGGAAGAAGACCGCGACGACGACCGCGGCGAGCAGGTAGGCGGCGGCCACGTCCGAGAAGAAGTACGTGGTCAGCTTGCCGATCAGGCCGTCGCTGTCGAGGTTGATGGTGCCGTTCTCGCCCAGGATCTTCAGCATGAAGCCGAGCCAGAACAGCAGGCCCGCCAGGGTCACGGCGAAGGCGGGGGCGCCCAGCACCGCGAAGAAGAAGCCGTGCAGCGCGCCGATGACCGCGCCCGCGACGACGGCCAGCAGCACGGCCGCCCACTCGGGCCAGCCCTGGTTGACGGCGAGGACGGCGGCGATGGCGCTCGACGCGCCGCTGACCGAGCCGACCGACAGGTCGATCTCGCCGAGCAGCAGCACGAAGACGATGCCGACGGAGATCATGCCGGTGCCGACCATCGTGACGCTGATGTCACTGATGTTCTGCGCGGAGAGGAAGTTGGAGTTGAGGCTCTGGAAGATCACGCAGATGGCGATCAGGCCGATGACGACGGGCATCGAGCCCAGCTCGCCGGCCTTCAGCTTCCGCTTGAACTCGCCGAAGTAGCCCGCCAGTCCCTGCTCGCGCACGAGCAGCCGCGGGTCGACGGCCGTCACCGCGGCCGCGGCGGCCTCGGTGTTCTCGACGGTGTTCGCGCCCTGCGGCGTCGCGGAGGTCTTGTCGACGCTCACTGGGAAGCCTCCCCGTTCGTGCTGGTCGTGCGGGCCGCACGGCGGGTGACCGCGTTGTCGGTGGCGCCGGTGATGGCGGAGATGATCTCCTCCTGCGAGGTCGTCTTGACCTCGAAGACACCGTTGTTCTGGCCCAGGCGCAGCACGGCGACCTTGTCGGCCACGGCCTTGACGTCGGCCATGTTGTGGCTGATGAGGATGACGGCGTGGCCGCGCTCGCGCAGCCGCTCGACCAGGTCGAGGACCTGCGCGGTCTGCTCGACGCCGAGCGCCGCGGTGGGCTCGTCGAGGATGACCAGCTTGGGCTCGCCGAGCATGGAGCGGGCGATGGCCACGGTCTGGCGCTGACCGCCGGAGAGCGAGGCGATCGGGATGCGCACGCTGGGGATGCGGATGGAGAGCGTGCGCAGCAGCTCCTGTGCGCGGCGCTCCATCTCGACCTCGTCGAGGACGCCCCACTTCTTCAGCTCGCGGCCGAGGAAGAGGTTGCCGACGACGTCGATGTTGTCGCACAGCGCGAGGTCCTGGTAGACGGTCGCGATGCCCAGGGACTGGGCGTCGTGCGGCCGGTTGATCTGGACGGCGTCGCCGTCCCACTCGATGACGCCCTCATCGATGGGGTGCACGCCGGCGATCGTCTTGACCAGCGTGGACTTTCCGGCTCCGTTGTCGCCCACCAGGGCGACCACCTCACCGGCGTGGACCTCAAGCTCGACATCGGTGAGCGCCTGGACGGCACCGAATCGCTTGGAGACCCCGCGCAACGCCAGCACGGGCGTAGCGGACACGTGAACCATCTCCTTCGCCGCCTGACCCGGCGGAAGGTAGTGCAAAAGATTGGGGGGAGGTGTTCCGTCCGGCGCCCCGCGCCGAGCTTGCGGGGCTGTCTGATGCGCGGGGCACCGGAGGAGTCTGGGCGGCGCGGTCCCGCGGGCGGGCCCTGGAACGGGTCACGCGCCGCGTGTGGGGACCGCGGGCCGCTTACTTGAGGCCGAGCTTGTCGCAGGCGGCCTTGTACTTGCCGGTGCAGATGTCGGCCACCGTGTAGACGCCGTCCTTGATGACGGTGTCCTTGATGTTGTCCTTGGTCAGGGACTGGACCGGGACCAGGACGGACGGGACGTCGGTGGCGGAGCCGCTGGAGACCTTGTCCTTGGCGACCGAGTCCAGGCTCTCGCCCTTGGCGAGCGCGACGGCCATGGCGGCGGCGGCCTCGGCCTCGGGGGCGTAGGGCTTGTAGACGCTCATGTACTGCTCACCGGTGACGATGCGCTGCACACCCGCGAGTTCGGCGTCCTGGCCGGTGACCGGGACGGAGACGCCGGCCGCCTTGAGGGCGGTGATGATACCGCCGGCCATGCCGTCGTTGGCGGAGTAGACGCCCGCGATGTTCTTGGCGCCGATGGCGGAGATCGCCGTCTCCATCTCGGAGTTGGCGTTGTCCGGCGACCACTCCTTGGTGTCGTACTCCTTGGCGATGGTGACCTTGCCGTCGAGGGCGGAGTGCGCGCCCTTCTTGAACTGCGCGGCGTTCGGGTCGGTCACCGAGCCGTTGATCATCACGATCTTGGAGGACTTGGTGGCCTTGTCGCCCAGGGCGGTCAGCAGGGCCTCGCCCTGCGTCTTGCCGACCTCTTCGTTGTCGAAGGAGGTGTAGGCGCTGATCGGGCCCTCGGCGAGGCGGTCGTACGCGACGACCTTGATGCCGGCGTCGACGGCCTTCTGGACCGAGTTCTTGATCGCCTTGGCGTCCACCGCGTCGACGATGAGGACGTCCACCTTGTCGGTGATCATCGTGTCGACCTGCTGGGCCTGGAGGCTGGCGTCCTGGCGAGCGTTGTTGTACTGGATCGTCGCCTTGTCGTTCGTCAGTTCCTTGATCTTCTTCTCGATCAGGGGACGGTCGAACTTCTCGTACCGCGCGGTCTTGTTCTCCGGCAGGAGCAGACCGACCTTGATGTTGTCGCCCTTGGCGGCGGCGGACTTCGAGGAGTCCGCCTTGTCGCCCGACTCCTTGGCGCTGCCACAGGCGGCCAGCGAGACGGCCATCGCACCCGCGGCAACGGCGACAGCGGCACGACGCATACGCGTGTTCACTTCAGAAACCTCCCTGACGAGGCCGCGTCGTTGCGGCCGAGGTGGCTGGAAGTCAACTCGGCCACACGTGCGACGTCAAGAAGTAAATCCTTAACGGGTTGGCAACGGTGCCATCCGTTCTCTAAGTGAAGGCAGGTGTGGCCGACGGCGCCGTGCCGTCCAAAAGCGTCGAATCGCCCATCTCGCTGAGCGCCAGGGCGAGCGCCCCGAGCACCTCCGCGCGGCCGCCGAGGGCCCCGGGGAGCACCGAGAGCTGGCGTCCCGCGCTGGGGATGGCGTACCGGCCGACGGACTCCCTGATCGGGCCGAGGACCAGCTCACCGGCCTCCGCGAGGTCGCCGCCGAGGACCACCCGGCTCGGGTTCAGCAGGTTGCAGAGGTTGGCGACGCCGCTGCCGATGTGCCGGCCGACGTCCGCGATCACCCGGCGGCAGCCCGGATCGCCGTCCCTGGCCATCCTGACCACGCTCTCCATGGTGAGGTCGGTGCCGTGGCTGGACTGGAGCAGGGGCAGGACGTAGCGGGCCGCCGCGAAGGTCTCCAGGCAGCCGCGGTTGCCGCAGCGGCAGACCGGGCCGGACTCGTCGAGCGTGATGTGGCCGATCTCCCCGGCGGTGCCCCCCGGCCCGCGGTAGATCTTCCCGTTGATCACCAGACCGGCCCCGACACCGCTCGCCACCTTGATGTACGCCAGATCGCGCACCCCGCGTCCGCTGCCCCAGACCAGCTCGCCGAGGGCGCCCAGATTGGCGTCGTTGTCGACGTGCACGGGCACCCCCAGGCGGCCGCGCAGCTCCTCGGCGGGGCGGGTGCCCGACCAGCCGGGCAGGATGGCGGTGGAGCCCAGGGTGCCGGACTCGACGTCGATCGGACCGGGGACGCCGAGGCCCACCCCGGCGATCTTGGCGCGGTCCACGCCGGTCGCCCCGATCAGCCGGTTGACCAGTTCCTCGGCCCGGTCGAAGCCCTGCGCCGAGGAGGCGTCGACGTCCAGCGGTTCGGACTCCTCGGCGAGCACCTGGTGGGCCAGGTTCCCGACCGCGACGCGCAGGTGGGTGTGGCCGAAGTCGACGCCGATGACGATCCCGGCGTCGCCGCTCAGGGAGACGCTGCGGGCCCGCCTGCCGCCCGCCGAGGTGGGGGTGACCTCGACCGTCCCGCCGTTCTTCAGTTCCCGCACGATGTTGGAGACGGTGGCGGCGGAGAGCCCCGTGGTCCTGGCGATCTCGGCCTGGGTGAGCGATCCGGCCAGCCGGACAGCCCGCACGACCCGTTCCAGGTTGGCTCGGTGCAGCGACGACTGCGACCCCGGAGTCTCCACGACGACCTCCTGCGCGCGGGACCGCATCGATGAGGCCCCGTCTATGTCCAACTAGTGAACTCTAAGCTGAGCCGTTCGGGTCGCCTCCCGTCAAGAGGTTGAACCGGATCGGGGGCGCGCGGCCCACGCGCGGCGCGCCGCCCCCGGGACTGGGAGCGGCGCGCGTCCGTGCGGATGCGGAGCGCTACTTGAGCGCCCCCGCGGTGAGCCCCTGGACGACCTGGCGCTGGAAGATGATGTACGCGGCGAGCACCGGCAGCATCGCCATCACCAGACCGGCGAACAGGCCCGACCAGTCGCCCTTGTAGCCCTGGCTGACCGCGAGTTGGACCAGCCCCTGGGTGAGCACGCGCTTGTCGGGGTCGGTGTTGAGCACCGTCGGCAGCATGTACTGGTTCCACTGCCCGAGGAAGTTGAAGATGCCCACGCTGATCAGTCCTGGCTTGGCCATCGGCAGCATGATCTGGAAGAACGTCCTGCTGTGCGAGGCGCCGTCCACGAAGGCCGCCTCCGCGATGGAGTTCGGCAGGGTGCGGAAGAACGCGGTCAGGAAGAAGACCGTGAACGGCAGCGAGTAGGCGATGTAGACCAGGATCAGGCCGTGGATGGTGTTGAGCAGGCCCATGTTGTTCACGACGTAGAACAGCGGGACCAGCGCCAGCATGATCGGGAAGCTCATGCCGCCGATGAACAGGTAGTAGATGAGGCGGTTGCCCGGGAAGTCGAACCGGGCCAGCACATAGGCCGCCATCGAGCCGAGGACCAGCGTGCCGACCAGCGAGAACCCCACCACCAGGACGGTGTTGAGGAAGTAGCCACTCATGTTGGCGTCGGTCCAGGCCCGCGCCCAGTTCTCGAAGTGGAGCCGGTCGGGCAGCGCCCAGGGGGAGCTGAAGATCGACCGGTCGTTCTTGAAGGACGTCATCACCGCCCACAGCAGCGGCATCACGACCATGAACGCCCACAGGACCAGCATCCCGTGGGAGAACACGTTCAGGACCCCGCCGGTGCGCTCCCGGGCGGGCGCCGGGGCGGGCCGGGGCGCGGGCGCGTCGCCCTTGGCGACGGGGGGACCGGGCTCGGCCGGTACGGGGGCGGTGGGTTCGGTCGTCGTCATCTGATCAGTACTCCAGCCGCTCGCGCCGGCCCAGCCGCATCACGACGGCCGCGAAGGCCAGGGTGACGATGAGCAGGGCGACACCGATGGTGGTCGCGTAGGCGGCCTGTCCGTCGCGGAACGCCTTCTGGTACACGTACAGCACCAGGACGGTGGTCGAGTAGTCGGGGCCGCCGGGCCCGGTCGTCATGATCTGCACGACCGCGAAGGACTCGGCGCCCAGGGCGAGGATGCCCATGTACACCCAGCCGGACTGCACGGTGTCCCAGAGCAGCGGCAGGGTGATCCGGAAGAAGGTGGTGGCCCGCCCCGCCCCGTCGAGCAGGGCCGCCTCGTAGAGGTCGGTCGGGATGGAGGCCATGCCCGCGGAGAAGAGGACCACGAAGAAGCCGACCATGGACCAGACGAGCACCGCCATCACGCACCACAGGGCCAGGTCCGGGTCGCCCAGCCAGAGCGGCTGGAGGCCGTCGAGCCCGATCCCGCGCAGCAGCGAGTTGATGGCGCCGCTGTCGGGGTTGTAGGCGAAGGCGAACAGCAGGGCGACGATGGCGATCGACAGCACCTGCGGGAAGAAATAGACGATCTTGTAGAAGGAGGAGCCCCGGACCCCGGAGACGACCGGGCCTCCCCTTCTCCGGCGTCCGCCGACGTTGATCATGAAGGCGAAGAACAGCGCGAGGCCGAGCGTCACCAGCGGCAGCACGACCGCGAACATCAAGCTGTGCTGCAAGGACTTCCAGAAGATCTCGTCGTCCAGCATCCTCCGGTAGTTGTCCAGGCCGACCATCTTGAATTCGGGGCTCAGGCCGGTCCAGTCCGTGAACGAGTAGTAGATGGACTGGATGAAGGGCCACACCACGAAGAGCGCGTACAGTCCGAGGGGTACCGCGAGGAACCCCACGATGAACCGGTACTTGCCGTGCTGCATCGCTTCTCCGGTTCGTTTACTGATGCTTGTAGTGCTTGATGGACGAGTCCTTCGCGGCGGCGTCGGCGAAGCCCTGGATCTTCTTGATGGCCTCGGCCGGGGTGATGCGGCCCGCCATCATCTCGCCGAGACCCGCGACGCCGATCTGCTCCTTCTGCAACTGGACGTACCAGTCCTGGATCCGCGGGTTGACCACGTTGTCGCCGGCCTTCTCCAGCGCCGCCACACCGGACTTGAGGCCCGGGGTGAGGGTGATGCCGTCGGTGCCGCCGTTGTACGCGGTCAGGGACTTGACCTTGCTCGTGAAGTTCTTGGACGACGCCTCACTGAGCATGATCCGCAGCTGCTCCATGCCGCCGGCCGCGTTCTTCCCCTTGGCCGGGACGATGAAGGGTTCGCCGCCCGAGGCCCAGATGGTCCCGAAGGGCATCTTGTCGGAACCGTCGATGCCGGTGGGCGCCGACACGGCGAGGTCGAAGTCCTTGGGGATGACGTTCGCCGACTCGTTCTCCACCCAGGAGCCGTTCGGGATGAACAGCGCCTTGCCCTCGGCCCACGCGGTCTGCGACTGGATGTGGTCGAGTCCCGGGGTGCCCTTGAGGACGTACCCCTTCTTGTACAGCTCGTAGTAGGCGTCGAAGCACGCCTTGACCGCCGGGTGCTTCCAGGCGTTCGGCTCCAGGTTGTCGATGGCGTCGAGCACCTCGCGGCCGCCGACCTTGCCGATCATCGGGTAGAGCGAGAAGGGGAGGTAGTACGGGTACTTGCCCGCGTACGTCCAGCCCGCCATGCCCTTCTTCTTGGCCTTGGCGCAGACCGCGAGCATCTGGTCCCAGGTCTCCGGGTACTGCTCGTCGAGCGAGTCCAGGGCCTTCCGGGAGTACCAGACGCCGTACACGGTGTACGCGTAGTACATGATCCAGACCGGGTCGCCGTCGAGCTGGCCCATCTCGACGATGCCGGGCCGCAGGGTGTCGCGGACCTTCTTGGCCGGGTCGTCGTAGGAGGGCGCGTCCAGCAGCGGGGTGAGGTCGGTGAGCTGGTTCTTGCTCGCCAGGACGCCCATGTCCATCTGCTCGGCGCCGGAGTTGTCGATGAGGTCCGGCGGGGTGCCCTGGTTGAAGCGGGGCTGGAGGGTGGACTGGATCTTCTGGGTGGCGGCGAACTTCACCTTCGCCTTGGGGAAGTCCTTCTCGTAGATCTTGACGGCGTCCTCGGCGTACTCCTTGCCGAAACCGCCGTCGAAGAGGACGAATTCCATCGGGGCGCTGTCATTGACGGCCAGCGGGTTCTTGGCGGTCTTCTTGCCGGCCTTCGCCTTCTCGCCGCCGTTGTCGCCGCCACCGCCGCTGGCACACGCGGACAGAAAACTCATCGCCGGTACGGAAATCAGACCGAGCGCGGCGGACCGCTTGATCAGATCGCGACGGCCGACACCCGAGGTGCCGTCCGCGCCGTTGTTCTCGGCGGAAGTGGATCCCATGCTCAAGTCCTCGCCTTCTCCAGGACTCAGGCGGTGAACCGGATCCTCCCCGGCACCGCGGTCAGGTCAAGCAGGGTCGTACAGGATCCTTACGGATCGGTTGAATCGCCGACAGGTATAGTCCACTTCCCGCCAGCTGAGCAAGATCGAATGCAAGGTTGGCCACCGGTCTTTTCCGAGTTGAGACCTGCCGGAAATATGAGATGCCTGTGACCGCGTTGCCGGAAAAATCCGCGACATACGGCCCGAATGCCCCACCCAACACCCTTGACAGCACAGGCCACTTGACCCACTACTGGTCATTGCGCAGCAAATTGACAACGTTGTCCAGCGCAGGGAGGGTGCTCGCGCATGCAGCATCGCAGAACTCGGCACAGATGGGGTCCGGCGGTCGTTCTCACGGCCGCCTTCGCCTTGGCGGCGGGCTCCCAGGGAGCGGCCGTCGCGCTGCCCGCGAAGGCCAAGGCGCCCGACCGGGAGTTCGCCTCGTCCTTCGAGACGGGTGAGCCGGCGCCGGACTGGCTCAGCACCGTCGACACCGGACCGGGCGGCACCAAGCGCGCCTCGGGCGTCGACGGCGGTTACAGCACCGGCATCCCCGGCAACGTCACCGACCACGTCACGGACGTGCGGGCCAGCGCGGAGAACACCAGCGGCGGCGAGGTGAAGGAGAACCTGGTCGACGGCGAGGCCGGCACCAAGTGGCTGACCTTCGAGTCGACCGGCTGGGTGGAGTTCGACCTCGACAAGCCGGTCAAGGTCGCCACCTACGCGCTCACCTCGGCCAACGACTACGGCGAGCGCGACCCCAAGGACTGGACCCTCAAGGGCTCCGCCGACGGCACCGACTGGAAGACGGTCGACAGCCGCACCGGCGAGAGCTTCTCCGAGCGGTTCCAGACCAAGAAGTACGACCTCGCCGAACCGGCCGAGTACCAGCACTTCCGGCTGGAGATCACCCGCAACAACGGCGCCTCCGGCATCCTGCAACTCGCCGACGTGCAGTTCTCCACCGGCGGTGACGACGCGCCGGTGCCGCAGGACATGCTGACGCTGGTCGACCGGGGCCCGAGCGGCTCGCCGACCGCGAAGGCGGGCGCCGGGTTCACCGGCAAGCGCGCCCTGCGCTACGCCGGACGGCACACCCCCGACGGCCGCGCGTACTCGTACAACAAGGTCTTCGACGTGAACGTGGCCGTGCGCCGCGACACCCGGCTCTCCTACCGGCTCTTCCCGGCGATGGCCGACGGCGACCGCGACTACGACGCCACGAACGTCGCCGTCGACCTGGTCTTCACCGACGGCACCTCGCTGAGCGCGCTGGGCGCCACCGACCAGCACGGGTTCCCGCTGACCCCGCGCGGCCAGGGCGACGCCAAGTCGCTCTACGTCAACCAGTGGAACAACATCGAGTCGTCGATCGGCTCGGTCGCGGCGGGCAAGACCGTCGACCGCGTCCTGCTCGCCTACGACTCCCCCAAGGGCCCGGCCAAGTTCCGGGGCTGGCTGGACGACGTCAAGATCGGACCGGCGCCCGCCGAGCGGCCCGAGGCGCACCTGTCCGACTACGCGCTCACCACCCGCGGCACCAACTCGAGCGGCAGCTTCTCGCGCGGCAACAACTTCCCCGCGACGGCCGTCCCGCACGGGTTCAACTTCTGGACGCCGGTGACCAACGCGTCGACGCTGAGCTGGCTGTACGACTACGCCCGCGCCAACAACGACGACAACCTGCCGACGATCCAGGCGTTCAGCGCCAGCCACGAGCCGAGCCCGTGGATGGGCGACCGGCAGACGTTCCAAGTGATGCCGTCGATCGCCTCGGGCACCCCGGACACCGGGCGCACGGCGCGCGCACTGCCCTTCCGGCACGAGAACGAGACGGCGCGGCCGTACTACTACGGGGTGCGGTTCGAGAACGGTCTCAGGACCGAGATGACGCCGACCGACCACGCGGCGGCGCTGCGCTTCAGCTTCCCCGGCGACGACGCGAGCGTGCTCTTCGACAACGTCACCGACCAGGCGGGGCTGACCCTCGACAAGGAGACCGGGACCTTCACCGGCTACTCGGACGTCAAGTCGGGCCTGTCCACGGGCGCGACCCGGCTGTTCGTGTACGGCACCTTCGACAAGCCGGTCGAGGACGGGTCGTCGAGCGGGGTCAAGGGCTACCTGCGGTTCGACGCGGGCAAGGACCGCACCGTCACCCTGCGCATCGCGACCTCGCTGATCAGCGTCGACCAGGCGAAGGACAACCTGCGCCAGGAGATCCCGGACGGGACCTCCTTCGACAAGGTCAAGCGGCAGGCGCAGCGCGCCTGGGACCGCATCTTCGACCGCGTCGAGGTCGAGGGCGCCACCCGGGACCAGCTGACGACGCTGTACTCCAGCATGTACCGGCTGTACCTGTACCCGAACTCCGGCTTCGAGAAGGTCGGTTCGAAGTACCAGTACGCCTCGCCGTTCCAGCCGATGCCGAGCCAGGACACCCCGACGCACACCGGGGCGAAGATCGTGGACGGCAAGGTGTACGTCAACAACGGCTTCTGGGACACCTATCGGACCACCTGGCCCGCCTACTCGTTCCTGACGCCCTCTCAGGCGGGCGAGATGGTCGACGGGTTCGTGCAGCAGTACAAGGACGGCGGCTGGACCTCGCGCTGGTCCTCCCCCGGCTACGCGGACCTGATGACCGGCACCTCCTCGGACGTGGCGTTCGCGGACGCGTACGTCAAGGGCGTCGACTTCGACGTCAAGGCGGCGTACGACGCGGCCGTGAAGAACGCGACCGTGGTGCCGCCGTCGTCCGGCGTGGGCCGCAAGGGCATGGCGACCTCGCCGTTCCTCGGGTACACCAGCACCGACACCGGTGAGGGCATGTCCTGGGCGATGGAGGGCTACGTCAACGACTACGGCATCGCCAGGATGGGCCAGCGGCTCTACGAGAAGACCGGTCAGAAGCGGTACAAGGAGGAGTCGGAGTACTTCCTCAACCGCGCCCAGGACTACGTGAACCTCTTCGACACCAAGGTCGGCTTCTTCCAGGGCCGCACCGCGAAGGGCGACTGGCGCGTCGGACCCGACGCGTACGACCCCCGGGTCTGGGGCTACGACTACACGGAGACCAACGGCTGGGGCTACGCGTTCACCGCGCCGCAGGACAGCCGGGGCCTGGCCAACCTCTACGGGGGCCGCAGCGGGCTCGCCGACAAGCTCGACGAGTACTTCGCGACGCCCGAGACGGCCACCTCCGAGTTCGCCGGCTCCTACGGCGGGATCATCCACGAGATGACCGAGGCGCGGGACGTGCGGCTCGGCCAGTACGGGCACTCCAACCAGGTCGCCCACCACGTCACCTACATGTACGACGCGGCGGGGCAGCCCTGGAAGACCCAGAAGAACGTGCGCGAGGTGCTGTCGCGGCTCTACACCGGCAGCGAGATCGGGCAGGGCTACCTCGGCGACGAGGACAACGGCGAGCAGTCGGCCTGGTACCTGTTCTCCGCGCTCGGCTTCTACCCGCTGGTGATGGGCGGCGGCGAGTACGCCATCGGCTCCCCGCTGTTCAAGAAGGCCACCGTGCACCTGGAGAACGGCCGCGATCTGGTCGTCAAGGCGCCCCGCAACAGCGCCAGGAACGTGTACGTGCAGGGGCTGAAGGTCAACGGCCGTGCCTGGACGTGCACTTCGCTCCCGCACACGCTCCTGGAGAAGGGCGGGGTGCTGGAGTTCGACATGGGGCCCAAGCCGTCCTCGTGGGGCACGGGCAAGAACGCCGGGCCCAGCTCGATCGCCCAGGACGACAAGGTGCCGACGCCCCGCGCGGACGTGCTGAAGGGCTCCGGGGCGCTGTTCGACGACACCTCGGCCACCGAGGGCGCCGCGACCACCGTGGACCTGCCGGTCCAGGGCCCGGTCAAGGGGCTCCAGTACACCCTGACGTCGTCGAAGGACCACACCAGGGCGCCGACCGGCTGGACCCTCCAGGGTTCGGACGACGGGACCACCTGGAAGACGCTGGACACGCGCTCCGGCCAGTCCTTCGCCTGGGACCGGCAGACCCGCGCGTTCTCCGTGGCGTCCCCGGGCACGTACGCGAAGTACCGTCTGGTGCTCGACGGCGAGTCGGTGCTGTCGGAGGTCGAACTGCTCGCGTGAGCGGGTGAGTCGGACCGGACACGGTGAGGGGGACGCGTCGAACCCGACGCGTCCCCCTTGCCGTGCGCTCCGCGGGCCCATGCTCGTGCCCGTGGTCCTGGGACGCCGGGCCCGTGCCCGTGGACCTGGGACGCCGGGCAGCCGCCGTGGTCCGGGGTGCCGGGAAAGGGGACGGGGGGCGCCCGGGAAAGGGGACGGGGGGCGCGATCCGCGCCCCCCGTCAACTCACGTACCGGATGCTGCCGTTGGACGTCAGCCGACGGCCAGCGTGAAGACGTGCAGGTCGGTGTTCTTCGGCAGGGTCACCGCGGCGATCTTCTTCCCGTCGGGTGCGCCGAACGGCTCGGTGGCGAAGACGTAGGTGGCCACCGGGTCCTTGTCGGCGCCCGCGACGTTGCGGTACGCGGCCTTGGCGACGGTCGTGTTGCCGTACTGGACGGTCCCTCCCCCGCCGCCGACGGTCCAGTCGGTGAAGGAGAGGTCGACGGCGTCGGTGGTGCCGTCGGTGTAGGTGACGGTGGCCGAGGCCCGCTGGTTGCCGTTGACCGCGCTGCCGACCGCCGACAGCCGGGTGACGGGCTCCGCGAGCCGGACGGTCTGCCCGGCGGCGGAGACGTTGTCGGGCCGCCCCGCGGGCGAGTCCGGCCAGGTGAAGGCGAGTCCGTCGACCGTGCCCCGCCCGCCCGGGGTGAGCCCGGCCGCCGCGAGGGCCTGGCGGGAGTAGCTCCAGCCGCCGCCGTCGTAGTCGGCCTCGTCGTGCTCGCCGGTGTCGTCCGAGACCCCGGTGTTGTCGTAGGCGGCCAGCAGGGTGCCGGGCGCGGCGACGGTGAGGGAGACGGGCTGCCGGTAGGAGTCACCGCCCGAGGTGACGGTCACCACGGCGTCGTAGAAGCCCTGGCGGGCGTCGTCGGCCGCGGTGAGCGTGATGCGCCGGGCGCCGTCGGTGACGGTGCCCTCCGCCGGTTCCGCGCGCACGCCGTCCGGCGTCTCGACGGAGAAGCGGACCTCGGGGCCCGCGCCGCCGCTCAGCGAGAGCGCCCGCACGTCGATGGTGGTGCTGCCGCCGGGCGCGAGGGTCGCGGCGGTCGGTCCCACGCCGATCTGGTAGGGCTGCTCGCCCTCCCGGAACGACGGCGGAGCCTGCCCGGTGCCCCAGTCGCGGTCGGGGGTCGTGGAGAGCGTGTAGTCCAGCCGGCCGCCGTCCCGCACGAACGACGCGGGCAGCCACGAGCGGTCGCTGGTGCGGCCGTCGACCTTCAGCGACCTGATGTAGGGGGCGTCGGCGGCGGCCCCGGTGGCGCGCACGGAGATGTCGTTGCCGTCGGGGCGGGAGATCTCCACGCGCGGGAACAGCGGTGAGGCCAGGACGAGTTCGGCCCTGGAGGGCACCTGCGGGTACATGCCGAGCGCGGAGAAGACGTACCAGGACGACATGGCGCCGAGGTCGTCGTTGCCGGGGATGCCGCCGGGCGCGGTCGACCAGAGCTGGCGCATCGCGGCCCGGACGGTCTCCTGCGTCTTGTACGGGGCGCCCGCGTAGTCGTACAGGTAGGGCACGTTGGTCGAGGGCTCGTTGTCCAGCTCGGACTTGTCACCGCCGCTGCCGGTGAACGCCCAGCTCCCGTCGTCCTCGTGGAAGAAGGAGTCGAGCCGCGCGAGCGCCTTGTCCCGTCCGCCCATGGCGGCGAAGAGACCGGCGGGGTTGTGCTGCACCATCCAGGTGTACTGGGCGGCGGTGCCCTCCACGAACCCGTTGCCGGTGCCCGGTGTGAACCCGGTGACCCAACTGCCGTCCGCCTTGCGGTTGGCGATGTAGCCGCCGCTGGGGTCGGCGGCGGTGTTGAAGTTGTTCTGCCACCACTGGGCGCGCTCGGCGAAGCGGGCCGCGGTGTCCTTGCGGCCCGCGGCGGCGGCGAGCTGGGAGAGCGAGAAGTCGGCGGTGGACATCTCCAGCGTCTCGGCGGCGCCGCCCCAGGCGTTGGAGACGGACGGCATGTAGTGCGCCTTCAGGTACTTGTCGAGCGAGGGCCGCTGCCCCACCGACAGCACGGGCTTGCCTGCGGACGACAGGTCCTGCTCGGTCGGCACGGTGGCCGCCTTCACCAGCGAGTCCAGCGCCCCGCGCAGATCGAATCCGGTCCCGCCGAAGGCGCGGATACCGGCGAGCGCGGTGGGCGAGGGGTCGCCGTTCATGACGTGCGTGCCGCTCGCCCCGTGCAGCCAGCGGTCCCAGATCCCGCCGTTCTGCCGGGCGAGTTCGTAGAGCGACTGGGCGACGTCGGAGCCGACCTCCGGGTCGAGCAGCGTCACCAGTTGCACCTGGGAGCGGTAGACGTCCCAGCCGGAGAAGGTGCCGTACTGGGCCTGCTGCCGCCGTCCGACGCGGTGCACCTGGTCGTCGCTGCCGCGGTAGCGTCCGTCGGCGTCGCTGATCACGTTGGGGTGCAGCAGCGCGTGGTACAGGGCGGTGTAGAAGACGGTGCGGTCGTCCGCCTCGCCGCCGCCGACGCGCACCGCGCCCAGCCGCTCGCGCCAGGCCCGCCGGGCGGCGTCGCGCACCGCCTCGAAGGAGCGCCGGGCGGGGTTCTCGGCCGCGAGGTTGGCGGAGGCGGCGGCCTGACTGACGTACGAGATACCGACCTTGACGTTGACGGCGTCGGTTCCGGGGGCGAACCGGACGTATCCGCCCGCCCCCTTGCCCGCCACCGGCCGCCCGCCGCTGCCGAAGCCCCCGGTCCCGCCGGATCCGTGCGCCGAACCGGCGTCCAGCGTGCCGTCCTTCCAGGTGCCGTTGGCGGTGAAGTCGCGGTCGAAGCGGGCGGTGAAGTACAGCGTGTAGTAGCTGCGCTGCCCCTCCGGGTCGAGGTAGCCGCAGAAGTTCCCCGAGGTGACGGAGCCCGAGACGGTCCGGGTCGCCGGGTCGATGGTGATCGACGAATCGGCCGAGCCGACCTCGGAGTTGGCGGTGCGCACCAGCATCGAGGCGGGCTTGTCCGCGGGGAAGGTGAAACGCCCGGAGCCGGTGCGCGCGGTGGCGGTGAGGTCGGCGGTCACCCCGGAGGCGAGGCCGACCTTGTAGTGGCCGGGCTCGGCGGTCTCGTCGTCGTGGCTGAAGTCGGAGGCGTAGACGGCGTCCTTGGTGTCCGCGGCGGGCGAGGAGGTGACGTCACCCGCGTACGGGAAGAACGGGATGTCACCGCTGCCGCCCGCGCACCCGGTGCCGGACATGTGCGTGAGGCTGAAGCCGCGGATGCGGGTGGCGTCGTAGTGGTAGCCGCCGGGCGCGGCGGTTCTGGTGGCGTCGCCGCGGGTGTTCTCGGGGCTCCAGGAGAGCATGCCGAAGGGCACGACGGCGCCCGGGAAGACGTCGCCGCCGTTCGAGGTGCCGATGAGCGGGTCGACGTAGGGGGTCGGGTCGCCGACGAGGCCGGGGGGCGCCGCGCCGGCCGCGACGGCCGGGGTGGCACCGCCGACCGCGAGAGCGGCGGCGAGCAGCAGGGACATGGGACGGAAACGCATGACGCGGCCCCTCCTCCTTCGGACGGGTCGCGCACCACAGGTCGCACAAGCCGCAGGGACAGTAGCGTGCGCCACGCTTACCACGGAAGACCGCGTCCCCGACCCGGCCGCCACACCGGGTCACCCGGACAGCGCAAGCCCCCAACTCTCTTGACATCGTTGTCCGTTGCCACGGTATGGTGCATCGCCAGACATCAGACAACGTTGTCGCACCGCACCGAGCCCAAGCCACCCCACACTCCTCCCCTCCCCCTCCCCGCGCCCCTCCCCCCACTCCCCATGCACCGGTCGGCCCCTCACCCCCCTTGGGCCGACCGGCCGCGGACCCGGTGGCCCACGACCACCGGGTCCGCTCCTTCTCGGTCAACCGACCTGACAGGGCAGGCTGGTGGCGGTGTCACCGCCGTCGCCCGAGACGACGTAGCCGAACGTCGCCGTGGCCCCGGGCGCCAACGAGCCGTTCCAGTCGGCGTTGTGGACCATCACCCCCTGGCCCGCGTAGGTGGCGTTGCCGTTCCAGAGGCTGTTGACGGACTGGCCGCCGGGCAGGTTCCAGTTGACCATCCACCCCAGCATCGGGACGTCACCGCTGTTGGTGACGGTGACCTCGGACTGGTAGCCGCCGCTCCAGGTCCCGGTGGTCCGGCGGCTGGCCGTGCACTTGCCGGGCACCGGCTCGCTGGGGTTGCCCGGGTCGTGGATGCCCGTCACCTCGCCGTTGCCGCCGTCGAAGACGACGTCGGAGCAGGAGTAGAAGGTCTCCGCGCTGTCCGAGCGCTGCCACACCATGTAGATGATGTGCCGCCCCGACTTCCCGGCCGGAAGCTTCCCGCTCCACGCGTAGTTGGCCTCGACCGTGCCCGGGGTGCCGTTGAGCGGCGGGTGGTCGACGCTCAGGAACGGGGTGCTCTCCATGTCGTTCCAGGTGAGCGTCTTCGTGGGGTCGAAGCCGTCCTTGGTGATGTAGACGTAGAACCAACCCGGGTGCGCGGCCCAGGCGTTGTAGGAGAAGTCGACGGTCGAACCCGAGGTGAGGTGGGTCAGCGGCCAGTCGCCGCGCGGCAGGTTGAACCCGGTGAAGTTGGTGTTCCCGCCACTGCACAGCTCGCCGTCGGGCACGAAGCCGCGGGTGCGGCCGGCGCCGTCGGAACGCAGTACGGAGAACCAGTTGTAGAACGGGGTCGTCCCGCTGACCTGCTGGGCGGCCCGGCAGGCGGGGTTGACGGGCTTGATCTCACCGGTGGAGGTGAGCCCGTCCTGCCAGCACAGGAAGGTCCGGCTGGCGGGCTTCATGGGCGTACCGTGCGCCTCGGCCCGGCCGCCCGTCGACAGCACGAGCCCCAGGGCGGGGACGGTCGCGAGCAACGAGACCAGCACGAGCAGCAGCGCTCTGGCGCGCGTGGGGAACGCCCTGGATGACACTTTAACCATGCTCATGTCACATAACTTCCTTCACGTACGGCGGTGTGGGGTGCGTACGGGGTGAGCGGGGCGGGACCGCCCGCGGCGCCGACGGGTTCCGGTCCATCGACATGGGAGCGCTCCCACCCCACCTGCTGGCGAAGCTAGCGCCGCGGCCCGTACTTGTAAACGCTTCCCCCGGCCACACCGCGGTCCGCCCGCGCGGCGCGCCCTCGGCCCCCGCGCGCGGAAGCCGCCGTCCAGGAGCACACACGACGAGGGCCGCACCCCCGGAAAGGGGGCACGGCCCTCAACGCCCTTGCGCCACAGCCCGGCTGACGGGCAGTGACCAGGGCTCGGCTACTTGCGGATCAGGCTGCGCAGCACGTACTGCATGATGCCGCCGTTGCGGTAGTAGTCGGCCTCACCCGGGGTGTCGATGCGGACGACGGCGTCGAAGTCGACGCCCGTGTCGGTGGTGACCTTGACGGTCCGCGGGGTGGTGCCGTTGTTCAGCTCCTCGACGCCGGTGAAGGAGAAGGTCTCCTCGCCGGTGAGACCGAGGGACTGCGCGGACTGGCCCTCGGGGAACTGGAGCGGCAGCACGCCCATGCCGATGAGGTTCGAGCGGTGGATGCGCTCGTACGACTCGGCGATGACGGCCTTCACGCCGAGCAGCGCGGTGCCCTTGGCGGCCCAGTCGCGGGATGAGCCGGAGCCGTACTCCTTGCCCGCGAGGACGACCAGCGGGATGCCCTGGTCGATGTAGTTGCGGGAGGCGTCGTAGATGAACGAGACCGGCGCGCCGTCCACGGTGAAGTCGCGGGTGTAGCCGCCCTCCGTGCCGGGCGCGATCTGGTTGCGCAGCCGGATGTTGGCGAACGTGCCGCGGATCATGACCTCGTGGTTGCCCCGGCGCGAGCCGTAGGAGTTGAAGTCACGACGCTCCACACCGTGCTCGGTGAGGTACGTGCCGGCCGGGGTGTCGGCCTTGATCGCACCGGCCGGGGAGATGTGGTCGGTGGTGACCGAGTCGCCCAGCTTGGCGAGGACGCGGGCGCCTGCGATGTCGGAGACCGGGGTGGTCTCCATCGTCATGCCCTCGAAGTACGGGGGCTTGCGCACGTAGGTGGACTGCGGGTCCCACTCGAAGGTGTTGCCGGTGGGGATGGGCAGCGACTGCCACTGGGCGTCGCCCGCGAAGACGTCCTGGTAGGACTTGTTGAACATGTCCTCGCCGATCGCGTTGGCGACGACGTCGTTGACCTCGGCCTCGGTCGGCCAGACGTCGGCCAGGAAGACCGGCTTGCCGTCCTGGTCGGTGCCGAGCGCGTCACGCGTGATGTCGACCTTCATCGAACCGGCGAGCGCGTAGGCGACGACCAGCGGCGGGGACGCCAGGTAGTTCATCTTGACGTCGGGGTTGATCCGGCCCTCGAAGTTGCGGTTGCCGGAGAGGACCGACGTCACGGCCAGGTCGTGGTCGTTGACGGCCTTGGAGACCTCCTCCGGCAGCGGGCCGGAGTTGCCGATGCAGGTGGTGCAGCCGTAGCCGACGAGGTTGAAGCCGACCTTGTCGAGGTACGGGGTGAGGCCCGCCTTGTCGAAGTAGTCGGTGACGACCTTGGAGCCGGGGGCGAGGGTGGTCTTGACCCAGGGCTTGCGGGTCAGGCCCTTCTCCACGGCCTTCTTCGCGACGAGCGCGGCGGCGACCATGACGTACGGGTTCGACGTGTTGGTGCAGGAGGTGATGGCCGCGACCGTCACCGCGCCGTGGTCCAGCTCGTAGGTGGTGCCGTCGGGGGCGGTCACCACGACCGGGTTGGACGGGACGCCGTTGGTGGTGGCGGGGGCGTCGGAGGCCGGGAAGGACTCCTTGCCCGCCTCGTCGGCGGTGTCGACGTAGTTGCGGACGTCGAGCGCGAACTGCTGCGAGGCGTTGGCGAGGACGATGCGGTCCTGCGGGCGCTTCGGACCGGCGATCGAGGGGACGACCGTGGAGAGGTCCAGCTCCAGCTTCTCGGAGAAGTCGGGCTCGGCCTTCGGGTCGAGCCAGAGGCCCTGCTCCTTGGCGTACGCCTCGACGAGCGCGACCTGCTGGTCCGAACGGCCGGTCAGGCGCAGGTACTTGAGGGTCTCGTCGTCGATCGGGAAGATCGCGGCGGTGGAGCCGAACTCCGGCGACATGTTGCCGATGGTGGCGCGGTTGGCGAGGCTGGTGGCCGCGACGCCCTCGCCGTAGAACTCGACGAACTTGCCGACGACGCCGTGCTTGCGCAGCATCTCGGTGATGGTGAGCACGAGGTCGGTGGCGGTGGTGCCGGGCTTCAGCTCACCGGTGAGCTTGAAGCCGACGACGCGCGGGATGAGCATGGAGACCGGCTGACCGAGCATCGCGGCCTCGGCCTCGATGCCGCCGACGCCCCAGCCGAGGACGCCGAGCCCGTTGACCATGGTGGTGTGGGAGTCGGTGCCGACGAGGGTGTCGGGGTACGCCTGCCCGCCGCGCACCATGACCGCGCGGGCGAGGTGCTCGATGTTGACCTGGTGGACGATGCCGGTGCCCGGCGGGACGACCTTGAACTCGTCGAACGCGGTCTGGCCCCAGCGCAGGAACTGGTAGCGCTCGCGGTTGCGGCCGTACTCCAGCTCGACGTTCTGCGAGAACGCCTCGTGGGTGCCGAACTTGTCGGCGATGACGGAGTGGTCGATGACCAGCTCGGCCGGCGCCAGCGGGTTGATCTTCGCCGCGTCGCCACCCAGCTCCTTGACGGCCTCGCGCATGGTGGCGAGGTCGACGACGCAGGGCACGCCGGTGAAGTCCTGCATGATCACGCGGGCGGGCGTGAACTGGATCTCCTGGCTGGGCTGGGCCTGGGAGTCCCAGCCGCCGAGGGCACGGATGTGGTCGGCCGTGATGTTCGCGCCGTCCTCCGTGCGGAGCAGGTTCTCCAGCAGCACCTTCAGGCTGTACGGAAGGCGAGCCGAGCCTTCCACCTTGTCCAGCCGGAAGATCTCGTACGACTCGTCGCCCACCTGCAGCGTGCTGCGGGCGTCGAAGCTGTTCGCCGACACGACAGTCTCCTTCATTGATGTGCGCGTACCACCACGATCCTGCCGCCCCGGCGTCTTGGCCGATCCGCTAAGGTAAGGCTAAGTTAGGTAAGCCTTACCGGGTGGGCGGCTGCGGTACCCCTCGGCAGATATCTCGATGTCGAGATAACTCTAGTACATGGGGCCGGGATGGTCATGCCCGCCCCGGCTGTGGCGTGCGCCGCTTCTTCCCGCGCGCCCCCGTGACACGCCTCCGCGCGCCCTCGTGACACGCCTCCGCGCGCCGGACCACGATCCCCGGCGAGCGCGGGGCCACAGGACCGCGGAAGCGCCCTGGACCCGTCGTTCATCGGCAGCCATCGGTGGCCGAAGTCGGGGTATCCGGAGGGGGCCAGGAACAACAGGCCCACCAGAAGGAGCCGTCCGTGCCTCTGACGTTCCGCAAGAGTTTCCAGATCCTGCCCGGCGTGCGGCTGAACATCAACAAGCGCTCGTGGTCCATCACCTCGGGCGGCAAGAAGGGCCCGCGCTTCACCCACAGCAGCACCGGCCGCCGGACGACGTCGATGGACCTGCCGGGCCCGTTCGGCTGGCGGCGGACCACCAAGTCGCGCGACAAGTGACGGGGAGACCGGCTGGGCGGAGGGAGAAGCCCGCCCAGCCGCCCCACCCCGCGGGGCCCGCGTCGGCCACCCCCTCCCCCACCTCGGCCCCCTGGGCCTCGCCCGCGCCGTCCGCCTGACAGGACGTCACCCGGTTCACCCGAATGGCCCCCTCGGCGAGCGCCATCTCATATCTGAGATAACCTCGGCCTCATGGCAGACGACTACCTCGTACGCATCGGCAAGCTCATCCGTGACGCCCGCCAACACCGTGGCTGGACACAGACGCAGCTCGCGGACGCGCTCGGCACCAGCCAGAGCGCCGTCAACCGCATCGAGCGCGGCAACCAGAACATCAGCCTTGAGATGATCGCCCGAATCGGTGAAGCCCTGGACAGCGAGATCGTGTCGCTGGGATACGCGGGCCCGATGCATCTGCGGGTGGTGGGCCGCCGCCGTCTGTCCGGCGCCATCGACGTCAAGACGAGCAAGAACGCGTGCGTGGCGCTGCTCTGCGCGTCGCTCCTCAACAAGGGCCGTACGGTGCTGCGCCGGGTCGCCCGGATCGAGGAGGTGTACCGCCTGCTGGAGGTGCTCAACTCGATCGGCGTGCGCACCCGTTGGATCAACGACGGCGTCGACCTTGAGCTGGTGCCGCCCGCCGAGATCGACATGAACGCGATCGACGCCGAGGCGGCCGTGCGGACGCGGTCGATCATCATGTTCCTCGGCCCGCTGCTGCACCGCATGGACCGCTTCAGGCTCCCGTACGCGGGCGGCTGCGACCTCGGCACCCGCACCATCGAGCCGCACATGATCGCGCTGCGCCGGTTCGGACTGGACGTCGCCGCCACCGAGGGCCACTACCACGCGACGGTCAACCACTCGGTCCGCCCCGACCGCCCGATCGTGCTGACCGAGCGCGGCGACACCGTGACCGAGAACGCCCTGCTGGCCGCCGCCCGGCACGCCGGGGTGACCGTCATCCGCAACGCGTCCTCCAACTACATGGTCCAGGACCTGTGTTTCTTCCTGGAGGCGCTGGGCGTCCGGGTCGAGGGCATCGGCTCGACGACGCTGACCGTGCACGGCGTCGCGAACATCGACACCGACGTGGACTACTCCCCCTCCGAGGACCCGGTCGAGGCGATGAGCCTGCTGGCCGCCGCGGTGGTCACGGAGTCGGAGCTGACGGTGCGCCGGGTGCCGATCGAGTTCCTGGAGATCGAGCTGGCGGTCCTGGAGGAGATGGGCCTCGACCACGACCGGACGCCCGAGTACGTCGCCGACAACGGCCGCACCCGGCTGGTGGACCTCACGGTCCGGCCCTCGAAGCTGGAGGCGCCGATCGACAAGATCCACCCGATGCCGTTCCCCGGCCTGAACATCGACAACGTCCCGTTCTTCGCGGCGATCGCGGCCGTGGCGCAGGGCAAGACGCTGATCCACGACTGGGTCTACGACAACCGGGCGATCTACCTCACCGACCTCAACCGCCTGGGCGGCCGCCTCCAACTCCTGGACCCGCACCGCGTGTTGGTGGAGGGCCCGACCCGCTGGCGGGCGGCGGAGATGATGTGCCCGCCCGCCCTGCGCCCCGCGGTGGTCGTCCTCCTGGCGATGATGGCGGCGGAGGGCACGTCGGTCCTGCGCAACGTGTACGTCATCAACCGGGGTTACGAGGACCTGGCGGAGCGGCTGAACTCGGTGGGGGCGCAGATCGAGATCTTCAGGGACATCTGACCCGGTCGCCCGCGGGATCAAGCACCAGGGCTGTGGTCGTACGGCGCGGAGCCGTCGTCAGACCGTGGTCGGCTGTTCCGGCAGCAGGTGGCCGGCCGACGGGCTGTGGGGCTCGCGCAGGGGGGCCTCCCAGCTCGCGGTGATGTCGCGGGCGACGTCACGCAGGAGGTCGATGAGCATGTCCGCGAGCGGGGTGAGGCTGGCGTCCGCCTTGGTCAGGGCGTAGAGCTGGCGGTGCGGCCTGGGGTGGGCCAGTTCGCGATGGGTGGTGCCGGGCGCGTGGGTCAGGGCCAGGCGCGAGACCAGACCGACCGCGATGCCCGTGCCGACGAGGGCCTGGGCGACGTCGTACGACTCGGTCTCGAACCGCACGGTGGGAGTGAAACCGGCCTCGCGGGCGGCGTCGTGGAACTGTTCGCGGGCCGCGTGGCCCGCGAGGATGGAGACCCACGATTCGTCGCGCAGTTGCTCCAGGTGCAGCGCGGTGTCCGTGGGCTGCTCGGTGGCCAGTGGATGGTCGTCGGGGAGGACCACGACCATCGGGTCCAACAGGAGCGGGTGGGCCCGTACATGCGGGGGCGGGGCGAGCGGCGTGCCCCAGGACGCGACGATGGCCACGTCCAGGCGCCCCGTGCTGATCTCGTCCGCTCCGCGCGCGGACCCCACGTCTATGACGGAGACGTCGGCGTCCGGATGGCGGTGCCGCAGCGTCGTCAGGGCCGGGGGCAACAGGTGCAGGGCGGCCGCCTGGAACGTTCCGATCCGCAAGCGCAGCGACAAGTGGCCAAGTAACGCGGCCAGTTCGGCCGCGGCTTTGTCCGACGCCTCCTCGACGGTGCGGCCGTGGGAGGCGAGCAGCGCGCCGGCCGCGGTGAGCGTCGCTCCGCGGGGACCGCGGATGACCAGCGGCACTTGCCAGTCGCGTTCGGCCTTGGCCACCTGCTGGGTTATCGCCGCGGGCGTGAGGTGGAGTGCGTGGGCCGCCGCCGTCAGGGAACCGCACCGCTCGATCAACGTCAGGAGTCGCAGCTGTCCCGGGTCCACCACCATTCACTAATCCTAACGCTGCACCCTTCTTTTTTAACTTCTCTTAGGGGCGCGATACGGGAAGCCTGGTGGTGTACATCCAACTGCCGTATCCCCGGAAGGGGTTCCTTTCCCATGCCCACGCATGTGCCCGTTTTCATCGCCACCACGTTGCTGCTGGCGATGCTGCCCGGCGCGAGTGCAGCCCTGATGATCCGGCAGGTTCTGGAAGGCGGCCAACGCACGCTCCAGGGCACGCTCGCGGGCAATGCCACCGGTTTCGTGCTGTGGTCCACGGCCGCCGCGGCGGGGCTGTCCGCCGTCCTGCTGGCCAGCCCCACGGCGTACACGGCGCTGCGGATCGCGGGTGGCATCGTGCTGATGTACCTCGGGGTGAAGACGCTGCGGACCACCCTCAACACCACCGTCTCCACCGCCCCGGCCGACGAGGGCGAACACCGCACCGGCTTCGCGAGTGGATACATCACCGGCCTGAGCACCAACCTCGGCAACCCCAAGGCGGGCGTCTTCGCCATCTCGGTGCTGCCCCAGTTCGTGACCGCCAAGGGCCCGGTGTTCCTGTCGACCGTCGCCCTGGGAGTCGTGTGGGCCCTGGTCAGCGCCTCCTGGTACATGTTGCTCACCTGGGCCGTCAGCCGAGGGCGCGACCTGGTGTCGAAGCCGACCGTCCTGCGGGGGCTCAGCGTGACCACCGGTGTCGTCCTGCTGGGGCTCGGCGCCGCGGTGGCGGCGGG
Source organism: Streptomyces sp. SolWspMP-5a-2 (assembly GCF_900091845.1). Lineage (GTDB taxonomy): Bacteria > Actinomycetota > Actinomycetes > Streptomycetales > Streptomycetaceae > Streptomyces > Streptomyces doudnae. The sequence goes on from NZ_FMCI01000183.1 coordinate 32,435, forward strand.
AGTCTGAGGGCCGGTCCGGCACTCCTCTCCGGCGCCCGACCGCCCGGGGCGTCCGCCCTCGGCCGAACCCACCTCCATCAGACCGCCCGGTACGATGTGCGGCGACGAAACACGTCGGAACGATCGCTCTGGTCCGGCCGCCGCTCAGGCCCGGGGCAACGCGGGCAACGTGCCCGACAGCACGGGAGCAGGGCCTTTGACGTACGTCGTGACCGCGGACGGAACCCGCATCGCCTACCAACTCCAGGGCAACGGGGCACCGTTGGTCCTGCTGGCGGGTCAGGCCAACAACCACCACTGGTGGGACGCGGTGCGTGCCGACTTCCATCCCGCGCGCAGCACCCTCACGCTCGACTACCGAGGCACGGGTGACAGCGACAAGCCCGACATCCCCTACAGCACCGAGCTGTTCGCCACGGACGTCATCGCGGTCCTCGACGAGCTGGGCATCGACCGGGCCGATGTCTACGGCACGTCCATGGGCGGACGAGTGGCCCAGCAGATCGCGGCCCGCCACCCCGGCCGGGTGGGCGCCCTGGTCCTCGGGTGCACCTCGCCCGGCGGGCCCCACGGTGTCGAACGCGGCAACGACGTCCGCCGGGCCCTGGCGCGACCCGAGCCGGGAGCCGCGCGCCAGGCCCTGCTGGAGTTGATGTACACCCCGCAGTGGCTCGCCTCCCACCCCGGCCCGTACCACACGCTCGGCGACCCCGGCATGCCCGCGCACGCCCGGCGCCGCCACCTCGTGGCCAGCAACCAGCACCGGGCGTGGGACCTCCTGCCGGACATCGGCGCTCCCACCCTGGTCGTCCACGGGACCGACGACCTGCTCAACCCCGCCGCCAACGCGCCCCTGCTCGCCGACCGCATCCCGGGCGCCCGGATGCACCTGATCCCCGACGGCCGGCACGCCTACTTCGAGGAGTGCCGCGACCAGGCCGGTCCGCTCGTCCTGGACTTCCTCACCTCCGCGCGGCGGCTCTAGTGCCCTGACCGGGAAGGTCCACCGGCTCGCGCTGCCCGGCACGGCACCGGTGACGGCGCAGTCGGCAGGGCGGTGCCGCCGGGGACGTGCGACAGCCCTGCGGCCGTCCTCCCGGAGAGGACGGCCGCAGGGCTGTCGGTCGTGCCGCCCCGCGGGCAGGCGCGGGGGGGGCTGTCGCTCTGCCGCTACTTCGCTTCCTCCAGCGTGGCGTACCCGGTGGTCGCCCCGGTCGAGGACTTGTCGCCGCCCTCCTGGAGCTGGAAGAGCGAGCCGAAGGGCCGCTCCGCGAGCGGCAGACGCCACGTCCCGCCCTCCACCCGGGCGGTGTCCGACACGTTGCCGCGCAGCAGTTTCACTCCGGCCTCGTTGTGGCCGGCGTGCGCGCCGAAGTGGATCGGGTAGGCGTCGGCCGCCCGGTAGGCCGGCAGAAACGCGCGGCGGTAGCGGTCGGAGCGGTTCGGCGAGGAGTAGTGCAGCAGCAGCGGGTGGATGAAGACCACGCTGCCCGCGGGCGCCTCGATGGGCACGGCCTGCTCGTCGCCGGGCGCGTCGGCACCCACCACCTTGCCGCGGAAGAAGCCGTCGACGTAGTGGTCGGCGAGACCGCGCAGGTGCGAGCCGGGGACGGCCTGGAGGGCGGAGTTCTCGGTGGTGGTGTCGTCGAGGTAGACGAGGGCCGTCACCAGGTCGGTGTTGGTGTGCGGGTAGTAGGCGAAGTCCTGGTGCCAGTCCACGACACTGCCCACCTGGGGGGCCTTGAGGTGGAGCTTGCTGTAGTGGAACAGGATGTCGTGGCCGATGAGGGCCTCGACGTGGTCGAGCAGTTTGGGGCTGGCGGCGGCACGCTCGAACGCGGCGTGCTGCTTGGTGGGCGACCAGATCCGGCGGGCCATGCCGTTGTCGCCCGGCTCCACCTCGGCGACGGAGGCGATGTCGCCGACGTTCAGGATCTCGGTGATGGCGGTGTTGAGCTCGGCGACCTCACTCGGATCGAAGAGACGCTCGACGACCGCGAAACCGTTCTCGCGGTACTCCTTGACCAGCGCGACTGTGTCGGGTGCGGACATGCGCGGGTTCCTCATCCTTCGGTAAGTGGTTCCAGCTCGTCCCAACGGGGTCCGGCCGGACGGGTGTTGTGGTGGATGTCGCCATGGTCATGTCCGCACCGGGCGGGCGCGCGGCCCTCCGGCACGCACACCCGAGGACGGGAGACCGGCCCGGCGGAGTCCTGCGGGGTCGACGAGCGCGTCAGGACGTGGCCCCGGTCGACCGGGACGGCGCCCCGCCGGCCGGGCGCCGCGCCGACGACGCGGCCGGCCACCGGCTGCTGCCTGGCCTGCCGGCCGCGTACGCGGGCGGCCCTCCGTCCGGGCACCTGTGATGCCTGGCCGCCGGACGGCGGAGCCGCGGTGCGACGGGACCGTACGGGTCCGCCGGACGACGGCCGTCCGGCGGACCCGCGGGGTCCCGTCCCTCAGGCGCCCGCGGGCTGCACCTGCTTGGCGAAGGTGTCCTCGTAGATCTCGCGGAAGAACATCGCGAGGATCTCCTGGACGTCGTCGATGTACTTGAACACCTTCTGGAAGTCCTCCTCGCTGAAGATCAGCTGGCGGAGGATGTCCCACATCTCCTGGGAGTGGTCCTCGGTGGTGTCGACGTGGAGGTGGGCGGCCTGCCCCTTGACGTTCTCCTTGCCGAGCCGCGCCTGGAGGTTCTCGACGATGGCCGGCTGGAGCTTGACCTGCGTGTACTCCACCAGGTAGTTGGAGACGACCGGGGCGAGGGCCGACTCGTGCTCGAGGGTGTAGTAGAAGAAGCCCTCGAACAGACGGGTGGAGAGGTAGGGCTCGGTGGCGCGGATCTCCTCCTCGGTCACGCCGGCGGCTTCGGCGTCACCGATGTACAGCCGGTCGTGGAGCATCTCGTCGGCCTGGTACTGCGCGTAGTCGCGCGCGGCCCGGGGAGAGACCTGGGCGATCTTGTAGATGGCCTTGGTCTGGCTGACCCGGGAGAGACGGATCCGCCACACGTGCTCGATGAGGGTGCGGCGGTAGTACGCCTGGTGGAGTTCGGGTTCGGTCAGGTGCGACGCGAAGGGGACGGTGGCCTTCCACTCCGCCATCTTCTTGTCCATGTAACGGTCGAGTTCGGCCTTCTTCTGCCGGGCCTGCTCTTCGTTGTAGAGCGGCTTCGGGTGGTCGATCCCGGTGTTCTGCACGCGGTTCATCACGTTCCCCTTCGTCAGATGGTTCGTACAGGACTGCACGGAATGGTCGGAGTGCGGTGCCGTCCGCGGTCAGCGGTAGCGGACGTGGAAGTGCTCCGTCGCGTGTCGGTCGAGAAAGGCGGTCTCCGCGACGAGGTCGTCGGCCGCCGCGTCCCACAGGGCGTCCATCAGGCAGATCCCCCGGTCGGACGCGTCGAGCGCGGTTCCCGCCGCCACATGGACGTTCAGGATCCGGGGCGGACGGGTGGGCGGCTCGAAGCGGATCTCGTCGACGGTCCGCCCCTTCTCGCCGTACTTGCTGAGGAACACGGTCGCCCGGGTGAGCGCGCCGGTGCGCAGGGCCTCCACCTGGGAGGCCTGGGTGAGGCGCGCGTGGAAGGCGTCCCGCTCGCCGTCGGGCAGCAGCAGGGACTCGGTCCACAGGTCGAGGAGGGAGTGCCCGGTGACGGTCTGGACGCTGGCGTTGATGAGGCTGCCGCCCATCCGGGGGTTGATCTCGATGATCTCCCAACGCCCCTTCGACTCCCAGTACTTGACCTCGATGTGGAAGACACCGGCGGTCAGCCCGTGCCCCGCGAGCGAGGCGAGGCAGTCGGCGACGTGATCGGCTCCTTCGAGGACGAGTTCACGGGAGAGGCTCACGGGCGGGCTGACCGACATCCCCTCCAGGACGGTCCGCTCCAGGTGCTCCACGCGGGCCTTCTCGTGGACGCACAGGTGGTGGATCCGCCCGTCGAGGACGACCGTCTCGAAGCTGAACTCCGGGCCGTCGACGAACTCCTCGACGAGGAAGTCGTACCGGTCCATGAAGATCGCCTTCATCCGCCGGTCGGCACGCATCTGCTCCTGGATCGCCGGCAGGTCGGCCAGGTCGTCGACGCCCTTCAGACGGAAGGTCGCGAAGGACGAGGCGCCGCGCACCGGTTTGACGAACCAGTCGGTGGTCGGGTCGAGTTCGGGCGTCACCCCGGCGGAGAGCCGGTGGAGACGGACCTCGCTCAGTCCCTCGGCACAGAGGTGGCGGCGCAGTTCGTACTTGTCGAGGCAGAGACGCAGCGCGGCCTCGGCGGAGTCGTGTGCGCCGAGCCGCTCGTTGAGCTCGGCCATCAGCAGCCGGTAGCCCTCGAAGCTGGCCAGGGACGCCTCGACCTGGTAGCCGCGCTCGGCGAGTTCGCGCACGGCCTTGTCGAGGTCGGCGGAGCACAGCTCGGGTTCCTCGGTGACCAGGCAGTCCGCCACGTGGCGGCGGCTCGCCTCCAGGACCTCCGGTGTCTCCGGCCGGGAGCTGAGGGCGACCAGGGTCAGTCCGAGCCCGGCGGTGGCCGCGGCGACCTCCTCGGTGTAGGACTTGCCCTGGTGCATGAGGAGCAGGATCGCTCGCTTCATCTGTGCATCTCCTCGGAGTTCCGGGGCCACCTTCAACTCCGGCCGCTCGACAGCCGGTCCGCGGTCTCGCGCTGGTGGGCGCGCAGGATCTCCACGAGCCGGGCGGCGCCGCCCTCACGGACCGGGTCGACGACGGGCAGTCCGGTGTCGGCCTCCAGCTTCTCGGCCTCGCGGCGGAAGTCCTCGTCGGAGAAGCCGAAGCTGTTGACGCTGACGGCGGCGGTCTTGGCGGGCCGTTCGAAGACGGAGAGCTCCTCGTTCATGCGGATGAGTTCGGGGATGGGGATGATGGGCGTCTCCCAGACCTTGGTGCGTTCGGCGCCGAGGCGGTGGCAGAAGACCAGCGCGTGCGGCAGCGAGCCGTGGAGGATGGCGAGGGCGACGCTGCTGAACCCGATGTGGTTGAGGGAACCCTGGCCTTCGACCACGACCCATTCGTTGCCGGCGGCGGCCTCCAGGACCACCTGCTCGACGGCCCCGGCCATGAAGTCGCCGGGCACACCGTCGACCGCGATGCCGTGGCCGGAGATCAGCATGCCGCTCTGGCCGGTGGCGGCGAACCCGGCGCGGATGCCGGTGCGCCTGGCCTCGTTCCAGATCTGCAGGGCGGCGGTCTTCTTGCCGATGTTGGAGTCGCTGCCGCAGGTGTGGATGACCCAGGTGTCCAGATCCAGGACGCGGGCCTTGTTGAGCTGGACCGGCGGGGCGTCCTTCGTCTCCCAGACGGTGATGCCCTTCTCGCGGATGCCGCGGGCGATGTCCGGGTCCTCGGCGAGGCGGTAGTGGATCGAGTTGATCAGATGGAGGCCGTTCTGGACGGCCGCCAGGATGGTCGGCTTCCAGGCGGAGGGCAGGTTGGCGGAGTGCAGCCCCTTGCCGATGATCATGACTTCGGGGCCCAGGTGCAGAGCCTGCTCGACACGGCTGACGATCGGGATCGAGCCGCCGTAGCCGAGGACGTCCTGCACGGTCTGGCCGGCCTTGCGGCTGTCGATCACGGCGACGCAGCGGTCCCCGTTGTAGCGGATCAGCGACGCGGCGATCTTGCTCGTGAAGAGGCCGAAGCACCCCTCGGCGAACAGCACGAACTTCTTGTCGACCAGCTCCGCATGGCTTACCTGACCCACGACTTCCTCCACGGACTCGACGGTTCTATTTGCCGTTGGTGCGAGATGGTGCGGACCGCTACGCGACGGGCACGGTCGTCAGGCGATACTGCGCACGCGCCTGGCGCAGGGCCTCCTCGATCTCCTCCTGGGTGCCGCCGCGGAAGAGGAAACGGCCGCCCTGGAGCGTGGCGTACGCGCCGGGCCGGGACTCCAGGACCTCACCCGGTCGCGGCACCAACTCGCGGTACAGGTACGGGACCTGGTCCAGGAGCGGGGTGGCGGCGGTGACCTTCTGGGGCAGCGGTTTGGGGCCTTGGACGATCAACCAGCCGCCGCTCAGCGTCATGTCGGGGACGGGCAGGTCCACCGGGCGGCCGAGCAGCACGTCGACCCACAGCCGGAAGAGATTGACGTCGTGGACGTCGTTGATGACGTACGACACGTCGGCGCCCGGCACCCGTGCTCCGACCTCCAGGAACACCAAGTCGCTCCCGGTGTCGAAGAGTTCGAGGTGAAAGGCGGAGCTGCGCAGGCCGAGCGCGCTCAGGCAGCGCAGGGCGAACTCCTCGCAGCGAGCGCGCACCTCGGGATCCGTCTGGAGGACCGAGCCGAGCGGCGCGCCGAGAAGCTCGAAGTCCAGACAGGTGGACACGTAGCGCGAGGTGCAGATGAAAGAGGGTTTGCCCTCGGCGTCCAGGACGCCGTCGACGTGCAGGATGTCGCCCTGCACGAACTCCTCGATCTCGTACTCCCGCAGGCTCCGTTCGGCGCACAGGGCCCGCAGCTCCTGCGCCGAGGCGATCTCGCGCACACCCTGGCTGGACGCTCCTCGCACCGGCTTGACGATCACGGGGTAGCCGAACTCCTCGGCGGCCGCGAGGATCTGCTCCTCGGTGCGGCAGGACGCCCAGCGCGGCACCCGGAGGCCGGCCCGCGACACCTTCTCCTTCATGACGGTCTTGTCGCTGAACCGTGAGGTCTCCTCGGGACTCGATCCCGGGACGCCGTGCCGCTCGCGCAGAGTCGCCGCGAGGCCGAGGAGGATCTCGGAGAAGGCGATGACGTGATCGAACGGGCCTTCTTCGCGCACGATGGTGTCGACGAGTTCCAGCACGGCGTCCACGTCGCCGAAGTCCGTGACGACATGGACCCGTTCGGCGTCGGCAGGCACTCCGCTGCGACCGCCCTCGTCACAGAGGTACGTGACGCGGTCGGTCTCCGGGTCGAAGACCAGATCGGGAGCGGCGAGGCGGTTCTCCCAGCGCCGCTCGTCCTCGTGTATGGGCCAACGGGTCAGGAACAGAATTGCGCCGGACATGGATGTCGTCCTCACGGTTCACGGAAAACACGGACGTGCCCGGCCGGGGGAGGCCGGTTGACGGCGACGGCGGGCCTGTCGCGACAGAGAAATGAACCCGAACCGGAATAACGGGAACGGGCGCCAACGTGTTGATCGCGTGGCCACAGCCTCGCATGGGACCGGCCCCGTCAGAATAGGACCTAGGTCCCAGCGGCCCGGGAGCCGTCCGCGCGGTCCGACGCTACAAGAGGGTCTAGACCAGATTGTGCCGGTACCGCCATAGGCAGATGGACCTATTGCCCACACGTCCCACGGGACACAGAATTCTTATCGCCCCCACCGCTGGAGGAGGCTGTCGTGCGCGCCAGGAGAATTTTCCGGACCACCGCCCCGACATTGCGGAATTGAGCGATGGTATGGCATGTCCTCGCTCCGCGGAAATCGCCGACCCCGGACGTCAGAGCGACATCGCTGGCAAGGCATCAGACGGCGAAAGATGGGAAAAAGGAGATACGAGGATGCTGCTGAAGGTTGATCCGGTCGATTCCTTTTCCGGAACTTTCCGCGTCCCTTCTTCGAAACCGGAGACGCAACGGGCAATCCTGACCGGCACACTGGCCGAAGGCACGTCACGCGTTTACAACGACCTCCGTTGCGACGAGACGGAGACCATGAAGAACGCCTGCCGCGCCTTCGGCGCCACGATCACCGAGCACGACGGTTACCTGGAGATCCTCGGCATCGGAGGGAACCTCCCGCACATCCGGCGCGTCATCCAGTCCCGCGGCTCGGGTCTGGTCTTCCGCGTCATGACGGCGCTGGCGTCCGTACTGCCGTCGCCGGTCGTGGTGACGGGCGACGCGACCCTGCGCAACCGCGTGATGGAACCCCTGCTGGAGGCGCTGCGCGAACTCGGCGCGGACATCGAGTCGATCGTCAGCGAGAACAAGGCGCCGGTCGTCAACTGGGGACGCGGGCTGAAGGGCGGCACGTGCCGGCTGCCCGGCGACATCAGTTCGCAGTTCATCACCGCCGTCCTGTTCGCCGCGCCGCTGGCCGACATCCCGGTGAAGATCGAGGTGACGGGTGAGGTCTTCTCGCAGTCGTACATCCGGCAGACACTGGCGAGCCTGACCGCCGCGGGCATCAAGGTCTCCGCGTCGGAGGACATGCGCAGCTACCAGGTGGAACCCTCCACCTACCAGGCCCAGGACGTCACCACGCACGAGGACTACACCTCGGCGTCGTACCTGCTCGCCGCCGCCGCGCTCTTCCCGGGCCGTACCGTTCTGACCAACGTGTACGGCGACAGCATGCAGGGCGAGTTCGCGATCGTCCCGATCCTGCAGCAGCTCGGTGTGGACGTCACCTTCGACCGCGCCACCTCGTCGCTGACCGTCGACAACCCGCCGGACAGCATGCGCGGCCACTTCGAGGTGGATGTGCGGGACTGCCCCAACATCGTGCCCACGCTCGCCGCCCTCGGGGCGTACGTGCAGGGCAGCCTGCGGGTGACCGGCGGACGCCTCACCCGCTTCCACAAGGCGTCGCGCATCGAGGCCATGGCCGCCGAACTGACGCGCGCGGGCGTGGACATCGAGGTCCTGTACAACGACGGGGTCTGCGACGGCTTCGAGGTCCGCGGCGCGCAGACGTACCCCGGCGGAGTGACGCTGTCCAGCTGGGGCGACCACCGCATCTTCATGTCGCTCTTCGTGGCCGGCCTGCGCATGCAGTCCGCCAACCGGTTCTCGGGCTTCGAGGACGTCCGGCTGTCCTTCCCCACCTTCATGGAGGAGTTCGCCAAGGCAGGGGTGCGGACCGCGTCCGTCGAGGACGTCGAGGAGGAGAACGCGCCCGCCGGGGCCGTCGGCTGACCCTGTCCGCGGCACCCCGGGCGGTCCGCCGCGTCGCGGCGGCGAGCGCCGCCGGACCCGGGAGGTGAACGGGACGCGCCGCTGACCACGACCACGGCAGAGGTGTCGGCGCGCGGGCGGGATCTCACGCCCGCGCGCCCCGTCGCGGCGCACGACCCGGAACCCCGGACCCGGACGCGGGACCCGGACGCCCAACCCCCGGTCAGGACCCCGGACGCCGGACCCGGACGCCCAACCCCGGGCCCAGGACCCCGGACCCGGGACGTCGGACGCCGGACCCGGGTGAACGACACCCCCGCACGACTGTCCGTCCCCTCCCTTCAGGAAGTTCCCTCGATGCCCCCTGCACCTGCTCCCCGGCTGCGCGTCGACGTCTCCGGGTTGCCTCGCTACGTCCCCGGCCGGGTCGCGCCCAGCGACCTGGTGGACAAGTTGTCGTCGAACGAGAACCCCTATCCCCCACTGCCGTCGGTCCTCACCTCGATGCGCGAGGAGTTGGGGCGCGTCAACCGCTATCCCGACGCGAAGAGCGGCGAACTGGTCAGGGAGCTGTCCGAGGCCCTCGGGGTGCCCCCTGAGCACCTCGTGCCCGGCACCGGCTCCCTCGGGGTCGCCAGGGACCTGTTGTACGCGGCGGCCGGCGAGGGTGACGAAGTGCTGTTCGCCTGGCGCTCGTTCGAGGCGTACCCGCTGCTCGTGTGGGCCACCGGGGCAACTCCCGTGCAGATCCCGCTGCGTGAGGAGCGGCACGACCTGGAGGCCATGGCCGACGCGGTGACGGACCGCACGCGCATGATCGTGGTGTGCAACCCCAACAACCCCACCGGCACGGCCGTGCGCCGCGACGAGCTGGAGCGCTTCCTCGACCGGGTGCCGGGCGACGTGCTGGTGGTGCTCGACGAGGCGTACCGCGAGTTCGTCGACGACACCGACGTACCCGACGGCGTCGAGCTGTACCGCGACCGCCCCAACGTCGCCGTTCTGCGCACCTTCTCCAAGGCGTACGGGCTGGCGCGACTGCGCGTCGGCTACGCGGTCGCGCATCCACCGGTCGCGGCCGCCCTGCGGGCCTGCACCATCGCCTTCAGCGTCAGCGGACTCGCCCAGGCCGCCGCACGGGCCTCGCTGCACGCGAGCGACGAACTGCTGGAGCGGGTACGGACCTTGGTGACCGAGCGCGCCCGGGTCACCCGCGCGCTGCGCGCCTCGGGCTGGACGGTTCCCGACAGCCAGGCCAACTTCGTCTGGCTGCGCCTCGGTGCACGCTCGCGGGCGTTCACCGACGCCTGCGAGGCGGCGGGGGTCATGGTGCGGCCCTTCGGCGACGAGGGCGTGCGGATCACCATCGGCACGCCCGAGGAGAACGACCGTCTGCTGAAGATCGCGGGCGACTGGCGGGCGTGAGGCCATGCGGCGGTCCCCGCGCCCCGCAGGCGGAGCGGCAGCAGGCGGACCAGCCGCGCGCCGCGAGGTGACCCTCGCCGCCGGGGGCCATCTGCGGCTGCTCGCCTGACGCCTTCTCCGCGACGTGGCCGCCGTCGGCCGTCCCGTCGACGGACACGTGTCGCTGTCCAGGCAGAGGCGGGGTTCACCGGCTCCGAGCTGCGGCGACGGGCACCCGGATCGTGGGGCCCGTGCGCGTCGCGATCGGGACGGGGAGGCCGCTCCCGGACGCCGCTGAGCCTCGGTGTCCGCTCGGGCCTGCCGTGGGGTGGGTTCTCGGTGTCCGCTCGGGTCCGCCGTGGAAGTGGTTCCCGGTGTCCGCTCGGGTCCGCCGTGGAGCTGGTTCCCGGTGTCGTGGGCGCGGCGGCTGCGCGTCGTCGGCCGGACCGCGGTCCCGTGCGTCTGCGGGGAAACCGCTCTCGGAGAGGGTTCTGGCCGCGGGCCGCTCAGGGAGCGAGGCCGATGCGCCGGGCGTAGAGGGCAGCCTGAGTGCGGTGGGTCGCGCCGATCTTGAGGTAGATGCTGCTCAGATGGTTCTTCACCGTCTTCTCGGATATGTCGAGTTTCCGGGCGATCAACCGGTTGCTCATTCCCCGGGCCAGCAGACTGAGCACCCCCCGCTCGCGAGCGGTGAGGGCGGGATCGGCGGGCGGCGCGTCCTCTTCGGGGACGGGAGCGGACGCCGTGGCGGACGGATCCGCGATGTCATCTGGGCCGGTCAGTCCGATGCTCCGGGCGTAGAGGGCGGCCTCGGTGCGGTGGGTCGCGCCGATCTTGAAGTAGATGCTGCTCAGATGGTTCTTCACCGTCTTGTCCGATATATCGAGCTCCCGGGCGATCAAGCGGTTGCTCAACCCCCGGGCCAGCAGACTGAGCACATCCAACTCCCGGTAGGTGAGTTTCGCCGCCGGTAACTCTTCCATGCCGTGCCTTTCTTTGCCCACCCGAGGGGAATGAGAAAATACGTCCACGTAAGAGTGCAACCGGCAGGCCCTTGCTGGAATTCCTCTCTACCCGCCTTCAGTGAACAGAAGGGGGCCATGGGTGGACGAGCAGAACTGCACCACCGACACCCGCCCATCTCCGTTGATTTCAAGCCTATCCCGGCTTGACCAGGAAAACGCTACCCGTGGGTTGAACCCGTCAACCATTTAAGTCCGACCAATAGCAGGGCCCTTACTGTCTGACACAGGCATTTTCGGCCAAGGCAAACCCGGCTCCAGCGATCAAACCTCACCTCTGAAATGTGGCCGAAATGCGGACGCCATCAACCGAGGAGGCATCGGGCAGGCACGACATAGAACGAGAAATGCCCCGTACGCGACTTTCGAGGCCGCATCGCTGGAATGTGTCCCGCAAATGGCCTGCGGGGTGCTGGTCGACACGCGCTTTTCTTGGTTATCCGGCGAGAGGGACGCCGTCGAGGCGTGCGGTGCCGAGCGTGGCATGGAGACGCGATCGGCGATCACCGCGGCATCAGCGGCACCCGGTCCTTCAGAGGCAGCCACCGCGGTCCGCCCAGACGGACCGGATCGACTCCCCCGCGCCGCGGCGCGGTGATCAGCGTGTCGAACTGTCGCGGGCTCAGCCCGGTGAACGGACCTGTCCACGGGGGTTCCGACATCGTGGTCACACCAGCCACGGCACTGCCGTCTCACCCCTGACCAGCAGCTACGGGACGACTTCCAGGGCGCTGCCCCTGGCCGGTGAGCGGCCACGGACGCCAGGGCCGCCAGACCGCCGCCGTCTCCGCCCGAACGGTCGCTCGGGAAGATGGCTGATCCGCGCATGATGCTTTTCGCCACGGGGGTGGGACCACTCGACGACGAACTGGCCACAGAGCCTGGGCCACAGACATGAAGATCTGTCAGCACCTTGTCAGGCAGGCGTCCTGTTCGCGGCTCGCACCTGGCCCGATCGGCGTGAGCCCACGCGTCCCGGCCGAGGACGACCGGCGACGGTCGGTGGCATCACCCGTGAACCGCGCACACCGCACACCGCTCACCGCTCACCACTCACCGCTCACCGCGATCCGCGGTCGGCTCGAAGCGGCCCACGACGGCCTGGCCGACTCCGACGAGGCGTTCGCCGCCTCCCTGCTCGACCAGGCTCCGCCGGTCAGGAGCTCGGCTTCTTCTCGGCCACTTCCCCCGCGGGCGATCCGTGAAGTCGCCCGGAGGCCAGGACGCCGGTGACGAAGCTCGCCAGTTGAGCCCGCACGCGGTCGCGGGGAACGCGCACTTCCCCGACCAGGTGCTCGACGAGGTCGGCCCGCGTGGCGGCGAGCAGGGCGTGGGCGGTGAAGGCGCTGTCGGGCAGACCGGGAATCTGCTCCAGGACGGATCGGAGCAAGGTGTGCCAGCGCTCGTAGTGCTCCGCCCGGTACGGACTGCCGCCCCCGCCCTCCTCCAGGGCGAGCGCGAGGCGCCGGTTGTCGAGCTTGAAGCAGAGAAGGGCGTCGAGCAGGGCGGGTACGCGCTCGCGCGGTGGGGTCGCGGGCCCCAGGGGCTGCGGGCCGGTCTCGACGGCCTGCCTGATCGGCTCCAGCCGTGCCTCGTAGAGCGCCCGGAGCAGCCCGGCGCGATCGCCGAAGGCCCGGAAGAGCGTGCCCTTGCCGACGCCCGCCGCCGCGGCGACGTCGGCCATGGTGACGTCCTCGGGACTCTCGCGGCGCGCGAAGAGGGCATCGGCTGCCGCGAGCACGGCCTCCCGGCTGCGGATGGCGTCCTTGCGGGACGACCGGCGTTCCGGCATGCCGCTCCTTCCACTTGAAAAACGGACCCGGGGTCCGTATCGTCAAAACGGACCCGGGGTCCGAATTCTACGACTGGAGGACACCCATGTCAGCACCGACTCGTCCGGCGGATCTCTACCGCCACAGCCTGCGGCTCCTGCTCGACAAGGACATTCCCGCGTGGGTCGCCCTGTGGGCCGAGGACGGCCTCATGGAGTTCCCGTTCGCGCCCGACGGCTGGCCCCGCCGTCTGGAGGGCAGGGAAGCGATCTCCGCCTACATGCGCCACTACCCCGACCACATCGACCTGCACGACTTCCCCGACCTGCGGATCCACGAGACCACCGATCCCCGGACCATCGTGGTCGAGATGCGCGGCGTCGGCCGCCTGGTGGAGAGCGACGCCCCCTTCGACATGACCTACATCGCCGTCGTGACCGTGCAGGAGGGCCACATCACCTCCTACCGGGACTACTGGAACCCCCTCACCGTCCTGGAACCGGGCACCGACTTCACCGGGAGCAGCCGATGACCACCACCGGCACCACACTCGTCATCGGTGCCACCGGCACCACCGGGAGCCGCACCGCCGCCCGGCTGACGGCCGCGGGCCACCGCGTCAGAGCCGCGAGCCGCCGGGCCACTCCGGTCCCCGGCGCCGAGCCGGTCCCCTTCGACTGGTACGACCAGGCCACGCACGCCGCGGCCCTCGACGGAGCCGACCGCGTCTATCTCATCCCGCCCGTGGGCGAGTTCGACCCCGCGGCGACCATGCTGCCGTTCCTCCGACGGGCCCGCACCGCCGGTGTGCACCGCGCGGTACTGCTGAGTTCCTCGGCCGTCCCCGCGGGCGGCCCGGCGGTGGGGGCGGTGCACCAGGCGCTGCCCGGCCTGTTCGAGGAGTGGGCGGTGCTGCGGCCCTCGTGGTTCATGCAGAACTTCACCGGCACGCACGCGCACGCGCACAGCATCCGCGACGAGGGCGTCATCCGGACCGCCACCGGGAGCGGCCGGGTCGGCTTCGTCGACGCCGAGGACATCGCGGCCGTCGCCGTCCGCGCCCTGACCGATGCCCAGGCCCCCAACACCGATCTCCTCCTCACCGGACCCGAGGCCCTGAGCCACGACGACATCGCCTCGGTCCTCACCGAGGTCACCGGCCGACCCGTGGTCCACCGCCGTCTGACCTACGAGCAGATGCGCGACCGCCTCGCGACGCAGGTGCCGCAGGAGTTCGCCGCGATGCTGGCCGGCATGGACCGCGCCATCGCCGAAGGCGCGGAGGACCGCGTCACCGACACCGTCCAGCGCCTCACGCAGCGGCCTCCGCGCGCCTTCCGGACGCTCGTCGAGAGCATGCGGGGTCCGGCGACCGCGTAAGTCGGACCCGGGTGGGCAGAGGCACCGATGCGTCGAGCGACAGGGGGAAGAGATGAGATCCGTCGCGGCGATCATGCCGCCCTCCGCCGCGGAACTCCCGCCGTGGGGCGTCTTCTTGACGGTCGGGGTCTTTCTGGTGGCCGTCGTCATCGTCCTGACGCGCCGACGCTGAACGGAGCGGGACACCAGGGCCGGTCGCGTTGCCGGGGTGTCCGGCGGCCAGGGCCCGGCTCACCCCGCGTTCGCCTTGCGGACGGTCGGGCCGACGTCAACTCACGCGCGTGCCAGCCGTGTTGAACGCGGTCAGCGCCGCGTATCTTCCTCAGTGCCCCAGATCCACCACGCCCACGCAGTGCGGATCGTCACCCGGGTCGGTGTGCAACTCCCCTTCCTGCGACCGGGAGAAGACCTCCGCGATCACCGCGGGGCCCACCTGCGCGAGGACGACGTCGCAGGCGACCACCCCGGGCTCGTCCCGGTGACGGACGTACAGCCGCATCCGGCCGCCGCGCAGGTACAGGAAGCCGACCAGCAGGGACTTGGCGTCCTCCCGTTCCTCGATGCTCGGTGCCGGGCTGTTCAGTGTGGTCAGCAGCGCGTGGGCGCGGTCCTCCGGGCGTTCGTCGGCGGGGACGGCGTTCGGGAGCCGGACCAGCGGTGCGCCGAGGACGCGCTCCGTCTGGGCCGCCGGGCGGACGTGTGCCTCGCGAGCCGCGTGCCGCACCCGGTCGACCGTCTCCCACGGGAGGATCGGCTCGTCCCGCCGGAAGAGCGGGATCTCGTGGAGGACGAGGAGATCGTCGACGGTGGCCGTCCGGTCGCCCAGGGCGATCCGTGCCGTCGGCGCTCCGTCCGGCCCCGGGAGGACGCCACGGACCCGCGTCTCCCCGGCGATCGGCGCCTGGGTGTAGAGGATGAGGCGTCCGGTCACTTCGGCCTGTGCCACGGCCACGTCCCACGATGTCACCGCGACTGTCCCCCCTCGTTCGGCTCCAGAATCCGGCTTCCCGTGGCCGAACGTGTCACAGGATGCCGTACCGGTCCCGCCCGTTCGGAGCACTCTCACTCCGACGGGGCGCCCCTGTCGTTCGCCGAGGCCCTGGCCGGGCCGCACCGGATCGCGGATATCCCTTCGTCGGCCGAGCGGCGGGAACCCCGACCCCGGATGTCCGGTCCCCCACCGCCGCCGTCGCGTGTGCTCGTCCCCCTCAGTCCATGTACGACCCCGCCTCCCGCGCCGCCCGGTCCCCGTCTCGGGCCCTGATGGCGTCCACCAGCGTCGCGTGGTCCTGGAACTGTTCGGAGCGCAGGGCGTCGCCGAAGTGGTCGAGGAGCGAGTCGCGGATGACCTCGCCGAGGTCGGCGTGCAGGCCCGCGAGGACGGTGTTCCCCGACGCGGTGACGACGGCGAGATGGAAGGCCACATCGGCGTTGACGAAGCCGACCCGGTCCCCCGCGGCCCACGCGTCCTGGCGTTGCTGGAGCGCGTGGTCGAGTCGTTCCAGGTCGTCGTCGGTGCGGCGTTGGCAGGCGAGACGGGCGGCGCGCACTTCGAGTGCGCTGCGGACGTCGGCGATGTCCTCCGTCTTGGCCTTGTCGAAGCGGTTGCGCATCATGCCGGCGAGTTCACTGGTGGCCTGGACGTAGGAGCCCGAGCCGTGCCGGATGTCGAGCAGCCCGGTGTGCGCCAGCGCGCGGACGGCCTCGCGCACGGTGTTGCGGGCGACGCCGAGCTGTTCGACGAGTTCGGTCTCGGTCGGGATGCGGCTGCCGACAGGCCAGGCGCCTGACGTGATCTGCTCGCGCAGCCGCGCGATCACTTGGTCGCCCAGTGCCTGGCGGCGGACGGGATCCATGTTCATGTCGTCCAGGGTAGCGGCAGACCCCATCATAGAGTCATCCCATGACTTGACGAGAATCACTGGACATCGAGTCATGGGATGACTCTATGATGGGTCCTATGACGACGGATGAGGTCAACGAAAGCGCTCCGCGCCCTCCTGCGGACACGCCCCGCGCCCCACTGCGCGGCGTGCGTCGCACGGCCGTGGTGGCGCTGGTCCTGGCCGCCCTCAACCTGCGGCCCGGGGTCACCAGCCTCGGGCCGGTCCTGGAAGAGGTCCGGGACAGCCTGGACATGAGCGGTTCGGTGACCGGGCTGGTGACGTCCATCCCCGCCGTGTGTTTCGCGGTGGTCGGCTCGACGGCACCGCTGCTGGCCCGGCGTTTCGGGCCGAGCGGGGTCATCGCGGTCGCCGGCGCGGTCCTCGCCGTGGGCCTCGCCCTGCGCTCCTTCGCCCTCGACCCGATCCTCTTCGTCGTCCTGACGGCGCTGTCGCTGGCCGGTATCGCCGTCGCCAACGTGCTGCTGCCGATGGTCGTCAAACAGCGCTTCCCCGACCGGGTCGGCGCGATGACCGGCCTGTACTCGATGGCGCTGAACGTCGGCGCCTCCTCGGCGGCGGCGCTCACCGTGCCGCTGGCGCAGGCCTTCGGCGGTGACTGGCGGTACGGGCTGGGCGCCTGGTCGGTGCTGGCCGCGATGGCGGTGCCGCCCTGGCTGATCCTGGCCAGGCGCAGGACCGCGCATCCGGTGGGGCCCGTCGGCGGCGCGGTCGGTCCACCGGCGGCGACCGGCGGACGGCTCTCCCGTGACCCCACGGCCTGGGCGCTCACCGTGTACTTCGGGCTCCAGGCGAGCGCGGCCTACATCATCATCGGCTGGCTGCCACAGATCTTCCGCGACGCGGGACTGTCCGCCGGTACCGCCGGGTTGCTGTTCTCCGTGTCGTCCCTGCTCGGCGTCCCGCTGTCGCTCGCCCTGTCGGCCGTGGCCGGCAGACTGCGCCACCAGAGCGGCATCGCCGTCGCGATCGGCGCCTGCGGCCTCGCCGGATTCGGCGGGCTGTGGTTCGACCCCGCGGTCGCGCCCTGGCTCTGGGCGGTCCTGCTCGGCATCGCCAACTGCTCCTTCCCGCTGGCCCTGACGATGATCGGCATGCGGGGCCGCGACAGCGCCACCGTCGCCCGGCTCTCCGGGTTCGTGCAGAGCATCGGGTACGCCCTGTCCATCCCCGGGCCGCTCGTCGTCGGCGTCCTCTACGACCACACCGACGGCTGGCGGGCCCCCCTCACCTTCGTCCTGCTGCTGATCCTGGTCCAGATCGCGGTCGCCGTCCCCGCGGGCCGCGACCGCCAGATCGGCTGAACGGCGCCCCGCACCCGCCGTTCGCACCTCGCTCCGCCTCGCGCCACCCCCGCACCATCCGCATCACCCGGCCCACCCGGACCGCGTCGAGCTGCCCCGGGGCGAGCACACCTGCCCCGGGCCAGCTCGACGGAAAAACGCTTCACAGAAACGAACCATCTCCCGCAATTCACCTTTCCTTTCTCATGGCATCTGACAGGAAATGGCTTAGGGAGATAGCATGCGGTAACGCACGGATGTAGCGCACATCGGTTCTTCGTGCTAATTTTTCGCCGAACTGTGTGACACCCGCTCAGAACATCCGCGAGGATGCTGAATCGAATCACAGGGTTCCGCTCGTACACCGCATGGGTCGCCACCCGCACTGGCCGACGAGCAATTCCGAGTACCGCACCAGGAAAGAACGTTGAGTTCGGTGCGGTGTTCTTTCCCCGAAAAGAACACCGCCCTCCCAAGACGCGGAAAAAGGAAACCCCTCTCATGAACGTTGAAACCGCCCCCTGCTCTCGTCGCGCCCCCCACGGTCTCCCCGACCTGCTGCGCGAACAGGCGCAGGCCACCCCCCATCGGATCGCCGTCGTCCATGAACAACAGACCCTCACCTATGCCCAGTTGACGGAGCGCTGCTCGCTCGTGGGAGCGCTCCTGCGACAGGCCGGAGTACGCCGGGACAGCCGGGTCGGCATCTTCATGGAGCCGTCCCTCGACCTCCTCACCGGCGTCTGGGGAATCCTCTGGGCCGGCGGCAGCTACGTGCCGCTCTCCCCGGAGTACCCGGAGGAGAGGATTGCGTACATGCTCGCCGACGCGGGCGTCGACATCGTTATCACGCAGGAATTCCTGCGGTCGGCGCTCCAGGAACTGGCGCCCTCCGGGGTCCGCGTCCTCACCCTCGACGACGTGCCCTCCGAATCCGCTGCGGCGTCGCTCGGGGAGCCCGGTTCCGCGTTACTGGCGGAGCCCGATGTCAGGCCGGACGATCTCGCCTACGTCATCTACACCTCCGGCAGCACCGGAAAGCCCAAAGGCGTGATGGTCGAGCACCGCAGCATCGTCAGCCAGATGCGCTGGCTGCACGACGCCTGCGGAATCGACGCCAACGAGACCGTGCTCCAGAAGACCCCCATGAGTTTCGACGCCGCGCAATGGGAACTGCTGGCCGTCGCCTGCGGGAGCACCGTCGTGATGGGAGCCCCCGGCATCTACCGCGACCCCGAGGCCATCATCACGACGATCCAGCGGCACGGCGTCACCACCCTGCAGTGCGTGCCCACCCTGCTCCAGGCGCTCCTGGACACCGAGAAGTTCCCCGAATGCCGGTCTCTGCGCCGGGTGTTCAGCGGCGGCGAGGCGCTCTCCCGCAGCCTCGCCGCGCAGTGCCTGGACACCATGCCGGACGCCTCGCTGGTCAACCTCTACGGGCCCACCGAGTGCACGATCAACGCGTCGTCGTTCACCGTGAACCGGGCCGCCCTCGCCGACGGGCCGCTGGTCATGCCGATCGGCACCCCGGTGAGCGACACCTCGCTGCACGTCCTCGGACCGGACGGCGGCCCCGTCCCGACCGGGGAGATCGGCGAGCTGTACATCGGCGGGACGCAGGTGGCGCGCGGTTACCTCGGACGCCCCGACCTGACCGGCGAGCGGTTCGTGACCGACCGCTTCTCCGGCGATCCCGGCGCCCGCCTCTACCGGACCGGGGACCTCGCCCACGTCAACGCGGACGGGACCGTGCAGTTCGTCGGACGCGCCGACAACCAGGTCAAGCTGCGCGGCTACCGGGTCGAGCTGGACGAGATACGGCAGACCGTCGAGACGCACGACTGGGTGCGCGGCGCGGCCGTCCTGCTGCACGACGACGACGCCACCGGCTTCCAGAACCTCGTCGCGTTCGTCGAACTCAACCCGAAGGAAGCCGCCCTGATGGACCAGGGCAACCACGGCTCCCACCACCAGTCCAAGAGCAGCCGCCTCCAGGTCAGGGCCCAGCTCGCGCACCCCGGCCGCCGCGACGACGCCGACCTCGCGGGGCGTACCGCGGTGGACCTGCCCGGCGCCGAGGCCACCCCCGAGCAGCGGGCCCGCGCCTTCTCCCGCAAGACGTACCGCTTCTACGAGGGCGGCGCGGTGACCCGGGAGGACATCCTGCGCCTGCTCGGCCCGCGTCCGGCGCCGCGACCGGCGCCGCGCACCTCACCGGTCGTCGGCCTCGACGAACTCGGCACCGTCCTGCGGGAGTTCGGACGCCACCTCAGCGACCAGCGGCTGCTGCCCAAGTACGCCTACGCCTCCCCCGGTTCGCTGTACGCGACGCAGCTGTACGTGGAGGTGGGACCCGGGCACGAGGTACCCGAGGGCGTCTACTACCACCACCCGCTCCACCACCGGCTGGTGCTCGTCGGGCCCGGCGTCGACACCCCGCGGGCCCGGGTGCGGCTGCACTTCCTCGGCAAGCACAGCGCCATCGAGCCGGTCTACCGCAACAACATCCGCGAGGTCCTGGAGATCGAGGCGGGGCACATGGTCGGGCTCCTCGACGAGGTCCTGCCCGCCCACGGGCTGCGGGTCGCAGGCGCCGCCTACTGGCCCGAGGTGACCCGGCGTCTCGACTGCGCCCCCGACGACCACTACCTGGGCAGCTTCGACCTCCTCGCGGCCGAGCCGGGCGAGGCGGCCGCCGGGCCGGTGACCGACTCCCTCGACGTCTACGTGCAGGCCCACTCGGCCCGGATCGAGGGCCTCCCGCCGGGCCAGTACCGGTACACGGTCACCGCCGACGGCGCGGACCTGGTGCGGGTCGGGGACGAGGTGATCCTCAAGAAGCACGTCATCGCCATCAACCAACGGGTGTACGAGCGCTCCGACTTCGGCATCAGCCTGGTCGCCACCGGCTCCGCGCCCTGGCGCCACTACCTCGACCTCGGCCGCGGTCTCCAGCGCCTCCAGATGAACGACCAGCGCCTCGGCTTCATGTCCTCGGGCTACAGCTCCAAGTCCGGCAACGACCTGCCGTCGGCCAAGCGGCTCGGCCGGATCCTCGCCGACCGCGAACTCCCCACCGGACCCTCCTACTTCTGCGTCGGCGGGCGGGTCTCCGAGGCGCAGTGGCACGGCGAGGACATGAAGGAGGACGTCGTCCACATGCAGGGGCCGGCCGAGCTGATCAAGGAGGACCTGGCCGCGCTGCTGCCCCGCTACATGCTGCCGAACCGGATCGTCGTCCTGGACAGCCTGCCCCAGACCGCCAACGGGAAGATCGACCTCAAGGCCCTCAAGGCCACCCACGAGTCGCACCTCGCGGTCGCCGAGCGGGCGTTCGTGGCGCCCCGCACGCCGGTCGAGCGGCGGATCCGGGACGTCTGGCAGGCGGTGCTCAA
Organism: Streptomyces sp. SolWspMP-5a-2; assembly: GCF_900091845.1. Classification (GTDB taxonomy): domain Bacteria; phylum Actinomycetota; class Actinomycetes; order Streptomycetales; family Streptomycetaceae; genus Streptomyces; species Streptomyces doudnae. The sequence goes on from NZ_FMCI01000183.1 coordinate 53,461, forward strand.
GCGGGACCAGGTCTCCGTCACCGACGACTTCTTCGAGCTGGGCGGCAACTCCCTGCTCGCCGTCGCGCTGGTCAGCCGCCTCAACGCGGACTTCGGCGGCGCGATCCCGCTGCAGATCCTCTTCGAGGCGCCCACGGTGGAACGGCTGGCGACCGCCCTGGAGGCGGCGTCGCCGCGGCCCGCGTCCCGTCTGGTGCCGCTCCAGCCCGAGGGCCGGGGCACCCCGCTCTACTGCTGGCCGGGGCTGGGCGGCTACCCGATGAACCTGCGCCCGCTGGCCGCGGCCCTCGGCACCGAGCGGCCCGTCCACGGGGTGCAGGCCCACGGCATCAACCCGGGCGAGGACCCCTACGACGACGTCCGGGCGATGGCCGCCGCCGATGTCGCGGCCATCCGCGAACTCCAGCCCCACGGGCCCTATCTGCTCTGCGGCTACTCCTTCGGGGCCCGGGTCGCGTTCGAGGCGGCCCGCCAGCTGGAGCAGGCGGGCGAGCGGGTGGAGCAGCTGTTCCTGGTGGCTCCCGGCCAGCCGCGGCTGCGCCCGGAGGACGCCGTCGGCGCGACCGGCCGGGCGGACTTCGCCGACCGCGCCTTCGTCGCCCTGCTCTTCTCGGTCTTCGCCGGGACGCTCAGCGGCCCGCTGCTCGACCGGTGCCTGGCCACCGTCACCGACGAGGACTCGTTCACCGGGTTCGTCACCGGGTCCTTCCCGGGTCTCGGCGCCGACCTGGTGCGGGCGGTGACCGGCATCGTGCGCCGCACCTACTCGCTCACCTACGAGTTCCACGAGCTGCGCGGACGCCGTCTCGACGCCCCGGTGACCCTCGTCAAGGCGCTGGACGACAACTACTCGTTCATCGAGCACGAGGGCGGGTTCTCCGCCCGGCCGCCCGCGGTGCACGAACTGCGGTCCGGTCACTACGAGTTGCTGCGGGAGCCGCATGTCGCGCGGCTCGCCGCCGTGCTGAACGACCGGCTGCCCGCCGGTACCGGCACGTCCCCCGTTCACCACCAGCCGGCGCGAGCCACGGTCCAGGAGGTCGGAATGCCCCACATCAACATCAAGCACTTCCCGGTGTCGATCACCGCGGAGCAGGAACTGGAGCTGGTCGCCGCGGTGACCACGGCGGTGCGCAACGCGTTCGGCTGCGCCGAGGACGTCGTCTCCGTCGCCCTGGAGCCCGTCGCCCAGGACCTGTGGAACGAGCGGGTGTACATCCCGGAGATCGTCGACCGGCAGGAGCTGCTGCGCAAGACGCCCAACTACTGACCGCCGCCCGCAGCAGACGCGAAGGAACCCCGCCATGACTCTCTCCTCCCGCCGACACCCGCCGATTCCGCTGGTGTTCACCGACGAAGTGGCCGACGCGCTGGCCGCGGGCGACCCCGTGGTCGCCCTGGAGTCGAACGTCATCACGCACGGCCTGCCCTACCCCGACAACGCCGCCACCGCCCGCAAGGTGGAGGACGCCGTGCGGGCCGGTGGCGCCGTGCCCGCCACCATCGGCATCGACGGCGGCCGCGTCCTGGTCGGCATGACGGACGCCGACATCGAGCGCTTCGCCTCCACCCCCGGCATCCCCAAGGTCAGCAGCCGGGACCTGGCCGCCGTCCTCGCCTCCGGCGGCACCGGCGCCACCACGGTCGCGTCCTCGCTTGTCGCCTCGGAACTGGCCGGCATCCCGTTCTTCTCCTCGGCCGGGATCGGCGGGGTCCACCGGGGCGCCGAGACCACCATGGACATCTCCTCCGACCTGGTCCAGTTCACCCGCTCCCGGGTGGCGGTGGTCTGCGCCGGGGCGAAGAAGATCCTGGACCTCGGGCTGACCATGGAGTTCCTGGAGACCCACTGCGTGCCGGTCATCGCCCACGGCAGCGACGACTTCCCCGCCTTCTACTGCCGCTCCAGCGGGCTGCGCGCCCCGCAGCGCCTGGACGACCCGGCCGCGATCGCCCGCGCCGTCGAGACGCACTGGGCGCTGGGCAACCCGGGCGGCGTCCTGATCACCAGCCCGACCCGGCCGGAGGACGCCATCGACGAGGACGACGTCGAGGCGGCCATCGCCGACGCGCTGCGCGGCGCTGCGGCGGACGGGGTGCGCGGCGGCGCCGTCACCAAGTACGTGATGCGCGCGGTGGACCGCGCCACCGAGGGGCGCTCCGCGCGGGCCAACATGGCCGTGCTCGTCCACACCGCGCAGATCGGCGGCACGCTCGCCGCGGCCCACGCCCGACTCAAGCGAGAGGTGAACCAGTGACCACGGCCCTGACCCAGACCTTCCCGACGGCGACCGTGTCGCCCTCCGCCGCGGCCCCCTCCGCCGTGGTGACGGCGGAGCGGACGGCGCCGGTGCGGGTCGCCATGTTCGACCTGGACGGGACGCTCGTCGACTCGCCCCGCGCGATCGTGGAGGCGTTCACCGCGGCGTTCGAGGCGATGGGCCGCACGCCCGCCGACCCGGCGGCCGTCCGCGCCACCATCGGCCTGCCGCTGGAGCGGGCGTTCGCGCACCTGCTGGAGGTGGCGCAGGACGACCCGTCGGTCGCCGAGGGCGTCGCCCGCTACCAGGAGGCGTTCCGCACGGTCGTCCTCCCCCGCGCCCGGTCGCTGGTCTTCCCCGGGGTCGCCGAGGGCCTGGCCCGGCTGCGCGCCGAGGGCATCGTGGTGACGGTGGCGACGAGCAAGTTCCACGCCAGCGCCGACGCCCTGCTCACCGCCGCCGGTCTGATCGGGCACGTGACGACGCTGGTGGGCGCCGACGACGTCGAACACCCCAAACCGCACCCGGAGTCGGGCCGGTTGATCCTGGGACGGCTCGATGCGCGGCCCGAGCACGCGGTGATGGTCGGCGACACCACCCACGACCTGAAGATGGCGACGGCGGCCGGTCTCGCGTCCGTCGCGGTCACCTACGGGGTGCACGGGCGCGCGGAGTTGGAGTCGGCGGCGCCGACCCACGTCGCCGACACGTTCCCGCAGGCCGTGGAGCAGATCCTCGCGGTGCTGCCGTCCGGCGGCTCCCCGGCCACCGGCGCGGTGGAGGACACCCGCACGGTGGAGGACCTCCTCGACGACAGCGCGTACCACATCGAGTTCAACGGGCACCTCACCAACCACATCAAGCACGCCGTCGTCGCCCTCGCCGGACTCGGTGTCGACCCCGGGCGGATCAGGGCGTACCACGACCACTACATCGCCCTCACCCCGTACGGCTGCCGGGTCGAGCCCGCCAGGGAGCCGCAGCGCGTCATCGACGAGGACAACTGGCTCGAACTCCTGGGCCAGCGAACGGACTTCGCCGCCTACGTCGCCTTCTTCGACGCCGAGGAGCGCAGACTGGGGACGGCGGGGATGGTGCGGCGGTACGTGCCGCGGCTCCTCGCGGGCTGGGCCGGGGCGCTCCAGCACGCGACCATCCACCTCGGCTGGGCGCTGGACGCGGGCAACCGCCGGATGGCCGTCGAGGGCATCGCCTACCTGGCCTTCGCGTACGTCGACTGCCACCCCGAGCGCGCCAGGCCCGCGGGGGCGGACGACACCGGCCTGCCCCGGGAGTCGCTGCTGCGGATCGCCCGTCACTGGGAGGAGAACCAGCCAGGGCTCGGCGCGCGGATCGAGGAACTGGTCGCGGGCCGCAGCCCCGACATCCACCCCGAACTGATGCGCTCGGGGCTCCAGTACCGGATCGCCCGGATGCTCGGCGAGGGCCACCCGCTGATGTACGAGACGCCCGCGTGGGTCACCGAGCAGGACCCTGAGGAGAGTTGGGAGCAGCTCGCGCATCTCGTCACCGTCCTCTACCTGACCGAGCCGGGCGACTTCCTGCTGCTGCACCTGATCACCGCGCTGCACGCCATGCGGCACATCGCGGACGTCCTGCCCGTCGAGGAGCGCCGCCGCGCGGTCGGCTGCTACTGGACCGGCATCCTCGGAGTGCTGTTCTCCCGCGGGCACTTCGTCGCCCCCGCGAAGCTGACGGCGATCGAGGGCCTCTTCGCCACCGCCACCGACGACGTCGACGACCCGCGCTGGGCCCGCGAGTGGGACTGGCACATCGCGCGGGCGGTGGAGGAGGAAGAGGAGCACAACGCCAAACTCGTCTACGTGATGCGCGAGTTGTGGCGCGGCTCGGGCGGCAGGTCGGTGTACCGGACGGCCGCGGGCCAGTTCACCAGCACACCCGAGCTGCCGCCGACGTTCGACCACCCCCCGACGGACTGAAGCCCCGCTCCCCCGCCCCGCTCCGCATCCCTCCCCACCCCCAGGAGTTGCCATGACCACCGCCCTGCGCCCCGCGACCACGACGACGACCCCGACCGCGGCCACGCCCGCGCGGCAGACCGAGGCACCGAGCGCCTACCAGCACCGTCTCGGGTCCGGCGTCCATCTGCTGCCGCAGACCGACCAGTTGCGCGCCCTGCACACCGTCGTCCGGGACCGTGACGCCCGCCGCGAGGACTTCGTCTTCTACGCCGGACGGATCATCCGGCTGCTGACCGAGGCGGCCCTGAACCTGCTGCCCTTCGAGCCGTACGAGGTGACGACGCCGGTCGGCCGCACCTACCGGGGCCTGCGCTTCGCCGACAACCTGGTCGGGGTGCCGATCGTGCGGGCCGGGGAGAGCATGGAGGCCGAGCTGCGGGCCGTCGTCCCCGGCATCAGGATCGGCAAGGTCCTCATCCAGCGCGACCGGACGACCAAGCAGCCGCGCCTCTACTACACGGCGTTCCCCGAGGACATCGCCTCCCGCCAGGTCCTGCTGCTCGACCCGATGCTGGCGACCGGCGGCACCGCGCTGGCGGCGATCGAGGTCCTGCGCGACCTGGGCGTCCCGGAGGAGAACATCGTCTTCGTCACCTTCATCACCTGCCCCGAGGGCCTCGCGGCGGTCGGCGACCGCTACCCGGGGGTCAGGATCGTGACGTCGGCGATCGAGGAGGGCCTCAACGAGAACGCGTTCATGATGCCGGGGATCGGGGACTTCGGGGACCGGTACTTCGGGACGGACCGGTAGGGCGCGGAGCGTCTGACGGCCCCACCCGGATGCTTCCGGACGGGGCCGTTGCCTTCACTCGCTCGCCATTCGCCGTCGCGACGGTTCCACCGGCAGCGCACGCCCGGTGGCGACCTCGGTGCTCTCGCGATTACCGTGAGCGAGCAAGGTTTCATGCCACGACCGAATCTCAAGGGGGCGCTGTGGAAGCGGAGTTGGCTGCACTTGTCGCGACCGGAGCGACGACAGCGGTGGGTCTGATGGTGACCGAGACCTGGGAGCAGGCGAAACTGCGCCTGTTACGGATCTTCTCGCGCGACGGCGGCACTGCGGCCCTGGACGGAGAACTGGAACGTTCCCGTGCGACCCTGGTCGCCGCCGTCGGCGCCCCCGACCAGGCAGATCTCACCTCCGACGTCACGGCCGGCCTACGGCTCCTGCTCCGTCGCCTCCTGGAGCAACAGCCCGACGCCGCTGCCGAACTGCGCGCTCTGGTGGAGGAGTGCGCGCCCGAACAGGACACCGCGCCGATCGGTTCCGTGCACAACAGCATCACCGGCGGCACAGTGCACGGCGCGGTGGTCCAAGGGCACACCTTCTCGGGGCTGACCTTCGACACCAGGGGCGACACCGCAGAAGAACGGCGCAACGGGACATCGGAGCGTCCTTCTTCCTGATCCACGGGTATCCATCGCTCCCACGGAAAGAATCCGTCTGGGGAGCCGGAACCTGTCTGTGCGGAGTCGGGGGTGCGAAGTGCGGCGGGAGGGACCCGAGTCACACAACGAGTTGAGCGGCACGGTCCACGGCGTCGCGGTCCAGGCCGGGGTGGTTCACGGCGATGTGCACATCGCCGCTGAGGCGACAGAGGCGACCTGGACGCCCTGGCAGCTTCCTCCACTCGGCAGAGTCATAGACCGCGCTGCGGAGTTGGCGGCCCTGGAGCGTCACCGCGTCCGGGCCACCGCGGAAGGGCGTTCAGTGCTGGCCGCCGTGAGCGGACTTGGTGGGGTGGGCAAGACCACGGTCGCAGTGCGCTGGTTGCACACCCTGCGCCCACGGTTTCCCGCCGGACAATTGCACGCGGATCTAGGAGCGCAGTCGCCCGACGGTCCGCAGCACCCGGGGGATGTACTGGCCCGCTTCCTACGCGCCCTCGGCGTACCGGCGCAGCAGGTACCGTCCGCCCTCGCCGAGCGAACGGCCCTCTACCGCTCGCTGACCGCGAACCAGCGTCTGGTGGTTCTGCTCGACGACGCGGCGACCGCGGCCCAGGTACGGCCGTTGCTGCCTGCGGGTGAGAGCGTCACGGCAGTCACGAGCCGAAGACGGCTGTCAGGACTCACCGTCGACGGTTGCTACCCCATCCACCTGGGTCCGCTCGCACCGGAGGCGGCCGTCGAACTGCTCGCCGACACCTTGTCCGACGGGCGGGTGACGGAGAATCCCGACGGGGCCCGTTCTCTGGTGGAGCTGTGCGCGGGGCTGCCGTTGGCCGTCCGGGTGGCCGGTGCCCGTCTCGCGGCTCGCCCTGGACGGAGCATCACCACGATGGTCCGCCTGCTCACCGAAGAACATCAACGGTTGGAGGGGCTGGCCATCGACGACGACCACAACGTCCGGGCAGCACTGGATCTTTCCTACCGGGCTCTGCGTCCTCCCGCAGCCAGGCTCTACCGTTTGCTGGGTCTGCATCCTGGCCGGGAGTTCGACGGGGTGGCCGCCTCGGCACTGCTGCCCTCACCGGAGCGGGGCGAAGCGGGCCGGTCGTTGGAGGAACTCCACGACGCGAGTCTGCTCGTCGACACGCCGGACGAGCGTCACCGTTTCCACGATCTCGTGCGCCTGCACGCCGCAGCGAGGGCGCGTGAGGAAGAGACGCCGCAGGAACGGGCACAGGCCCTGCGGCGGCTCGCCGATCACTATCTCGCGAGCGCCACCTGCGCGGAAGAGATCATCGACCCCCAGCACCGCACCGCGGCGCGGGACTACGGATCCGAACCCGTGGTGCGCGCGGACGTGGGCGCGGACCCCGAAGGCGCCCTGGACTGGCTCGAACGTGAGCTGCCGAATCTGATGGCAGTGATCCGCGGTGCGCGGGCCGCAGGACTGCCGACCGTCTGCTGGCAGCTCGCGGACGCCCTGTGGCCACTCTTCCTGCGGCGCAAGTTCTACGACGACTGGAGCACCGCGCACCGGGAGGGGCTGGCCGCGGCTCGGAGCATGGGGGACAGAGCGGCTTCATGCCGCATGCTCACCTCTGGTGGTGTGGGAGAGCTCGGCCAGGGGAACGTGACCGGCGCGCTGGAGATGTTCGACATGGCGGCCGGTCTGTTTCTCGACAGCGGGGACCGGCTCGGGCACGCCCGGACCCTCAACTACCGTGGGCTCGCTCTGTTCCGTCTCGGACGTCTCGACGAGGCCACCCGGTACTTCCAGGAGGCCGTCGACCAGTTGCCGGCCAACGGCGACCATCGGGCTGGCGGACTGGCCATGCTCAACCTCGCCGATGTCGCTCTTGTCTCGGGGCAGGCCGACGACGCGATCCGCCACGGCGATGCCGCCCGGGCCATCCTCCTCAGCGCGGGCGACACCTATAACGCCGCACGGGCGGGCACACTGCTCGGCCGGGCTCACCTCCGTCTGGGCGAGCCGGACCGGGCGGACGCGTTGCTGACCGAAGCCTTGGTGCCGCTGCGCGGGATGTCGGCCAAGTACGAGATCGCGCGGGCGCTCGGAGCTCGCGCAGAGGTCGCGGAACAGCGCGGGCGCACGCGCCTCGCCCGGGAACTGTGCCGGGAAGCCCTGGAGCTGTACGCGGCAGTGGGCAGATCAGAGTCGGGGGAGGCCGATGTCACGCGCAGCCGACTCCGTCGCTTGGAGCCCGAGGAACCCGGAGCCTGAGCGACGCAGGTCACCGGCTGCCACGGCCACCAGCACGTCGACCGTCAGCCCGGCCACCAGGCAGGAGTGCGCGAGCGACGCGACGAACTCCCAGTCTCTCTCCATGTCCCGCTCCCCCAGCGGTCTGCGTACATCGTCGGCCCGCAGTTCGACCAGCCGCTCCTGCGAGCACAGGCGCAGCCAGCAGCGATCATGGTCATGTACCGCCACGACCAGGGCTCCAGGCCATGAACGTGCCAGCGACAGAGCCCGGTGCGGTCCCCCGCCGTGCCCGATCAGCACGTCCCCGCAGGCGAGCCACGGTTCCTCGCCACGGATCCGGACCCTGACGTGCTCGTCAACGAAGGGCTCCTGCGCCAAGGGGTCGACCAGCGCTATCCGGACCCGCTCGGCGAGACCGGGGGCGTCCGCGTCGCCCTTACCGCGGAACAGACCGGGACGGTCGATCGCGATCTGAGTGATCACCGCGAGATCCCGCTCTCCGGTCGGTCGAAACGCACGGTCAACGGAAGGCGGGCCGGTTCCCTGACCGCCCGGAAAGCAGGTGCCCGCAGACGGAGCTTCCGATAGAGAAGTGCGCGCATCCTGCGGGCGAACCGGCCGGGTTCCGACGTGATGCGCGCGGCGACGCGCTCGTAGCGGCCCGCGTGACGGCTCGTCGGACCACGGCTGATCTGTGCGCACACCGCACGTTCCGGGCGAAGTCGCGGCGCGAAGGACATCAGTTCGGCCATTGGCGACGAGGGGTCCACGCAAGGGTCGGCTCGGCCCGCCATCAGCATCGGCGCGCCTGTCATCGAACCGTAGAGCGAGACCGACCCGTGATCGCCCACGATCCGGTCGGCCGCGACGATCGCGCCTTCCCAGTCCCCGTGCTGACTGATCACGACCAGGCCCGAGCGTGCCAGCCCCGACAGCCAGCCACGGACCTGCCATTCGCCGTGCGCGTTCCATACGTGGGGATGCAGGAGTGCGGCGACCCGGTAGTCGTCTCGCGGCAGTTCGGCGACCAACCGCTCCAGGGCGTCCCAGCCCTGCCCGGCGAGGGAGTCGGGTCCCCAGGTGGAGCAGACGAGGACCAGTCGCTGCCGGGGCCCGACGGCCAGTGACTCGCGGTACAGCGCCCGGGACGGAAGACTCGCCATGATGCGGTCGAAGCAGGGATCGCCGACGACTTCGGCCACCGGCAGCGCCTCCGGGCACTCCCGGCCGAGCCGGGTCAGCTCCTCCTGGTGTGCCAGCACGATGGCCTCGGGAACCACCGTGCCGTCGCGGACGAGCCGTTGCCTGCTGAGCCCGTACACCCCTGACGGTACGGCGGTACCACCGTGCCGCGCGACCGGGGTGAGCTTGTTGTGTCCGGCGCCGTGCGGCAGGACGACGACTGGCGCCTGCAGATCGTGGAGGCTGCCGTGACCAGCGGCCAGAGCAAGATCGAAGTGCGTCTGCACGGCCTGGTTCCAAGGCAGCACGAGGGCTCCGAGCCGTTCGAGGAACTCGTTCACACCATTGCCGAACACGTCAGGGGCCTGGGTGAAGATCATCTGCACCCTGGTGTCGCCCTCCAGCAGTCGCGTCGCGTCGAGGAGTCTCTGCCCCGCTATCACGGTGTGCACGACGACCAGCACCCGCTTGCGGGTACGGCGGGTGGCCCAGCGCTCGACATCCAGGCGCACCGGCACATGCCGCCAGTGCGCCTCCGGCACGGTCACACTCATGGTGGATCTCCCCCGGTTCTTCCTTCGTCACCTTCGCGGCCGCGGCCTTTCACAGCCGATGACTCGTGTGTGCCCGGAGGCCTGGACGGCGGACTTGCATGAATCCTGCACTCCGCCGGACACGGGTCGACACCGTGCGCCTGTCACGCTTCAGTGCGCCCCTGTCCCCTCCCACGATCCCGCAGAAGAGTGGTACGCGTCACACATACAGACCTCGCTGAAGGCCGTAGGAAGAAGCACACCCGTCGGGGGTAGTGGTGGAACTTCTTGCTCTGGGACCTCTTGAACTCTGGCACGACGAGCGGCAGCACCCACTGGGGACACCCAAAGAGCGCCAGGTGTTGGGCGTGTTGATCCACGCGCGGGGCGAGCCGGTCACGGTGAGCACGCTGCTGGACCGAGTCTGGGACGGGGATCCGCCACCGACCGCCTTGGACACCCTGCACTCGTACCTCTCCCGGCTGCGGGGAAGGCTGCGTCGAGCCGTCGGAGAGGACGAGGTGGGCGTGGAGCGGCCCTCGCCTCGCCTCTACCGACTACGCGCCGATCCCGAGCACATCGACCTTCTGCGCTTCGGGCGGCTGCGCGCGGATGCCGCTGCCGCGTCGGCGAGGGGCGAACGCGAGCTGGGGATCGGCTTGTTGCGAACCGCGGAGGCACTCTGGCGAAGTGAGCCCCTGTCCGAGTTCGGTGGAAGTTCCTGGGCGCTGGCCGCGCGTGCCCGGTTGGTCGAGGAACTTCGCCGGGTGCGCGAGGAACGGATCAGCCTGGAACTGGAGTCGGGCCGGCACGCTGATCTCGTCGGCGAGCTGCGCGAGTTCGCCTCGCAGAACCCACTCGCCCAGCAGGGGATCGGGTCCTTGATGCTGGCCCTCTACCGCTCCGGACGCCACGACGAAGCTCTCGAGGTGTACCGCAGGACCCGTACACGATTACAGCAGGACCAGGGGATCGAGCCCGGACCCGATCTCCAGCAGCTGCATCTTCGGATGCTCGCGCAAGACCCCTCTCTCCTGCGGACGGAACCTCGCCCCGCGGCACCGGTCTCGGCTTCCGAGGTCAGGAACTTCCTGCCGCGCGACACCCCGGACTTCACGGGTCGATCCGGTGAACTGCGCATTCTCCAGGCCGATCCCGAGGCCGCACCCGGATCGCCGACCGCCCTGCCCGTCACCGTGATACACGGGATGCCCGGGATAGGGAAAACCACCCTGGCGGTGCATGCGGCACATCAGATGTCCTCTCGTTATCCGGACGGCCAGTTCTACGTCGACATGCGCGGCTACGGCGGGCAGCAACCGCTCGACTCCGCGGACGCTCTGGCCACCCTGTTGCATGCGGCCGGAATGCCGTCCGAGCTCCCGGCCACGCTGGACGACCGGACGGCCCGATGGCGTGAGTGGACCGCTCGGCGCCAAGCGCTCGTCATTCTCGACAACGTCCGCAACGCGGAGCAGATAAGCCCGTTGCTGCCTGGTTCACACGCCTGTCGGGTCCTCGTGACGACCAGGAACCGCTTGTCGGGACTGGACGGTGCCGCCTCGCTGTTCGTCGATCCGCTGTCCCGATCGGAGGCGGCAGCCCTCTTCACCAGAGTCGTCGGGACGTCTCGGGTGTCGTCCGAGCCGACGTGCCTGGAACAGATCGTCGACGCGTGCGCGTGCCATCCTCTGGCACTCCAAGTCCTGGCCAGCCGTTTCCGTCACCGTAGTTCATGGGACCTCCAGTACCTGCTGGACCGGCTGGTCGACGCTGCCGACCCCCTCCAGGAATTCGACGGTCTCATCGCCTCGGTCCACCAGTTCTCCTACGCCGAACTCGGCAGACCGGCACAGGACCTTCTCCGCCTGCTCGCCCTGCACCCCGGACCCGACACCACGCTCCAGGCGGCCGCCGCGCTGGCAGGACCGAACTTCGCGGATGAGCCGGGCCTGCTGAGCAGATGCGTCGAAGAACTGCTCGACTCCAGTCTGCTGGAGGAACCCGTGCGCGGCCGGTACCGGCTGCACGATCTGACCCGCGCCTTCGCCTCGGGCGTCTCCCAGAGGACTGATCTGGAGGAAGATCGGCACGCGGCTGTGAACCGCCTGATCGCCCATTACGTCACGGCCGCCCACCAAGCGGACCGACTGCTGCATCCGCACCGCAGGGCAGTGACGTTGCCGTTCGCAAGAGGGTCAGTTCGCACTTCCGCCTTCTCCGACCAGGACGAGGGCTCGGTGTGGCTGACTGTGGAGCGAGCCAATCTCGTGGCTCTCGCGCGCACGGCGGCAGTCGAACACCATGAGTATGCCGCGCTGTTCCCCGGTGTCCTTGCGAGAGCGCTCAAACTATGGGGCGCCTGGGACCTCGCGGGAGAACTCTTCGACGTGGCCATCGCCGTGCTACGCGCCTCCGGCGCACCCTCCCTACTGGCTCGCGCTCTCACGGATCACGCCGACCTGTTGGCGCAGCGGGACCACACCGAGGCCCTGCGCCTCGCGACCGAGGCTCTCCAGATCTACGAGCGCCTGCACGATGTCCACGGCAGCGCCGATGCTCTTTTCCAATCAGGCCGTGCCCAGGTCGCGGCGGGCCACGGCGACGTCGCGCTCGATCTGCTCGGACGGTCCTTGGTCCTGTACCGGAGAGTGGCGGACCGGGGCGGAGAGGCGGATTGCCTGAACGTCGAGGGCGTGGTCCTCTACTACGCGGGGCGCCTCGACGAGGCGCTGCGAAAAGTCCAGCTGATGGAGACGATCTACGAGGAGCTACCCGATCCGCACGGACTGGCCCAGGCGTTGAACAATCGGGGCGAGATCCATTTCCTCCAGGGCAACTACACGGAGGCTCGCAACTGTTACGAGCGATCCCAGGTTCTGATGCGTCAGCACGGAGGACGGGTCGATCTTGCGATTCTGTCGACGAACCTGGGCTCGGTCCACCAAGCGACTGGGGAGACGGACCAGGCACTGTCCTGCTTCCAGCGTGCGCTCACCGCGCACAGAGCCAGCGGGGACGCCTTGGGCGAGGCGGACGTACTGATCAGTATGGGGACGACGTACGCCCGTTGCGGGCGCCGGGGCGAAGCTTTGCTGCATCTGACGATGGCCGAGCAGGTGGCCACCAGAATCGACAACCCGTACGAGAAACTGCGCGCGCTGATCGGAGCGGCGGACGTCCAACGCGAGTCCGGGCGGCTCGACAAGGCGACCGACGGTTACGGACGTGCCCTGGAAGTCGCCGAGCGCATCAACTTGCCGATGGGTTCAGCACGCGCCCTCGCGGGACTCGCGCGGACTGCCGCCCTGTCACCGCACTCGGCGGAGGCAGCACGTGACCACAGCGAACGCGCTGTGGCCCTGTATCGCAGCCTGGGCGCCGAGGCCGAGGCTCAGAAGTTGCTGGAGTTCCTGGCATGTCATGGATCGACCGGCTCCTGAGCTTCCCCGGAAGCCGGTGCGCGATCACCACATCCAGCGGAGCACCACCGGAGCCATGTAGGCGAAGGAAAGGGCAGAGAGGCCTACGGACAGCATGACGTAACGGTTCACCGAACTCCTCGCGCGAACGATCTCGATCATCGTCAGAGCATCTAATACCATGAGTCCCTGAAGGCCAAATTCTCGCTTCCCCACCCTGAGTCCCACGTCCAACGCTCGGGACAGGTTTGATGCAGCCGTCAAACTTAACGGAAGATGATCTTCTAGAAGTGCCGCAGCCTTCTTTGATCAGACACAAAAAGGACAGGCCGAAAGAAGAGGGCGGTTCACTTTTGCGGCGCGCCCCCACCTCGCGGATTCGCCGACACCCGAAGCGTCACTGTCACCGCGCTTCGAGGTCCCCGTGGGGCCAAGCCCGCCGCACGAGGGTTTCATCACCCCGTGCCATGATTACTACCGAACAGTAGCTTCGGGTCGTCGGCGAGAGGCAGTGCAGTGGGTCGCGTCTTCACCGTGAGCGACAGGGTCGTCGTCCTGGTCCCGCCCGGCGTCGTCTACCGGGCCGTCAGCCGCGTCGGCGACATGGGGCGCTGGAGCCCCGAGAACCTCGGGACCACCGCGGGGACGGCCGACGTGCCCGTCGCGGTCGGGGACAGTTTCGTCGGGCGGAACAAGCGCGGGCGGGTGCGGTGGGTGACGCGGTGCACCGTCACGGCCGCCGAGCCCGGCCGCCGGTTCGCCTTCCGGGTCGACGCGATCGGGCTGCGCACCCCCCGGCTGCGCGCGCCGATCGCCAGCTGGGAGTACCGCTTCGAGGCGGCCGACGGCGGCACCCTGGTCACGGAGACCTGGACCGACGACCGCCGGGCGTGGCCCGCCGCCGTCGCGAACGTCTTCGACCGGATCGCCACCTCGGGGCGGACCTTCGCCGCCTTCCAGGCCCGCAACATCGCCAGGACCCTGCGCAACCTCAAGCGGGAGCTCGAATCGGACGCGGAGGCGGGCGGGCGCTGAGGGCGGCCGCGGGGCGGACCGGCGGCGCCCGCCCGCCCCGGGGGCCGGGGAGCGGTCAGCTCGCCGTCAGGGTGATGTCCTGGGTGTGGGTCGCGTGGAAGTGCGGCAGCGGGAGCAGGCCCTGCGGGCGCAGCTCCATGACCGTCGCGTCGACCTGGGCCGCGCCCGCCTTGAGGGCGTCGGTCGACGGCTTGCCCGCGTTCTGCCAGCGGTGCTCGGCACCGTCGCAGACGGCCTTGGTGCCGCCGATGCCGTAGTGGATCTCGCGGGTGCTCTGGGAGACCGAGGAGCTGACGAAGACCGGGCCGGTGCCCGCCATACAGCGGTACGTGCCGGAGAGGGTGACGGTGCCGTCGGCGGCGATGGTGCCCGTCGGGTCGACGGTCACGCTCTCGGCCGGGTCGGCCGCGGCGGGGAGGACGGGCAGGGCGGCCAGCAGGAGCAGCGCCGCGGCGCCGAGTGCGGGGCGCAGGGACATGGAACACCTCCGGGAGGATGGGGGTTCCACTGGTACCGGCCGCGCGGGGCGATGGCGGTGATCGTCACCCTGTCGGCGGCGAGTCCGGGGTGACGGTCGTGAAGGTGTCAGGCCGCTCGTGAACGTTCCGCGCGTTGTCCGCGTGTTGTCCCCGTGTTGTCACGCTTCCCGTCCGGCCGTTCCGGTGCGTTCGGGACGGGAGCATGGTCTGGGTACGGGGCCCCTGCCGGGCGGTTCCCGTCGACGTGGAGGTGCCCCATGTGTTCCCACCGATCGTCCTGCCCGTCCGCCGACCGCACCGGGCCGCACGTCGTCGCGGCCCGCCCCGAGCAGGGCTGGAGCCTGCTCTGCGACGGCGCGATCGTCTTCGACGACACCGGCGCGCTGACCCCCGAGGGCCGGGCCGTCGCCCCCCGCCGGACGCCGGGCCGACCGCTGCCCGGCGGACGGCTGCCGGTGGCCGTCTGAGCACGCCGGACGCGCCGACCCCGGGAGGGGTGGACGGCTCGGTCCAGGGAGGGGCGGACCGCTCGGGCAGGGAAGGGGTGGACTGCTCGGTCACGGGAGCGGTGGACGGCTCGTCACGGGAGGACCGCGAAGCCGTCGAGTTCCACCAGGGCCCGCTCGTCCCACAGGCGTACGACCTCGACGACCGCCATCGCCGGGTAGTCCCGGCCCGCCGACTCCCGCCAGCGGCGGCCCAGTTCAGCGGCGTGCTCGCGGTAGGCGGCGACGTCCGTGGCGTAGACCGTGACCCTGGCCAGGTCCGCCGGGGTGCCGCCGGCCGCCCCGAGCGCGGTCAGCAGGTTGGTGAGCGCCCGCTCGAACTGCTCGGGGAGGGTGTCGCCGACGATCGAGCCGTCCTGGTCGAGCGCGGTCTGTCCGGCCAGGAAGACGATCCGGCCACCGGTGGCGACGACGGCGTGCGAGAAGCCGGTCGGCGGCGACAGCTCGGCCGGGTTGACCCGCTCGGCACTCACTTCCCGGCCCCCTTCGCGGACGCTTCCCCGTTCCCGCACGGCTTCTCCGTGACGTTCCTGTACAACTCCCTGGCGATGATGCCGCGTTGGACCTCGCTCGCGCCCTCGTAGATCCGCGGGGCGCGCACCTCGCGGTAGAGGTGTTCGAGGAGGTGGCCCCGGCGCAGTGCGCGGGCGCCGTGCAACTGGACGGCGTGGTCGACGACGTACTGCGCCGTCTCGGTGGCGAGCAGCTTCGCCATCGCGACGCGGCCGGGCAGGTCCGCGGCCCGCTCGTCGTACGCCGTCGCCGCCGCGTACACCATGAGGCGGGCCGCCTCGGTGCGCAGGGACATCTCGGCGACCTGGTGGGCGACCGTCTGGAGGTCGCTCAACGTGCCGCCGAAGGCGCCGCGTTCGGCGGTGTGCGCGAGGGTCGCGTCCACGGCGGCCTGTGCCATGCCGACGGTGAAGGCGCCGACGCTCGGGCGGAACAGGTCGAGGGTGGCCATGGCGACCCGGAAGCCGCCGCCCACGTGCCCGAGGACGTCGTCCCGCGTGACGGGGACCGCGTCGAAGCCGAGGGTGCCGATGGGGTGCGGCGAGAGCATGTCGAGCCGCTCGCCGGTGAGTCCGGGGCGGTCGGCGGGCACCAGGAAGGCGGTGACGCCCCTGGCCCCCGCGCCGGGTCCGGTGCGGGCGAAGACGGTGTAGAAGTCGGCCTCGGGCGCGTTGGAGATCCAGCACTTGGTGCCGGTGAGCCGCCAGCCGGTGCGGTCGGCGTCCGACGTCCCCTCCGCCGACTCCCCCGCCACCGCCCGCAGTTCGACGTCGGCCCCATCCGGCAGCGGTTCACGCGCCGCCGCGTCCGACGTCCCCTCCCCCGCCCACAGTTCGACGTCGGCCCCGCCCGGCAGCGGTTCACGCGCCGCCGCGCCCGACGTCCCCTCCCCCGCCCGCGGTGCGGCGTCGGCCGTACCCGGGCAGGGTTCCGGCGGCTGCGGCGGCTCGTGCTTCGCCGCCTCCGGTTCCCGCTCCTCCGCGCGTAGTTCGAGGGCCGCCGCGTCCGAGCCCGCGCCCGGCTCGCTCAGGGCGAAGGCCGCCACCGTCGTGCCGTCGATGACGCCGGGCAGCCAGCGGGACCGCTGCTCAGGGGTGCCGTGGGTGTGGACGGGGTGGGCGCCGAGGCCCTGGAGGGCGAGGGCCGTCTCCGCCTCGGTGCAGGCGTAGCCGAGCGACTCCCGCATCAGGCAGAGGTCGAGCGCGCCGGACGTGAACAGGCGCCCCAGCAGGCCGAGTCGGCCGAGTTCGGCGAGGAGCGGGCGGTTGACGCGGCCCGGTTCGCCCCGGTCCGCGAGGGGGCGCAGCCGGTCGGCGGCCAGTGCGCGCAGCTCGGCGCGCCAGAGGTTCTGTGCCGGTTCGAGCGAGAATGCGGGCATCGCCGTCCTCTCTCACCGCGGCCGGGCCCGGCCGCTCCCCCGACCGTATCGCGCACCATTGACTGTCGTCACCAACACGATACGCTCCCTCTGCGGGCCGCCACCGGCGCACGCCCGCGTCGACGCCCACGAAGCCAAGGGGGCGCACCGCCATGATCGTCTCGGCTCATGTGGACACCTTCGCGCGCGACCACCTCCCGCCGCCCGGCGAGTGGCCCGACCTCCGTTTCGACCTGCCCGAGCTGCGCTATCCGGACCGGCTGAACTGCGCCGCCGAACTGCTCGCCGGGCCCGCCCCCGACCGCCCCGCGTTCCGCACCCCCGCCGGGACGAGCTGGAGCTACGGCGACCTGCGCGCCCACGTGGACCGGCTCGCGCACGTCCTCACCGGCGACCTCGGGGTCGTCCCCGGCAACCGGGTGCTGCTGCGCGGCCCCACCACGCCCTGGCTGGTGGCCAGTTGGCTCGCGGTGCTGAAGGCGGGCGCGGTCGCCGTCACCGTCCTGGCCCAGCAGCGGCCCGGCGAGCTGGCCACCGTCTGCGCGCTGGCCGAGGTGTCCCACGCTCTGTGCGACGTCCGGTGCGTCGACGACCTGGCGCGGGCGGAGGTCCCCGGCCTGCGGATCACCCCGTACGGCGGCACGGGCCCCGGCGACCTCCTCAACCGGCCCGCGCCCGGCACCCCGTACCGGGCGGTCGACACGGCGGCCGACGACGTCGCGCTGATCGCCTTCACCTCCGGCACCACCGGGCGGCCCAAGGGGTGCATGCACTTCCACCGGGACGTGCTCGCCGTCGCGGACACCTTCTCCCGGCACGTGCTGCGCCCGCGTCCCGACGACGTCTTCGCCGGGAGCCCGCCGCTCGGGTTCACCTTCGGGCTCGGCGGGCTCGTGGTCTTCCCGCTGCGCGCCGGCGCCAGCGCACTGCTGCTCGAACAGGCGGGCCCCCGGCAGCTGTTGCCCGCGATCGCCGCGCACCGGGTGTCGGTCCTGTTCACCGCCCCGACCGCGTACCGGGCGATGCTCGCCGACGCCGGCGGGCACGATCTGTCGTCGCTGCGCCGCTGCGTGTCCGCGGGCGAGAACCTGCCCGCCGCGACCTGGCACGCCTGGCGGGAGCGGACCGGGCTGCGGATCGTCAACGGCATAGGCGCGACCGAGCTGTTGCACATCTTCGTCTCGGCGGCGGACGACCTGATCCGCCCCGGGACCACCGGCGTCCCGGTGCCCGGATGGCAGGCGCGGGTGCAGGACGAGCGCGGCGAGCCGGTGCCCGACGGTGAGCCGGGGCTGCTCGCGGTGCGCGGCCCGGTCGGCTGCCGCTACCTCGCCGACGCGCGCCAGCGGGAGTACGTGCGCGGCGGCTGGAACATCACCGGCGACACCTATGTCCGCGACGCCGAGGGGTACTTCCGGTACGTGGCACGCGCCGACGACATGATCATCTCCGCCGGGTACAACATCGCGGGACCGGAGGTCGAGGACGCGCTGCTGCGCCATCCCGACGTGGTGGAGGCCGCCGTCGTCGGGCGGCCCGACGAGGCCCGCGGGCAGGTCGTCGTGGCGTACGCGGTCCTGAAGGAGGGCGCCGGGCCGGACCCCGAGGCGCTGCGCGCGTTCGTCACGTCCGAGCTGGCGCCGTACAAGTGCCCGCGGGAGATCGTGCTGGTGGCGGAGCTGCCGCGCACGGCGACCGGCAAACTCCAGCGCTTCCGATTGCGCACCGATGGTGACCAGCGCTGATACCGACGACCTAAGATGATCAACGTGTCCGACCAGCATGCACCACGGTCTCTCATCGTCACGCTCTACGGCGCCTACGGCCGCTTCGTGCCCGGCCCGGTACCCGTCGCCGAGCTGATCCGGCTCCTGGCGGCGGTCGGGGTGGACGCACCCTCGGTGCGTTCCTCGGTGTCCCGGCTCAAACGGCGCGGGCTGCTGCTGCCCGCCCGCACCGCCCGGGGCGCAGCCGGTTACGAACTGTCGCCGCAGGCGCGCCAGTTGCTCGACGACGGAGACAGACGCGTCTATCCGGACGGCACCGCGGACGACGAGGAGTGGATCCTCGCCGTCTTCTCGGTGCCGGAGTCGGAGCGGCAGAAGCGGCACGTGCTGCGCTCGCGGCTGGCCGGTCTCGGCTTCGGCACCGCGGCGCCCGGCGTGTGGATCGCCCCGGCCCGGCTGTACGAGGAGTCCCGGCACACCCTGGAACGGCTGCGCCTCGAACCGTACGTCGACTTCTTCCGGGGCGAGCACCTCGGCTTCGCGGTGACCGCCGACGCCGTCGCCCGCTGGTGGGACCTGACCGCGATCGCCAAGGAGCACGAGGCGTTCCTCGACCGGCACGGGCCGGTGCTGCGTGCCTGGGAGCGGCGCGCGGAGACCCCGCCCGAGGACGCCTACCGCGACTACCTCCTCGCCCTGGACTCCTGGCGCCACCTCCCGTACGCCGATCCGGGGCTGCCGTCCCGGCTGCTGCCGCCTGACTGGCCCGGCGAGCGGTCGGCGGCGGTCTTCCGGGCGCTGCACGAACGGCTCAGGGACGCGGGCGGGGTCTTCGCGGGGGTGGGCGCCAGGAGTCACTAAGCCAAACCTCAGACTCCTCAACCTCTCCTCTCAGACTTCTTACCTACCGTTCCACGGGTCGGGAGCCGGTAGGGAAAGAGGACTGTTGCGCATGACCAGCACGACGAGGGCCCAGGGGGCCACGGTCTGGCTGACGGGGCTGCCGAGCGCGGGCAAGACGACCGTCGCCCGCCTGCTCGGCGACCGGCTGAGGTCCGAGGGCCACCGCGTGGAGGTGCTGGACGGCGACGAGGTGCGCCGCTTCCTCTCCGCGGGGCTGGGTTTCTCCCGGGCCGACCGGTACACGAACGTGCAGCGCATCGGCCTGGTCGCCGAGGTGCTCGCGCGCAACGGCGTCCTCTGCCTGGTGCCGGTGATCGCGCCGTACGCGGACAGCCGCGAGGCGGTGCGGGAGCGGCACGGCAGGAGCGGCACCCCGTATCTGGAGGTGCACGTGGCGACGCCGGTCGAGGTGTGCGGCGAGCGGGACGTGAAGGGGCTGTACGCCCGGCAGGCGGCGGGCAGGCTGTCCGGGCTCACCGGGGTCGACGACCCCTACGAACCGCCCGAACGACCGGAGTTGGTCCTGCCGACGCAGGAGCAGACGCCCGGGGAGTCGGCGGACGCGGTGCACGCGCTGCTGGCGGAGCGGGGGCTGCTGTG